>NZ_JBHXSA010000009.1:0-118972 GCF_042716475.1 Streptomyces sp. NPDC058671 | reverse complement strand
TTTTTGGGGGGGCATTTCTTGTTTTGCGGGGGGTCGCCCGGGGGGGGGGCCGCCCGGGGGGGACGGGGGGGGGTGGGGGGGGCGGGCGCCCCCCCCCCACGCCCGGTCCCGCGGGCCGCTACGGCCGCGGGGCGGCGTGCGGGGCGCAGGTCTGGTCCCTGGCGTCCAGCTTCCCGGTCAGCAGGTAGGCCTCGACCTTGGTGTTGAGGCACGGGTTGACCAGGTTGGTGACGCCGTGCGACCCGGCGTCCTTCTCCGTGATCAGGCGCGAGCCCTTGAACCGCTTGTGCAGCTCGACGGCGCCGCCGTACGGCGTGGCGGCGTCGCGCTCGGCCTGGGTGATGAGCACCGGCGGCAGGCCCTTGCCGGTCTTCACCTCGGTCGGGCGCTGGCGCGGGGTGGACCAGGTGGCGCACGGCAGGTTCATCCAGGCGTTGGCCCAGGTCATGAACGGGTACCGCTGGTGGAGCCGGCTGTTGTCACGGTCCCACGTCTTCCAGCTGGTGGGCCAGGGCGCGTCGGCGCACTCGACCGCGGTGTAGACGGCGTTGCCGTTCTCGGCGGAGGCGTTGCCCGCGGTGTCGGTGAGGTCGGCGGCGGCCGATTCGATCAGCGGCTGCGGGTCACCGGCGGCGTACGCGCTCCACGCCTCGGCCACCGGGGCCCACATGGAGTCGTAGTAGGGGGCGTTCTGGAAGAAGGCGATGAGTTCGGCGGGGCCGACCGTGCCGCCGAGGGGCGCCTTCTTGGCGGCGGCGCGCAGGGTCGTCCACTGCCGGTGGACCTCCTCGTAGGTGTCGCCGAGGTGGTAGGTGGCGTCGTGCTGGGCGACCCAGGTCATCCAGTCCTTGAGCCGGCCCTCGAAGGCGATGTCCTGGTCGAGGTTGGCCTCGTACCAGATCTTGCGCGTCGAGGGGTTGACGACGCTGTCGAGGACCATGCGGCGGACGTGGCTCGGGAAGAGGGTGCCGTAGACGGCGCCGAGGTAGGTGCCGTAGGAGACGCCGACGAAGTTGAGCTTCTTCTCGCCGAGGGCGGCGCGGACGACGTCGAGGTCCCGGGCGGTGTTGAGGGTGTTGACGTACGGCAGGAGGTCGCCGCTCCGCTCGGCGCAGCCCTGCGCGTACTCGGCGGCGAGCTTGCGCTGCGCGCGCTTGTCCGCCTCGGTGTCGGGGACCGGGTCGAGCTTGGGGCCCTTGACGAACTCGGTCGGGTCGACGCAGGAGATGGGGGCGGACCTGCCGACGCCGCGCGGGTCGAAGCCCACGAAGTCGTAGGCCTTGGCGGTGTTCGCCCAGATCGCGTTCTTGGTGGTGACCCGGCGCGGGAAACGCAGTCCGGAGCCGCCGGGCCCGCCGGGGTTGTAGAGGAGTGCGCCCTGGCGCTCGGCGGGCGCGCCGGTGGCGCCGATCCGGTCGACCGCGATCCTGATCTTCTTGCCGTGGGGCTTCGCGTAGTCGACGGGGACGGTGACCCAGCCGCATTGGATCGGCTTCTCCAGGCCCCAGTCGGCCGGACAGTCCTGCCAGTCGATGCCGGCCTGGGCGGCCCGCGCCGCGGCGACGGCGACACCGATCGCCTCGGTGTCGCGCGGGTGACGGTCGCTGTCGGCGTTGGCCGCCGGGGCGGTGAGCGCGCCCACGACGAGCGCGCCCGCTATCAGAGTGCCGGCCGAGCCGAGTGCTGCCGTACGTCGCACAAGTCCCTCCCCTGTAGGTGTCGTTCTGTTCGGGTGATCCTTTCGTCCGTGGGCAGCACGACGTAAGCCCGTACGGGTGTTTCTTTGCCGAACCCATAACCGGTGACGGTGTCCCGGTGAGCGGTACGGCTCACGCGGGTGCGAGCAGCTCCAGGGCCTCGTCGAGGAGGCGGCGCAGGGTCAGGGCGTCGGGGGCGACGGCGGTGGCGAGGGCCCCGGGTCCGGCGAGCGGGGTGATGGCCGCGTGCTCGCCGAGGAGTCGGGGCACGGCCGGCTTCTCCTCGAAGTCGGGTTCGACGACGAGGAGTTGACCGGTGGCGCGGTGACCGCCGAGGACCGCGCCGCCGTCCCAGCCGCCGGGCGCCCCCGGCCCGTACGCGAGCTCCTGGTCGAGGAGGGGGCGTCCGGCGCGGTGGACGGTGAGGCGGGTGCGGAGGGTGCCGGGGGGTTCGCCGTGGCGGCCGAGGACCTGTTCCTCGCGCAGGACCAGCCGGGCCGTGGGGGCGAGCGCGACGACGGTGCGCATCCGCAGGTCCGAGCCGTGGACGGAGACCAGCGGTTCGGGCAGCCACCGCAGGACTCCCTCCCCGCCGACGGTGATCCGGACGTCGTACGCGGCGGGCTCGGCGCTCCGGCCCGGCAGGGCGAGGGTCGCGGCGGCCGCGTCGACCAGGAGCCGGGCCCCGTCCCGCACCTCGGTCTCGACGGCGAGCCGGTCACCGCCGAGGGGGGCGCTCATCGCCCCGACGAGGGTGACCCGGGTGTACGGACCGGCCGCCCGGGTGCGGCGCACGGCGAGCGGCCCTTCGCTCACCAGGAGCGGCAGCCCGCCGTCGGCGTCGGCGGTGATCCGGGCCGTGGCGCGCAGGCTCACGCGGTCCATGCCGCGAGCTGGGCGCGGACCCAGTCGGCGACGGGCGCGACGCCGTTCTCGGCGCGCAGCGAGGTGAAGGCGACGGGCAGTTCGCCGCGCTGCTGTTCGGCGTCGCGGGCCATCCGCTCCAGGTCGGAGCCGACGTGGGGGGCAAGGTCGGTCTTGTTGACGACGAGGAGGTCGGCGGTGGTGACGCCAGGGCCTCCCTTGCGCGGGATGTCGTCGCCGCCGGCCACGTCGATGACGAAGATCTGGGCGTCGACGAGCCCCTTGGAGAAGGTGGCGGTGAGGTTGTCGCCGCCGGACTCGACGAGGATGAGGTCGAGGGGGCCCACGGCCTCCTCCAGTTCCTCGACGGCTTCCAGGTTGGCGGAGATGTCGTCGCGGATGGCGGTGTGCGGGCAGGCGCCGGTCTCCACGGCCTGGATGCGCTCGGGCGGCAGGACGGCGTTGCGGAGCAGGAAGTCGGCGTCCTCGCGGGTGTAGATGTCGTTGGTGACGACGGCGAGGGAGAGGGTGTCGCGCAGGACCCGGCAGAGGGCGGCGACGGTCGCGGTCTTGCCTGAGCCGACGGGGCCGCCGAGTCCGATGCGCAGGGCGCGGCGGGTGCCGTCGGGGCGGTGGGCGTCGGCGGAGACGGCGCCGTGGTGGGTGTGGGCGTGGTCGAGGTGCATGGTTCTCCTGTCGGAGCGTTACGAGGCGAAGAGGCGGACGGGCCAGGCCGCGTGCTGCTCGGCGGTGAGGTCGAGGAGGGGGGCGGAGGCGGCGGGCAGCGCGTGGACTCCCTCGCGGGCGGCGGCGGTGGCGCGCTCGACGACCTCGTCCATCTCGGGGGCGAGGCGGGCCAGGACGGCGGTGGCCTGGTACGGGTCGAGGCTGAGGAGGCGTACGGCGGCGGTGGCGGGGCCGCCGACCGTCTCGTACGCGACGCAGTGGGCGGCGTCCTCGGGGCCGAGCCCGGCGGCCAGGGCGGTGATGCCGAGGACGACGGGCTGGTGGGCGCCGCGCGGAAACGCGGTCGCGAGCGCGTCGAGTGCGGGGCTCGGCCAGGTGGCGCGGGCGGCCCGCATCAGCTGGCGGCCGAGTCTGCGGGCAGTGGCGCGCAGGGCGGGCGAGGGGGTGCGGGCGTCCGCAGCCGCGTCGAGTTCGACCGGGTCGAGTCCGAACGCGGCGCCGGCGGCGAGCGCGGCCGAGGTGAGGCCGGTGGTGTGCAGCCGGCCCCGGCAGAAGGCCTCGAGTCCGGCGGCGTCCTTGATGCGGCCGGCCCTGACGGCGGCCTCGGCGCCGCCGGAGTGGGCGTGCCCACCGGCGGGGAAGCGTCCGTCGGCGAGGACGAGGAGTGCGGAGCGTGTCATGGAGGCGCGCGCCGTCAGAAGAGGAAGTAGCGCTGGGCCATGGGAAGTTCCGCGGCGGGCGCGGGTTCGACCACTTCGCCGTCGATGGTCACCGTGAAGGTGTCGGCGTCGACCTCGACCCGGGGCAGGGCGTCGTTCTCGCGCATGTCGGCCTTGGTGACCCGCCGGGTGGAGCCGATGGCGGTGAACTCCTTGTGGAGACCGAGCCTGCGCGGCAGGTCGTCCTCGATGGCGGCCCGGGCGACGAAGTTGACCGAGCCGGCCGCCGCGGCCCTGCCGAGCGCGCCGAACATCGGGCGGGGCAGGATCGGCTGGGGGGTGGGGATGGAGGCGTTGGCGTCGCCCATCTGCGCGTACGCGATCTGGCCGCCCTTGACGACGACGAGCGGTTTGACGCCGAAGAAGGCGGGCTCCCAGAGGACCAGATCGGCGAGCTTGCCGGGCTCGACCGAGCCGATGAGATGGTCCATGCCCTGGGCCACGGCCGGGTTGATCGTGTACTTGGCGACGTAGCGGCGCACCCGGTGGTTGTCGGCGCGGCCGTCCCCGGGCAGGGCGCCGCGGCGCTTCTTCATGACGTGCGCGGTCTGCCAGGTGCGCATGATCACCTCGCCGATCCGGCCCATGGCCTGGGAGTCGGAGGAGATGATCGAGATCGCGCCCAGGTCGTGGAGGACGTCCTCGGCGGCGATGGTGGAGGGCCGGATGCGGGACTCCGCGAAGGCGAGGTCCTCGGGGACGGCCGGGTTGAGGTGGTGGCAGACCATCAGCATGTCGAGGTGTTCCTCGATGGTGTTGACGGTGTGCGGCCGGGTCGGGTTGGTGGAGCTGGGCAGGACGTACGGCTCGGAGACGACCGTGATGATGTCGGGGGCGTGTCCGCCTCCGGCGCCCTCGGTGTGGTAGGCGTGGACGGTGCGCCCGGCGATGGCGGCGAGGGTGTCGCCGACGAATCCGGCTTCGTTCAGGGTGTCGGTGTGGATGGCGAGCTGGGCGCCGGTCTCCTCGCAGACGGACAGGCAGGCGTCGATGACGGCCGGGGTCGCCCCCCAGTCCTCATGGATCTTGAACCCGAGGGCGCCGCCCCGGAGTTGGGAGTGCATGGCCTCCCGAGACATCGTGTTGCCCTTGCCGAGCAGGCCGATGTTGACGGGGAAGGTGTCCAGGGCCTCGAACATCCGGGCCGTGTGCCAGGGGCCGGGCGTGACCGTGGTCGCCTTGGTGCCCTCGGCCGGTCCGGTGCCGCCGCCGACGAGGGTGGTGACGCCGGTGGCGAGGGCCTGCTCGACGACGGTGGGCGAGATGAAGTGGACGTGGGCGTCGACGGCGCCCGCGGTGACGATCCTGCCGTTGCCGACGATGATCTCGGTCTCGGGGCCGATCACGAGGTCGGGGTGGACGCCGTCCATGGTGTCGGGGTTGCCGGCCTTGCCGAGGGCGGTGATCCGGCCGTCCCTGATGCCGATGTCGGCCTTGACGACGCCCCAGTGGTCGATGACCACGGCGCCGGTGATCACGGTGTCGGGGGCGCCCTCGGCTCGGGTGGTGCGGGCCTGGCCCATGGACTCGCGGATGACCTTGCCGCCGCCGAAGACGGCCTCGTCCCCGGCGCGGCCGGGGCCGCCGCTGCGGTCCTCCTCGATCTCGACGAGGAGGTCGGTGTCGGCGAGCCGGACGCGGTCGCCGGTGGTGGGGCCGAACAGGTCGGCGTACACGGCGCGGTGGAGGTCAGGCATGGTCGCCGTCCTGGTGCTGTGCGGCGGTGTCGGTGGCGTAGGTGGTGTCGAGGGGGCCTGCCGTCTCGCCGCGCAGGCCGGGCACGATCCGGCGGCCTGCCAGGGGGACGAGTTCGACCTCGACGGGGATGCCGGGTTCGAAGCGGACGGCGGTGCCGGCGGCGATGTGGAGTCGTCGTCCGTGCGCGGCGGCCCGGTCGAACTCCAGGCCGGGGTTGACCTCGGCGAAGTGGTAGTGGGAGCCGACCTGGACGGGCCGGTCGGCGGCGTTGAGCACGGTCAGGCGGGTGACGGGTCGCCCCTCGTTGAGGGTGACGGGGCCGTCCGCGTACAGGATCTCTCCGGGGATCATCGGCGGCCCGCTCAGACGATGGGGTCGTGGACGGTGACGAGCTTGGTGCCGTCGGGGAAGGTGGCCTCGACCTGGACGTCGTGGATCATCTCGGGGATGCCGTCCATGACGTCCTCGCGGGTGAGGACCGTGCGCCCGGAGGCCATGAGCTCGGCGACGGTGCGGCCGTCGCGGGCGCCTTCGAGGATGTGGGAGGTGAGGAGCGCGACGGCCTCGGGGTGATTGAGCCGCACTCCCCTGGCCCGGCGCTTCTCGGCCACGTCCGCCGCCACATGGATGAGCAGGCGTTCCTGTTCGTGCGGGCTCAGTTGCACTCTTCCACCTCACAGTCGTCGACCGGGACACACCCGGACAGCTGCGGACCCTATCGACCGTCACCACACTGTCGAGCTGCCGAGACGCGGCACGCGGTCAGACATTGCACGTTAGGGCGGAAGTTTTTCCGGCTCGTTAACTGCGGCTTTGCGTTTCCATGATCGTCCGGCCGGACGGGGCCCGCGTCGGCCCGTCCGGCCGTGGATCCGCGCCCGCCTCTACGAGGCGCCGGATTCGCGGTGCCGTGCGGCGAGACCGAAGCGGCCCTGTTCGCCGGAAGCGGAGTCGAGCCGGTGGAAGGTGGAGACCGAGCTGACCACCTGCTCGTCGACGGGCTTCTCGGCCGCTTCGAGTTCCTCCAGGTCAGCGGCGGAGACGAGGGCGACGAGCGGCTTCCCGTGGCGGGTGACGACGACGCGCTCACCGCCGTACACGACGCGGTTGATGAGGTCGGCGAGCTCGGCTCGCGCTTGCGTCACCGGGATCTCGTAGGTCATGCTCCCCATCTTACGGCCTGTACGTCCTGTACATTTCTTACGTTGGAGGTACCGCCATGCACGGTCGCCACGTCCTCCCCGAGTTCACGGAGCGGACCGCCCACGGAATCAGGACCCTGGACCCCTACTCCAGGCTCCTCGCGTCCCGGATCGTCTTCCTCGGCGCACCGATCGACGAGACCTCGGCCAACGACGTCATCGCCCAGCTCCTGTATCTGGACCACGCGGCGCCGGGCCAGGACGTCTCGCTCTACCTCAACTCCCCGGGCGGCTCGATCACCGCGACGACCGCCATCCACGACACGATGCGCTCGCTCCACTGCGACGTGGAGACCACCTGTCTGGGGCAGGCCGCGTCCACCGCCGCGCTCCTGCTCGCCGCCGGCACCCCGGGCAAGCGGCTGATGCTCCCCGGCGCGCGGGTCACGCTCCGCCAGCCCGCCCTCGACGAGCCCCTGCGGGGGCAGCCGAGCGACCTCGACCTCCACGCGCGCGAACTGCTCCGCCTCCGCGCCCTGATGGCCACGGCGTTCGCCGAGCACACCGGGCAGCCCCGGGCCCGGATCGACGCCGACCTGGACCGGCTGACGGTCCTGGACGCCCCCCAGGCGGTCGCGTACGGACTGGTGGATCATGTGATCACCAGTCGGCGTGCGGCCGTCGGCGGCCCGGCGCGGTGAGCCGGCCGTGGTTCCCGAACTGCCGCCGCTGCCCGCCCTGACCCGGGCCGAGGGTGAACTCGTCGACGCGTACCTCGAAGTCGTCGACCTGCTCGGGAAGATCAATCCATCCAGAGGTACGCACACCTATGGGGCGCTACGGGCGGCACAAGCCCTGGTGGGCCGGGCCGAGGCGCTGCGCGAGGCCCTGACGCGCATGCACGCGCGGGGCGAGAGCGAGGTGCACGCCGACACCTTGGCGCGTGCGCTGCGGGTGCTGGACGGGGAGCGCAGAGCCGGTCGGGTCACCGTCCGCGAGCCACGGGAGAGTTGACATTCCGTCGTGTCGTGTCCAGGTCCGTACGGCCCACATGTGGCGCAGAAACTCTCGCTCGTTCGGCGTAGTCGACGAGTCGATAAATGACCCGGGCAAGTTGCGCGACAGGTGTACACATTTAGCGGAACGGGACGTTCCACCCCTGGTGCGGGGCTCGTTGGCCGCACCTCCGGAGATCACGAAAGCGTCCTGTCCACCCGAACGGATCAGTCGTGAGTAGCCTCACATATCGCTGTTTCAGCTCGGATTTCACCCCGGACATGGGTCAAGATCCCTGTCGACGACAAGCCCCCGCCGCCGCGGCGGGGCGGTCCGGGCGGACGCCGAGTCCTGCCGCTGTCCCGGACGTCTGGTCGACAGGATTGGATCGGCAGGAGTGGAGGACCCGATTTTTACGGGGCGTACGCGCTGTTCCGACAGCGGGGCCGTCCCTTGGGGTGAAGCCGCGCCAGCGGCCGGGCATCTTCGCCTGCCCGAACCCGACAGGTCATCCTTCACAGGCGGCTGACGAAGGGTTGCGCATGACTGCGCAGATGCACGTCCCGTCCCTGCTGTCCCGGGCCGGAGCCGTCTCGGCTCTCACCCTCGCCGCCGTCGGCGGCACGCTGCTCGCACCCGGAGCAGCGTCGGAGGCCCAGGCGGCCACCACGCACGCGAACAAGGCACTGAGCATCGCCGCCGCCAAGAAGGGGGCCCCGTACCGGTACGGGAGCGCCGGGCCCTCCAGGTTCGACTGCTCCGGCCTGACGCTCTACGCGTACAAGAAGGCGGGCAAGTCGCTGCCACGTACCGCGCAGCAGCAGTACAACAAGACCCGGCACATCTCCGCCTCCACCAGGCAGAAGGGGGACCTGGTCTTCTTCCACTCCGGCGGGAGGGTGTACCACGTGGGCATCTACGCCGGCAGCGGCAGGATCTGGCACTCGCCCAAGACCGGCTCCTGGGTGAAGCTCGACAAGATCTGGTCGTCGAAGGTCTACTACGGCCGCGTCCGGTGACACGACGGGGTTGACGGTCCGTCCTGGGGGGGTGCGGTGGCGCCGCCGCACCCTCTGCTCCGCCGGACCTGCCCTGGACACTCCTGGGCCCTCTCGTGCGGCTCAGGCCGCCCTAGCGACTCGCCAGGGGGGCCGCGGTCCACGGGATCGTGATCCAGACCGTCTTCCCGCCGTCCTCGGTCGGTGTGACCGAGAGACGGCCGCCCGCCTGCGCCGCCAGGACACGGACGATGACCATGCCCCGGCCGTTGTCCTGCTGGACCGCCGCCGGGAGGCGGCGGGGCCTGCGGGGGTGGCTGTCCGTGATCCCGATGTGGAGCCGTTCCTCGCGCTCCAGCCGGACCTCCACCGTGAAGGTGGGTGACTGGCCGAGGGTGTGCAGGACGGCGTTGGTGGCCAGCTCGGAGACGATCAGACGGATCGAGTCCGCGATGTCGGCGGCGCCGTCCAGTCCCCAGTCGGTGAGGACGTCCGCGACGTACCGCCGGGCCGTGGGGACCGAGGCGGGGTCGCTCGGCAGCGTGACGGATGCTTCCTGGTGGTCTGCCATGGCGACGCTGTCCCTTTCCCGCCGGGGCGGCTGCCCCGGATCGCGCTTCGCGTCAGATTGCCACCGATCGTGCCGCGCCGGGCGGCGTTCCACCAAGATATGTCCCCATCTGTCGCCCGAAGCGGTGAACTGTGGTGACCGGGAACGCCCTTGGCCCCCGCCTTCGGGCCGCCGCCCCGGCCCGGTGCCACCCCGCGATCACTCCTGCGGGGCCACGGGTGCGGTCCTCAGGATCGTCTCCACCGCGCGCTCGATCTGCGCGTCCGTCAGATCGGCGCGGGCCGTGAGGCGCAGCCGCGAGATGCCGTCGGGCACGGACGGGGGCCGGAAACAGCCCACCCCGAGACCCTGCTCACGGCAGTCCGCCGCCCAGCGCAGCGCCGCCTCCGGGGAGGGGGCGCGCACCGACACCACGGCCGCGTCGGGCCGGGCCGCCGTGAGGCCCGCCCCGGTGAGCAGGGAGTGCAGCGTGGTGGCGACGGTACGGGCCCGCCCGGCGAGGCCCGGCTCGGCCACGAGCAGCCGCAGGCTCGCCAGTGCGCCGCCCACGGCGGCCGGGGCGAGCCCGGTGTCGAAGATGAAGGTACGGGCCGCGTTCACCAGGTGTTCGATCACCCGGGCGGGGCCGAGGACGGCGCCGCCCTGGCTGCCGAGGGACTTGGACAGGGTCAGCGTGGCCACGACGTCCTCGTCGCCCGCGAGCCCGGCTTCGTGGAGGGCGCCCCTGCCCCCCTCGCCGAGGACGCCGAGGCCGTGGGCGTCGTCCACGACGAGCCCGGCGCCGTGGACGCGGCAGGCGGCGGCGAGCTCCGGCAGCGGGGCCTTGTCGCCGTCGACGGAGAACACGGAGTCGCTGACGACCAGGGCGCGCCGCCCCGGGTGCGCGTCGAGGGTCTTGCGTACGGCTTCGGGGTCGGTGTGCGGGACGACGGCCGTCTCGGCGCGTGCGAGTCGGCAGCCGTCGACGATCGATGCGTGGTTGGAGGCGTCCGAGACGATCAGGGAGTCCCGGACGCCGAGCGCCGTCAGCGCGGCGAGGTTGGCGGTGTAGCCGGAGGAGAGGACGAGGGCCGCCTCGAAGCCGCAGAACGCGGCGAGTTCGCGTTCGAGGCGGGTGTGGAGGCGGGTGGTGCCGGTGACGAGCCGTGAGCCGGTGGAGCCCGCGCCCCAACGCCGGGCGGCGTCGGCCGCCGCCTCGGTGACCTCCGTACGGCGGGTGAGGCCGAGGTAGTCGTTGCTCGCCAGGTCGAGCAGGTCCGACTCCGCCGCCCGGGGCCGCAGCGTCCGGACAAGACCGGCCTCCGCCCGGCGGCGCGCCTCGGCGTCGGTCCAGTCGAACGCGGTGCGGCGCGGGCCCTCGGCCCGTGCGGCGTCGGCCTGTGGCATGCGGCGATCCTTTTGTAGGCAGCGCACAGACCCTAACCGCAGGGTGCCGGGGTCGGGATGTGGCCATCCACACACCTCGAACGGAGGCGTTTGTTCGGATCCTCCTTGGCCCGGGGGTGCGCGGTAGGCCAGGATCAGCGGTTATGGACCTGCTGAACACGCTGGTGGAGAAGGGGCTGCGGCGCGAGCTGCCGACCCGTGAAGAAGCGCTCGCCGTCCTGGCGACCTCCGACGACGAACTGCTCGATGTGGTGGCGGCGGCCGGGAAGGTGCGCCGCCAGTGGTTCGGGCGCCGGGTGAAGCTCAACTACCTGGTGAACCTGAAGTCCGGGCTGTGCCCGGAGGACTGCTCGTACTGCTCCCAGCGACTCGGTTCCGAGGCGGGGATCCTCAAGTACACCTGGCTGAAGCCGGACGAGGCGTCCCAGGCCGCCGCGGCGGGTGTCGCGGGCGGTGCCAAGAGGGTCTGTCTGGTGGCGAGCGGGCGCGGTCCGACGGACCGGGACGTGGAACGCGTCGGCCGGACCATCGAGGCCATCAAGGAGCAGAACGAGGGCGTCGAGGTCTGCGCCTGTCTCGGTCTGCTCTCGGACGGGCAGGCCGAGCGGCTGCGGGACGCCGGCGCCGACGCGTACAACCACAACCTGAACACGTCCGAGGGGACGTACGGGCAGATCACCAAGACCCACACCTACGCGGACCGCGTCGACACCGTGCGGAAGGCGCACGCCGCGGGTCTCTCGGCCTGTTCCGGCCTGATCGCGGGCATGGGCGAGACCGACGAGGACCTCGTCGACGTCGTGTACGCGCTGCGGGAACTGGACTCGGACTCGGTGCCGGTCAACTTCCTCATCCCCTTCGAGGGCACCCCGCTCGCCAAGGAGTGGAACCTCACCCCGCAGCGCTGCCTGCGGATCCTCGCGATGGTGCGGTTCGTCTGCCCCGACGTCGAGGTCCGGATCGCGGGCGGACGTGAGGTGCACCTGCGCTCGATGCAGCCGCTGGCGCTGAACATCGCGAACTCGATCTTCCTCGGCGACTACCTGACGAGCGAGGGCCAGGCCGGTCAGGCCGACCTGGACATGATCGCGGACGCGGGCTTCGAGGTGGAGGGCGCGGGCACGACGACGCTGCCGCGGCACCGCGCCGACGCGCTCGCGGCCGCCGGTGCGGCGGGCGGCGGCTGCGGCTCGTCCGTGTCGGCGGGCTGCGGCTCGTCCGCGGAGAAGGCGGAGGAGGGCGCGGGCTGCGGCTCGCACTCCGGCGGCTGCGGTCCCTGCGGCGGCCACGCGGTGCCCGCTCCCGCCGAGGAGCCGCAGACGGAGACCGCCGCGAACGGCGCCCGTACCGACCTGGTCGCGGTGCGGCGCCGGGGCGCCGGCACGGACCTCGCGCCGAACGCGTGACGTCCGTGCGCAACGACGAACTCCTCGCCCTCGACCGGGCGCACGTCTGGCATCCGTACGGCCCCATGCCGGGACGTACGGACCCGCTGGTGGTGGAGTCCGCGTCCGGTGTGCGCCTGAAGCTCGCCGAACCCTCCGAGGGACAGGCCGAGTTGGTCGACGGCATGTCGTCCTGGTGGTCGGCGGTACACGGCTACAACCACCCCGTGCTCAACGAGGCGGTGCGCGGCCAGCTCGAGCGGATGAGCCACGTCATGTTCGGCGGGCTCACCCACGAGCCGGCCGTGCGGCTCGCCGCCCGGCTCGTCGAGATCACCCCCGAGCCGCTGCGGCACGTCTTCCTCAGCGACTCGGGCTCCGTGTCCGTCGAGGTCGCGGTCAAGATGTGCCTGCAGTACTGGCGCTCCCTCGGCCGCCCGGAGAAGCAGCGGCTGCTCACCTGGCGCGGCGGCTACCACGGGGACACCTGGCAGCCGATGTCCGTGTGCGACCCCGAGGGCGGGATGCACGAGCTGTGGACGGGAGTCCTCCAGCGGCAGGTGTTCGTGGACGCTCCCCCGGCGGCGTACGAGGAGTCGTACGCCGAGCTGCTGCGGACCGAGATCGGGAGGCACGCGCACGAACTGGCCGCGGTGGTCGTGGAGCCGGTGGTGCAGGGCGCGGGCGGCATGCGCTTCCACGACCCGGCGTATCTGCGGGTGCTCCGGGAGGCGTGCGACGCGCACGACGTGCTGCTCGTCCTCGACGAGATCGCCACCGGCTTCGGGCGGACGGGCACGCTGTTCGCCGCCGACCAGGCGGGCGTCTCGCCCGATGTGATGTGCCTGGGCAAGGCGCTGACCGGCGGTTATCTGTCGATGGCGGCGACGCTCTGCACGAGCCGGGTCGCCGACGGGATCTCGCGGGGCGAGGTGCCGGTCCTGGCGCACGGGCCGACGTTCATGGGCAACCCGCTCGCGTCGGCGGTGGCCCTCGCCTCGATCGACCTGCTCCTGTCGCGGGACTGGCAGGTCGAGGTCAAGCGGCTCGAGACCGGACTGCGGGAGGGGCTCGCCCCGGCGGCCGACCTCCCCGGGGTGCGCGAGGTGCGGGTGCTGGGGGCGATCGGCGTCGTCCAGCTCGACCACCCCGTCGACATGGCGGCGGCGACGCGCGCGGCGGTCCGGGAGGGCGTGTGGCTGCGCCCGTTCCGGGACCTGATCTACACGATGCCGCCGTACGTGACGGGCGACGAGGACCTGGCCCGGATCTGCGCCGCCGTGCGCGCGGCGGCGGCAGCGGCCTGAACGGAAGAAGAGGAGCAGCGGTGGGAATCGTCGTCGTCAGCGGTACGGGTACGGAGATCGGCAAGACGGTCGTGACCGCGGCGGTCGCCGCCGTGGCCACCGCCGCCGGCCGGTCGGTCGCCGTCCTGAAGCCCGCGCAGACGGGCGTCGGGCCGCAGGAGCGCGGCGACGCGGAGGAGGTGGTACGGCTCTCCGGCGCCGTGGGCCGCGCCGAGCTGGGCCGTTTCCCCGAGCCGCTGGCTCCGGGTACGGCGGCCCGGCGGGCCGGGCTCGCGCCCGTCGGGCCCGGGGAGGTCGCCGAGGCCGCCCGGAAGCTGGCGGCCGAGCACGACCTGGTCCTCGTGGAGGGGGCCGGCGGGTTGCTCGTGCGCTTCGACGCGGAGGGCGGCACGCTCGCGGACGCGGCGGCGCTGCTCGGCGCACCGGTCCTGGTGGTCGCCCCGGCCGGTCTGGGGACGCTCAACTCGACGGCTCTGACCGCCGAGGCGCTGCGGGCGCGCGGGATCGAGCAGCTCGGTGTCGTCGTCGGCAGCTGGCCGGCCGCGCCGGACCTGGCGGCGCGGTGCAATCTGGCGGACCTGCCGGAGGCGGCGGGCGCGCCGCTCCTCGGCGCCGTGCCGGAGGGGTCGGGGTCGCTCGATCCCGCGGAGTTCCGGGCGGCCGCGGGCGGCTGGCTCGGCCCCGCCCTGGGCGGCACCTGGGACGCGGAGGAGTTCGCGGAGCGGTTCGCCGCCGCCTTCGGTGATCCCGTGCCGTTCGAGGGGCAGCCGCGGGGGGTGTGACTCCGTAGGCTGGAGGCATGCGTGTTTCCGTGCAGGAGGTCGTGTTCGACTGTGCCGATCCGGCCGTCCTCGTCCGCTTCTGGGCGGGGCTCCTCGGCGGCGCTCCGGTCGACCGGAGTGGCGACTGGTCGTACGTGGACCCGCCGGGGTTCGCGCGGCTCGCGTTCCAGCGGGTGCCGGAGGGCAAGTCGGTGAAGAACCGGGTCCATCTCGACCTGGAGGCGGAGGAGCCCGAGCGGGCCGCCGAGGAGGCCCTGTCCCTGGGCGCGGCCCGGGTCGGCGGCCTGGTGACGGACGAGCAGGGTGCCTTCCAGGTGATGCGGGATCCGGAGGGCAACGAGTTCTGCTTCGTGACCGGCTGAGGTGATTGCCGTGAGACCGCCGCGCCCCCTTCGGACCGGATCCCCGTCGGACCGCGTCCACCATCCGCTGTTCGCCCGGTTCTACGCCCGCTTCAGCGTGTCCGCCGACAGCAAGGGCGGCATCGGCGACCTGCGCACGGAGCTGCTCGCGGGGCTGTCCGGCCGGGTCCTGGAGATCGGCGCGGGGAACGGGCTGAACTTCGCGCACTATCCGGCCGGGGTCTGTGAGGTGGTGGCCGTCGAGCCGGAGGCGCGGCTGCGCAGGCTCGCCCAGGAGGGCGCGCGGCGGGCCTCCGTGCCGGTGACCGTGCTGCCGGACACGGCGGAGGCGCTGCCGTTGGAGGACGCCTCCTTCGACGCGGCGGTGGCCTCGCTCGTCCTGTGCACGGTACGGAGCGTGCCGCAGGCCCTCGCGGAGCTGCACCGGGTCCTGCGTCCCGGTGGTGAGCTCCGGTTCTTCGAGCACGGCGTGGCGGACACGCCCGGCCTCGCGCGGGTGCAGCGGGGTCTCGACCGGACGGTCTGGCCGTTGCTCTTCGGCGGCTGCCACATCTCCCGCGCGCCGCTCGCGGCCGTCGAGGCGGCCGGGTTCGCCCTGGGGCCGTACCGCTCGTTCGACCTCCCGGAGAAGGGGCCGCGACTGCCGGCGTCCCCGTGCGTCCTCGGAGTGGCCCGCCGGTAGCCGCTCCCCCGCCCCGCCGTCCGTCCGCCGCCCGGAACTCCGTGGCACCGGCTCGGACGCGTGTGGTGGGATCGGGCCATGACCGATCTTCGGATACGTGCCGCCACCCGTGCCGACGCGGAGGCCGTGCTGGCCTTCTGGGGCGAGTCCGCCGAGGGGACGTCCATATCCGACGACGTGCACGGGGTGACCCGGCTGGTCGAGCGTGACCCCGAGGCGCTCATCCTCGCCGTTGCCGACGGGGTGATCGTGGGCTCCGTGATCGCGGGCTGGGACGGCTGGCGCGCCTCCCTGTACCGGCTCGCGGTGCTGCCCTCGTACCGCAGGCGTGGCATCTCCACCGCGCTCCTGCGTGCCGCCGAGGAACGTTTCGTCGCGCTCGGCGGGCGGCGTGCGGACGCCATGGTGCTGGAGGCGAACGAGACCGGGCGAAGCCTGTGGAAGGCCGCCGGGTACGAGCGCGAGGAGCGCTGGCGCCGATGGGTGAAACCGCTCATGAACGGGACGGCGGTGAGCCGGCGTGAGAACGCGGTCGAGGGGAACGCTCGGGGATGAGCGACGTGGGACGGAGGACCGGTGACAGGCGTTCGGGGTGACCGACCTCGCGCTTTGCCCGTCCTTTACCATGGTTGTTCATCCCGACGACCGAAAGGTGTGAGCGTCCGCCCATGGGCGAGCCTCCCAGTAGCACTGGTTCCGACAGCACCCGCTTCGACGACCGACATCGAGCGATCCTTCCCGCCCTGGCCGATCATGGGACGGAGGTGAACCGATGACCGAAGTGCTGCTCCTCCTCCTGGCGCTCCTCCTCTCCGTCGCGTGCGGCGCCTTCGTCGCGGCCGAGTTCTCGCTGACCACGGTCGAGCGCGGCGAACTCGAAGCCGCCGCGAGCCGCGGCGAGCGCGGGGCGGCCGGTGCGCTCAAGGCCGTCAGGTCGCTGACGTTCCAGCTCTCCGGCGCCCAGCTGGGCATCACCGTCACCAATCTGGTCGTCGGCATGCTCGCCGAGCCCTCGGTCGCCAAGCTGATCCGGGGTCCGGCCGAAGCCGTGGGCCTCTCCCCCACGGTCGCCTCCTCCGTCGCCCTCGTCCTGGGCACCGCCCTGTCGACCGTCGTCCTGATGGTGGTCGGCGAGCTGGTCCCGAAGAACTGGGCGATCTCCTCACCGCTCGCCGTCGCCAAGGTGGTGGCCACCCCGCAGCGGGTCTTCACCGCCGCGTTCAAGCCGCTGATCGGTCACCTCAACAACACCGCGAACCGGATCCTGCGCCGCCTGGGCATGGAGCCCACCGAGGAGCTGGCGTCCGCGCGCTCCCCGCAGGAGCTCGTGGCGCTCGCCCGGCACTCCGCCAAGGAGGGCGCCCTGGAGGCGGACACGGCCGAGCTGTTCGTCCGCACTCTCAACCTGGGTGAGCTGACCGCTGAGAACGTGATGACGCCCCGCGTCCAGGTCACCGCCCTCGACGTGCAGGCCACCGCCGAGGACGTCGCCAACGCCACGCGCGCGACCGGCCTGTCCCGCTTCCCCGTCTACCGGGGCAGTCTCGACTCGGTCGTCGGCATCGCCCACATCAAGGACGTGCTCGCCATACCGGCCGACGAGCGGCCGCGCCGCCGGATCGGCGAGATGCTCCGCGAACCCCTCCTCGTCCCGGAGACGCTCACCGTGGACCGGCTGCTGGACCGGCTGTCCGGGAAGCAGACGATGGCGGTCGTCATCGACGAGTACGGCGGTACGGCCGGGGTCGCCACCCTGGAGGACATCGTCGAGGAGGTCGTCGGCGAGGTCCGCGACGAGCACGACCCGCACGAGACGCCCGACCTGGCACGGGCCGGTGAGGACGCGGACGGGCGCGAGCTGTGGTCCGCCGACGGCGCCGCGCGTACGGATCAGGTGGGGGCGATCGGCCTCCGGGTGCCGGACGGCCCGTACGAGACGCTCGCGGGTGTCGTGGCGTCGGAGCTGGGTCGCATCCCGGCCGTCGGCGACAGTGTGGACCTGGGCGGCTGGCGGCTCGACGTCGTGGACGCCTCCGGTCGCCGGGCCGCGCGCGTCATGCTGCACGCGCCCGTGACGGACACCACCGACGACAGGACCGGGGAGGTCGGCCGATGATCGCGATCCAGTTGTTGATCGGTCTGCTGACCCTGATCGTCAACGCCTTCTTCGTCGGCGCCGAGTTCGCCCTGATCTCGGTCCGCCGCAGTCAGATCGAACCGCTCGCGGAATCCGGGGACCGGCGGGCGCGCAGCGTCATCTGGGGCCTGGAGCACGTCTCCGCCCTGCTCGCGGCGGCGCAGCTGGGCATCACGCTGTGCACCCTGGTGCTCGGCATCGTCGCCGAGCCCGCCATCGCGCACCTGCTCGAACCGGTCTTCGACGCGGTCGGTGTGCCGCACGGTCTGGTCCACCCGATCTCGTTCGTGATCGCGCTGAGCGTGGCCACGTATCTGCACATGCTCCTCGGCGAGATGGTGCCGAAGAACATCGCGCTCGCCGAGCCGACACGGACCGCGCTGCTGCTCGGCCCGCCCCTGGTGGCGCTCGCGCGGGCGCTGCGGCCGGTGATCTTCGCGATCAACGCCTTCGCCAACGCGCTGCTCAAGCTGCTGCGGGTGGAGGTCAAGGACGAGGTCTCGGCGACGTTCTCGGACGACGAGCTGGCGCGGATGGTCACGGACGCGGGCGACGCGGGGCTCCTGGACGACCGGGCCGCCGAGCGGCTGCACGACGCCCTGGAGCTGGGCCGCCGTCCCGTGCGGGACGTCGTGATGCCGCCGGACAAGGTGGTGTACGCGCAGGTCGGGACCACCCCCGAGGAGCTGGAGGCGCTGTCGGCGCTCACGGGCTTCTCGCGTTTCCCGGTCGCGGACGCGGAGCGCCGGATCCTCGGTTATCTGCACGTCAAGGACGCCCTTGACGTCGTCCCGCGCGATCTGCCGTTCCCGGTGTCCGCGCTGCGGCCGATCGCCCGGGTCCGGGCGGTCACGCCGCTGGACGACGTCCTGACCGCGATGCGACGCAGCCGGACGCACCTGGCGGCGGTGCTCGACGAGGACGGCAGGCCCGCCGGGCTCGTGGCGATGGAGGACGTGCTGCGGGAGCTGGTGGGCCGCCCGGCGGCCTCGTGACGGCTCGTACGACGCAGGGAGGGCCCCGGGTGTGTCCCGGGGCCCTCCCGCGCGTCGGGCGTCCCCCGCATACCGCACGGTATGATCGAGCCGCCATGCACATCAATGCCACATACAACAGTTTCGTCGCCCTGGGCGACAGTTTCACCGAGGGCATGTCGGACCTGAGGCCCGACGGCTCCTACCGGGGCTGGGCCGACATCCTCGCGGACCGTCTCGCCGCCCGCGCCCCCGGCTTCCGGTACGCCAACCTCGCCGTCCGCGGCAAGCTCATCCGCCAGATCGTCGACGAACAGGTCGAGCCGGCCGCCGCCATGAAGGCGGACGTCGTCACCCTCGTCGGCGGGCTCAACGACACCCTGCGGCCCAAGGTCGACATGGGCCGGGTCCGCGGCCTGCTCACCGAGGCCGTCGAACAGCTCGCCCCCTCCTGCGGCCGGCTGGTCCTGATGCGCAGCCCCGGCCGCAACGGCCCGGTCATGGAGCGCTTCCGCCCCCGCATGGAGGAGCTCTTCACACACATCGACGAACTGGCCGCCCGGCACGACGCGCTCGTCGTCGACCTGTACGCGGCCCCCTCGCTCGGGGACCCCCGGCTCTGGGACGTGGACCGGCTCCACCTCACCACCGAGGGGCACCGCCGGGTCGCCGAGGCCGTGTGGCAGGCGCTCGGGCTGGCACCCGAGGAGGACTGGCGGGTGCCCCTGGCCCCGTCCTCCCCGGCCGGCTGGGCGAGCCGCCGGGCCGCGGACGCCCGCTTCGCACGGGAGCACCTCGGCCCGTGGATCGGGCGCCGGCTGACCGGCCGCTCGTCGGGCGACGGGCGTGCCCCCAAGCGCCCCGAACTGCTCCCGTACGAGCCGTCGGCGGGTCCATGACCCCGACGGGGCCCTGCCGTTCCCGTTCCGCGTGAGCTGGGTCTCGTAGCAAGCTCCAGTCGGAACCGTGGCGCTGGCCTGCAGAAACCGCCAGTAGAATCTCTCCACGTGACTGCTGTGACTGCGAAGCCCCGCATCCCCAACGTTCTGGCCGGCCGCTACGCCTCCGCGGAGCTCGCCGTCCTCTGGTCCCCCGAGCAGAAGGTGAAGCTGGAGCGCCGGCTGTGGCTCGCCGTGCTGCGCGCGCAGAAGGACCTCGGGATCGAGGTCCCCGAGGCGGCGCTCTCCGACTACGAGCGCGTGCTCGACCAGGTCGACCTCGGATCCATCGCCGAGCGCGAGAAGGTCACCCGCCACGATGTGAAGGCCCGCATCGAGGAGTTCAACGCCCTCGCCGGCCACGAGCACGTCCACAAGGGCATGACCTCGCGCGACCTCACCGAGAACGTCGAGCAGCTCCAGATCCGGCTCTCCCTCGAACTGATGCGGGACCGTACGGTCGCCGTCCTCGGCCGGCTCGGCAAGCTCTCCGCCGAGTACGCGGAGCTGGTCATGGCGGGCCGCTCGCACAACGTGGCCGCCCAGGCGACGACCCTCGGCAAGCGGTTCGCGACCGCGGCGGACGAGCTGCTCGTGGCCTACGGCCGCCTGGAGGAGCTGATCGCCCGCTACCCGCTGCGCGGCATCAAGGGCCCGGTCGGCACCGCGCAGGACATGCTGGACCTGCTCGGCGGCGACGCCGGCAAGCTCGCCGACCTGGAGCAGCGCATCGCCGGTCACCTCGGCTTCGCGCACGCCTTCACCTCGGTCGGCCAGGTCTACCCGCGCTCGCTCGACTACGACGTGGTCACCTCGCTCGTGCAGCTGGCGGCGGCCCCGTCGTCGGTCGCCAAGACGATCCGTCTGATGGCGGGCCACGAGCTGGTCACCGAGGGCTTCAAGCCCGGCCAGGTCGGCTCCTCCGCGATGCCGCACAAGATGAACACCCGCTCCTGCGAGCGCGTCAACGGCCTGATGGTGATCCTGCGCGGCTACGCGTCGATGACCGGCGAGCTGGCGGGCGACCAGTGGAACGAGGGCGACGTGTCCTGCTCCGTGGTCCGCCGGGTGGCGCTGCCCGACGCGTTCTTCGCGCTCGACGGTCTCCTGGAGACCTTCCTGACCGTGCTCGACGAGTTCGGCGCCTTCCCTGCCGTCGTCGCCCGTGAGCTCGACCGCTACCTGCCCTTCCTCGCCACCACCAAGGTCCTCATGGGCGCCGTGCGCGCCGGGGTCGGCCGTGAGGTCGCGCACGAGGCGATCAAGGAGAACGCCGTCGCCTCCGCCCTCGCCATGCGCGAGCAGGGCGCCGAGCGCAACGAGCTGCTCGACAAGCTGGCCGCCGACGAGCGCATCCCGCTGGACCGGGCGCAACTCGACGAGCTGATGGCGGACAAGCTGTCCTTCACGGGCGCCGCCGCCGACCAGGTCGCCTCCGTGGTCTCCCGCATCGAGGAGATCCTCAAGCAGCACCCGGAGGCCGCCGCCTACACGCCGGGGGCGATCCTCTGACCCGGTTCACCCCGGAGCAGCTGGAGGCCGCCCGCGACCGCGTCGTTCCCGACGTGGTGGCGGGCGGCCTCTCCGTGCTGTTCTGCGGGATCAACCCGGGTCTCGTGTCCGCGGCGACGGGCCACCACTTCGCCCGGCCGGGCAACCGGTTCTGGCCGGTGCTCCATCTGTCCGGCTTCACCCCGAGGCAGTTGCGGCCGGACGAGCAGGAGGAACTCCTGTCGTACGGCCTCGGGATCACGAACGTGGTGGCGCGGGCGAGCGCGCGGGCCGACGAGCTGAGCCGCGAGGAGTACCGCGAGGGCGGGCGGCTGCTCGTCGAGAAGGTGGAGCGGCTCGCGCCGCGCTGGCTCGCGGTCGTCGGCGTCACCGCGTACCGGACGGCCTTCGGCGAGCCGAAGGCCGCGATCGGGCCGCAGGAGCGGGTGATCGGCTCCACCCGGGTCTGGGCGCTGCCCAATCCGAGCGGTCTGAACGCGCACTGGACGGCGGCGACGATGGCCGAGGAGTACGCCCGCCTCCGGGAGGCGGCCGACCTCCCGTAGGCCTGCCCGGTGTTCAGGGGAGATCGACGTCGGTGATCACGGCGAGGAGCTGGAACGGCAGCTCCTTGTCCCACTGGGAGACGCCGACGCCGATCCACCGCCCCTCGGCCCGCCACAGCGTCACCCGCGGGGTGTGGCAGCTGAGGGTGGACCACGGCTCCGGTATCTCCTCGCCCTCCATGCTCCGCTCGAGGACGGACCACAGGCTCAGCTCGTCCGGCGGGCCCCAGCGGGCCGAGAGCAGGGCGGTGAGCCCGTCCCGCTCCGCCTCGAACTGCTCCTCGACGAGCTCGCGGCGGGTGCCGTCGTCCTCCCAGAACTCCTCGCTCGTCGCGAGCTCCCCGACGTGGAAGCCCGGACCGCTGCCGACGGGGCCGGAGCGCTCCGGTCCCGCCGGGAAGGCGCGGGAGCGGAGTAAGTCGATCGTCGCCAGGTGCTGTGCCGTGGTCATGGGACCAGTAAAGCGGCCCCCACTGACAGTTGGCGTTCCGTCAGGAGGAGGGCGCGAGCCGCGGCGGTCCCCCGGCCGGGGCGGCACTCGCCGCGACCGGGCCCATTGAGTACCATCCGCCCGAAGAGGTGCACGAGCTGGAAGGACACACTGTGGGGCGGCTGACCGGCGGGGATCCGTCTCTGCTGCGGCGGATCAACTCCGCGGTGGTACTCCATGCGCTGCGTGGCGCCGACGCGCCCACGCTGACCGATCTGACCCGGATCACGGGCCTCTCGCGGCCCACGGTCGAAGGCGTCGTCGAAGGGCTCATGGAAGGCGGTCTCGTCGTCGAGTCGGCCCCCGAGGAGGGGGAGGCCCGGCGGCAGGGACGTCCGGCGCGGAGGTTCCGTTTCCGTGCGGAGGCCGGTCATCTGCTCGGTATCGAGATCGGCCCGCACCGGGTGGCCGCCCTGCTCTCCGGTCTGGACGGGCGGATCATCGGCGCCGGATCGCGCGAGGTGTCGGAGACGGCACCCGAGGACGAGCGCCTCGACCGGGTCCGTACGGTCGTCGCGGACGTGCTGCGCAGGGCCGGGGTCGCCCGGTCCAATCTGCGGGCCGTCGGCGTCGGCACCCCCGGCATCGTGGAGGCCGACGGAACCGTCCGCCTGGGTACGGCCCTGCCCGGCTGGACCGGCCTCGCGCTCGGCGAGCGACTGCGGCGCTCCTTCCGCTGCCCGGTGATCGTGGAGAACGACGCGAACGCGGCGGCCGTCGCCGAGCACTGGAAGGGTGCCGCGACCGACTCCGACGACATCGTCTTCGTCCTGGCCGGACTGAGCCCGGGGGCCGGTTCGCTGATCGGCGGGCGGCTGCACCGGGGCTTCGGCGGCGCGGCCGGGGAGATCGGCGCCCTGCACCTCCTCGGCCGTGGCGTCACCCCCGAGCACCTGCTCTCGACCACGGACGAGCCGCTGCACCCGCTGGACGAGCAGGCGGTCGCGAAGGTCTTCGCGCTGGCCCGCGAGGGCGACGCGCGCGCGGAGGCCGCGGTGGAGCGGTTCATCCAGCGGCTCGTGCACGACGTGGCGGCGCTGGTGCTCGCGATCGACCCCGAGCTGGTGGTCGTCGGCGGCTGGGCGGCCGGCCTGGACGGGGTGCTGCAGCCGCTCCGGGACGAACTGGCCCGGTTCTGTCTGCGGCCGCCGCGGGTGGTGCTGTCCCTGCTCGGCGAGGCGGCGGTGGGCACGGGTGCGCTGCGGCTCGCCCTCGACCACGTCGAGGAGCAGCTGTTCGCGGTCGACGGCACGGTGACGGCCCGCCGCTAGACACGGTCTGTCCTGCGACGGGCCGACGGGCCGACGGGCGGGGGCGCTTCGGCCGGGGGCCGCCGGGCCGGGCGGCGTTCAGGGCGTGGGCGCTTTCGACGTGGGCGCGCCGGCCGCGGGTGCTTCGGGCGGCGAGCACTCGGGCGTGGGCGCGCCGGACCGCGGGGTGCTCCCGCGGGGAGCGCCGGGCGTGGGCCCTACGAGGCCATGACCAGGTCGCCGGAGTCGCCGAAGGTCAGACGGCAGGTGTCGGCGCGGTAGGTGGCCACGGAAACGGCTGCGGTTCGCCCCGCGGACAGGTAGCGGGTCGTCACGACGAGCACGGGCGCGCCCGGCAGCCGGTCGAGCTCCTTGGCGTCGTCGGCACGGGCGGAACCGAGCTCCACGGAGCGGTCCTGGCCGTCGAGGGCGAGGTGCTGGAGTTCCCGCAGCACCGCGCGGGCGCGCGCCGCCCCGGCGGGGGCGTCGATGGCGCTGAGGCCGGGGACGGATCCCACGGGCACGTACAGCAGCTCGGCGGCGACGGGCTGGCCCTGGCTGACGCGGAGGCGGCGGACGATGTGCACCCGGTCCTCGGCGCTCGTCTCCAGGACGCGCGCGACGGCCGCGGGGGCCACGTCGGAGGCGGAGTCCAGGGACTGCCAGGCCTCGTCACCGACGCCCGGCCACGTGTGCTGGGTGGTGGAGACGTCGACGCCGACGCGCGGCGGGGCGACCGTGGTGCCGACGCCGCGGCGGCGCTGGAGCCGGCCTTCGAGCTCCAGCTGCTCCAGGGCCTGACGGAGCGTGGCACGGGCGACGCCGAAGCGTGCCGCCAGCTCGCGCTCGTTGGGGAGGATCTCCCCGACCGCGAAGTCCGAGTCGAGCGCTTCGCCGATCACTGTCTTGAGGTGCTGGTACTTCGGCTCCGGTACCGATGCCAGCTGCGTGGTCCCCACCCTGATCCTCCGCATTTCGCCGTGTCCCGCGGCGTTTCCGCGCCCTTGTTTATTAAAGGTTCCTGCACTAACTCTGCGACCATAAGGCGAGCCACCCCCTTGGTCAAGACCAATCCTCCGTCGAACGCCCCCGAATGTGACCCTCTGACCTAGATCGTTCACAGGACGTTCGCGCCCCCGTGAGCCCGGCGCAGCACAAGGCCCCGCCTCCCGGAGAGGAAGGCGGGGCCACGTGCCGCGCGGGGGTCAGCGTCCGTCGGGGACGGCGAGGCCCTGGAGCTTGTCGGGGTTTCGGACGATGTAGACGCACTGGACGCGTCCGTCGCGCGCCTCGATCTGCACCAGGGTGTCGGGCCGCCCCTCGGCGAGGACGAGGACGGCGGGAGCACCGTTGCTCTCGATGAACCGCAGCTCGTACATCTCGTCGGCCCGCCGGGACGTGGCGGCGAGGAAGCGCCCGACCTTGTCGGAGCCCTCGATGATCCGCCGAGGTGTCCTGGCCTTGCCGCCGCTGTCGCCGACGAGGCGCACGTCCGGGGCGAGCAGGGCGAGGAGTCCCCCGAGATCGCCGCCCGACGCCGCGGCGAGGAAACGTTCGGTCAGGTTTCGGCGCTCGGTCGGATCGACGTCGTAGCGCGGTTTCCTCTCGTCGACGTGGCGCCGTGCGCGCCCCGCCAGCTGCCGCACGGCCGCCTCGGAGCGGTCGAGGGCGGTGGCGATCTCCCCGTACGGGAAGCCGAAGGCCTCCCGCAGCACGAAGACGGCCCGCTCCAGCGGGGAGAGGGACTCCAGGACGACGAGGACGGCGAGCGAGACGGAGTCGGCGAGCAGGGCGCGCTCGGCGGTGTCGGGGGCGGACGGGCCGAAGTCGGTGACGACGGGCTCGGGAAGCCACGGGCCGACGTAGGCCTCACGGCGTGCCTGCGCCTGTCGGAGCCGGTCGATGGCGAGCCTCGCCGTGATGCGGACGAGGAAGGCGCGGGGCTCGCGGACGGCTGCCCGGTCCTCGGCCGTCCAGCGCAGCCAGGCCTCCTGGACGACGTCCTCGGCGTCGGCGGCGCGGCCGAGCATCCGGTAGGCGACGCCGAGGAGCATCGGGCGGTGCTCCTCGAAGAGTTCGGTCAGGGCGTCGGTCTGCATGTCGGTGGGCACCGCTCCATCCCAGCCCACCTTCCCCCCTCTGTCCAGTTCCGGACGGGGTCTTGAACTCCGGGCTACTGACCGGTAATTCTTACTGACAGGACGTCTGACAAGCTCCAGGACTGGGAGTCCGCATGCCCGCACGGATCACGTTCCCGATCGCGACCCCCGCGGGTCCCCGCTCGGCGTCCCTCACCTACGAACGCCGGGGTGCGGGGGAACCGTTGCTGCTCCTGCACGGGATCGGACACCACTGGCAGGCGTGGGAACCCGTCCTGGACCTCCTGGCCGCCGAACGGGACGTGATCGCCGTCGACCTGCCGGGCTTCGGCGCCTCCGACGAACTGCCCGACGGCTCCCCGTACGACCTGTCCACCGTCTGCCGCGTGCTCGACGCGTTCTGCGCGGCCCTCGGCGTCGAACGCCCGCACGTGGCGGGGAACTCGCTCGGCGGACTGCTCGCCCTGGAACTCGGCCGGGAGAAGCGGGTGCGCTCCGTCACCGCGCTCTCCCCCGCCGGTTTCTGGTCGGAGGGCGAGCGGCGGTACGCCTTCGTGACGCTCCGGGCGATGCGGGGCGCGGCCCGGTCCCTGCCGGTGCCGGTGATCGAGCGCCTCTCCCGCACCCCCGCCGGACGCACCGCCCTCACCAGCAGCATCTACGCGCGCCCCGGACGCCGCTCACCCGAGGCGGTCTACGCCGAGACGCTCGCGCTGCGGGGCGCCGACGGCTTCCGGCAGACCCTGGCGGCCGGCGGGTCCGTGCGCTTCCGCGACGACGTGCCCGAGGTCCCCGTCACCGTCGCCTGGGGCACCCGCGACCGGCTGCTCCTTCCCCGCCAGGGCGTCCGCGCCAAGCACACCCTGCCCCGCGCGCGACTCGTCCGGCTGCCCGGCTGCGGCCACGTGCCCATGAGCGACGATCCGGCGCTCGTCGCGCGCGTGGTCCTGGACGGCAGCCGGGTCTGAGAGCCGCCGGGACGTACGGGTGAACAGGCCAGTGCCGACGGCGGCGCCGGCCCCCACGAGCAGGCTCCCGACCGCCTGCGGCAGTCCGAAGGCGGCGCCCGCGACCAGCACGGCGCTCAGCGCGGCGGCGACCGGGATCGCGCCGGTGAAGAGCGTGGCCCTTTCCATGCCGACCCGCTGGACACCCATGTAGAAGAGGACGAAGCCGACCACCGTGGCCAGGACCGCCTGCCAGACCAGAGCGCCCGCTTCCACGCCCGTCGGCATGCGCACCCACGCGGCCCCGTCCACCACGAGCCCCACGAGCGCCGCTTCGGCCGCGCCGATCCCGCAGACAGCGGCCGTCAGCAGCTTCGGGCCGAGCAGCCGGAGCACCGGGACGGCCAGCACCGTGAACCCCACCTCGCCCACGAGCGCCGCCACCGACCAGCCGATCCCGGCGAGGTCCGTCCGGCCCCAGCCCTGCACGGTGAAGGCACCGGCGGCGACGAGCAGCGCCCCGTACAGCACGGCGGGGGCGGGCCTGCGCCCCTCGATCAGAGGGACCAGGACGGCGACGACGACGGGGGCGCAGCCGACCAGGACACCGGGGACAGCCGGCTCGGCCGTCCGCTCGGCGGCGAGGACCGCCATGTTG
Source organism: Streptomyces sp. NPDC058671 (assembly GCF_042716475.1). Taxonomy (NCBI): domain Bacteria; kingdom Bacillati; phylum Actinomycetota; class Actinomycetes; order Kitasatosporales; family Streptomycetaceae; genus Streptomyces; species Streptomyces sp. NPDC058671. Next base: position 92,146 of record NZ_JBHXSA010000009.1, on the reverse strand, counting down.
AAGCCGACCATGCCGACGCCCGCGAGGGCGGCGAGCCGCAGCCAGTGACGGATGGTCAGGGTGCGCAGCGGGGCGAGCCCGCCGCGACCGAGCAGGGGGAGCAGCAGCAGGCAGGCGGCGCCGTAGCGGAGCGCCTGACCGCCCGCGTACGGGTACGCGCCGAGGAGGCTGTTCGCGGTGAAGGAGGCGCCGACGAGGGCGTAGGCAAGGGTGACCAGGAGGACCCCGCGCAGGGCGTTCACATTCATGACTCCGACGTTAGGAAGAGGCGCGGCCCCGGTTAAGGTCCACTCCTGTCACGTCATCGGGGACCACTTCGGCCGGCCCGCCGAGGCGGACGGCGAAAGGGACGGCCACGGTATGAACGGCCAGGGTGGGACCGGGGGCGGGATCGATGGCGTCGGGGTCGGGAGCGGCGGCGAGGGCGGCGGGCGCGGGCAGGCGGCCTGGGAGTTGCTTCTGCCGGCCGTCGGCGCCCCGGCGCGGCGGCGCGGCCGTGCCCTTCAGGAGGCGCTGCGGGAGGCGGTGCGTGCGGGGCGGCTCGTGGCCGGGACCCGGCTGCCGTCCACGCGTGAACTCGCGGCCGACCTGGGCGTCTCCCGTGGCCTCGTCACCGAGGCGTACGAGCAGCTCACAGCCGAGGGGTACCTGCGCAGCGACCGGGGCGCGGGCACCTGGGTGGGCGAGGCGGCGAGGGCGGCCGTGAGCAGAGCCTACGACCTGGCCCCGGGGGCGTCCCGGGTCCGGGTGGACTTCCGCCCCGGGACCCCCGACCTCTCGCTCTTCCCGAGGGCCGGGTGGGCGGCGGCGCAGCGTGCCGTCCTGGCGCGGCTCCCCCACCAGGCGCTCGGGTATCCGGACCCGCGGGGGCTGCCGGAGCTGCGGGAGACGCTGGCCGGGATGCTGATCAGGCGCCGGGGCGTGGTGGCCGATCCGGAGCGGCTCGTGGTCTGTTCCGGCGTCGCGCAGGCGTCGACGCTGTTCGGTTTCGTCCTGCGGGCACGGGGGTTCGACACGGTCGGAATCGAGGATCCCGGCAGCCCGGAGCACGGGCGGCTGTTCGCCTCGACCGGCCTGGGCACGGTGTGGCTGCCCCTGGACGGGGAAGGGCTGCGGACGGGGCCGCTCACCGCCTCCGGAGTGCGGGCCGTGGTCGTGACGCCCTCGCACCAGTTCCCGTCCGGGATCAGCTGGTCGGCCGAGCGCCGCGCGGAACTCCTCGACTGGGCGCGGGCGGTGGACGGATACGTCCTGGAGGACGACTACGACGGCGACTACCGGTACGACAGGACGCCCGTGGGCGCCCTCCAGGGCCTCGATCCGGAGCGGGTCGCCTACGCGGGCTCGGTCAGCAAGTCACTCGCGCCCGGTCTGCGGCTCGGCTGGATGCTCGTCCCCGAGGCGCTGCTCGGGGAGGTGGTCGAGCGCAAGCGGACGATGGACCTCGGCAACCCCGTACTCGACCAGGCGGTCCTCGCGGAGTTCGTGACGCGGGGCGGGTACGACCGTCAGCTGCGGCGCAGCCAACGCGCCTACCGGGAGCGGCGGGACGCCCTGCTCGCCGCGCTCGCGGAGCACCTGCCCGGCACCCGGGTGAGCGGCATCGCTGCCGGACTGCACGTCATCGCGCGCGTGCCGGCTGATTTCGGGCCGCCGGAGCGGTTCCTCGCGCGGGCGGCGGAGAGGGGGGTGGCGCTGCGGCCCCTGGAGGACTACGGGACCGGGCGGCGGGCCGATCAGGACGTACGGCTGGTCATCGGGTACGCGCACCTGACGGCGTCGGCGGTGACGACCGGGATCCGGCTGGTGGCGGAGGCGGTCGGGCGGGAGTGAGGCGTGCGGGGAACGGGGCGGGGTGCGGCGTGCGAGCGGGGCTGGGGTGCGGGAGCCCAGGGGCTGCGGGGGCCGGCGGGGTACGGGAACGGCGGGTGGTTGCTCAGGGGCTGCGGGGGCCGGCGGGGTACGGGAACGGTGGGCTCAGGGCCATGAGGTGCGGCGTGCGCGCGGGATCCGGTGCGGGTGCCCGATGATCTGTTCACGCGGGGTTCGTGTGGGCGCCGTCCCCGGCCGTTAGGCATGGGGCGACGCACCGCCCCCGCCCGGACACCGCCTCGGAGGACCCTCCATGTCCCAGTCCGCACCCGGACCTTCCCCCTCCCCCGCCCGCCGCAGCGTGCTGCGCGGCTCGCTGGCCGCCTCGGCGGCGCTCACCCTCGGCGGCACCGGTCTCGGCGCCCCGGCGTTCGCGCTTTCGGGCCGCCCCCGCGCCGGGTGGGGGGTGCAGACCGGCGACGTCACGACGTCCTCCGGTCTGGTGTGGGTGAGGTCGGACCGCCCGGCGCGGATGCTCGTCGAGACCTCCGCGAGCGAGTCGTTCCGCCGTGTCCGCCGCCACCGGGGGCCCCTGATCGGCTCGGGCACGGACTTCACCGGCACCACCGCGCTGCGCGGCCTGCCGGCGGGTGAGCAGATCCACTACCGGGTCACCCTCGCCGACCCGGACGATCCGCGACGTACGGGCGAGCCCCTGACCGGCACCTTCCGCACGGCCCCCGACCGTCGCCGGGACGGGGTGCGCTTCCTGTGGTCGGGCGACATCGCCGGGCAGGGCTGGGGCATCAACCCGGACATCGGCGGCTTCCGCGCGTACGAGGAGATGCGCCGCCTCGACCCGGACTTCTTCCTGTGCAGCGGCGACTCGATCTACGCGGACGGGGTGATCCCGCCGAGCGTGACGCTGCCCGACGGCCGGATCTGGCGGAACGTGACGACGCCGGAGAAGTCCAAGGTCGCGGAGACGCTCGACGAGTACCGGGGCAACTTCCGCTACAACCTGCTCGACCACAACGTCCGGGCGTTCAACGCGCAGGTGCCGTCGGTGGTGCAGTGGGACGACCACGAGGTGCGCAACAACTGGTACCCGGGCCAGATCCTGGACGACGCGCGCTACACGGAGAAGGACGTGGACGTCCTGGCCGCCCGGGCCCTGCGCGCCTTCGGCGAGTACACGCCGGTTTCCACCCTCCACGCGCGCGGGGACGGTCGCGAGCGCCGGATGCACCGCGTCGTGCGGTACGGACCGCTCCTCGACGTGTTCGTGCTCGACATGCGCTCCCACCGGAACGCCAACTCCCCCGGCCGGCAGGCCGACGACACCACGGGCATTCTCGGCGCCGCCCAGCTGGCCTGGCTCAAGCGGGAGCTGGCCGCGTCGAACGCGGTGTGGAAGGTCCTCGCGGCGGACATGCCCCTGGGCCTGGTCGTACCGGACGGCGCGGCGGACTTCGAGGCGATCGCGCAGGGTGACCCGGGCGCGCCGCTGGGCCGTGAACTGCAGATCGCGGAACTGCTGCGGTTCGTCAAGCACCGGCGGATCACCGGGACGCTGTGGCTGACGGCGGACGTGCACCACACATCGGCGCAGCACTACGCGCCCGAGCGGGCGGCCTTCCAGGACTTCGCACCCTTCTGGGAGTTCGTGTCGGGGCCGCTGGCGGCGGGCGGTTTCCCGGCGAACGCCCTCGACGCGACCTTCGGCCCGGAGCGGGTGTTCGTCCGGGCGCCGGAGCGGGCCAACCTGTCTCCGATGGAGAGCCCGCAGTACTTCGGGGAGGTCGACATCGACGGCCACAGCGGGGAGCTGACGGTGCGCCTGCGGGCCGAGGGCGGAGCGGTGCTGTTCAGCAAGGTGCTGCGGCCGGGGCGCGTCGGGCAGTGACAGCGGGCCGGCGACGGGCGGCGCCAGGACCGTAACGCCTGGTCGGAGGCGGCGAGGAGGCTTCGGTCCGGGTGGTTGTCAGTGGCGGGTCCTACCGTCGTATCCATGACCCGATCCGTGCAGGCGCTCGCCTACGTCCGCCCGTCCGCGCTGCAGTCCGCGGGCGCCGGCCGGCTGCTCGGTCCGCAGACGGCGGGGGGCCTCACGCCCCGGGGTGCCGAGGCCCAACCCCGCTTCTTCTCGGGCTTCCCGGCCTCTCCGCAGGTCGCGGCCCGAGGGCTGCTCGGGGTCGCCGACGTGGCCGCGGCCCGCTACCACCAGCGGATGCGGCCCGGGTCGCTGGACCCGGTGGTGACGGGGAGCGGGGACCGGCTGCGGTTCGGGTCCTTCTCCGGCTGCGGCGGGGTGTACGCGCGCCTGGACGTGCTCGCCGAGCGACTCGGGGGTACGGAGACGGGCCACGGCACCACCGAAGCCGACGTCGACGATCCGCCGCGGGAGGCGCTGTCGCGGATGACGGGGGACGATCCGCTGCACCTGCCGGTGGGCCGTCCGACGACCCGGCCGGGCCCCGGCGCCGTGTGCCTGCCGGGGCACGACCGGCTGATCGCCCTGGAGCGGGTGCTCCGGCACGCGACGGGCCTGCGGGTGTACGGCCCCCCGGTGCAGGACGGCACGCCGGCGACGGCGAGCGCCTGGGAGGCGGTCCTCCCCGGTATGCGGCTGACGCTGTCATTGTCCCCCGACCCCGCGCGGGGCTTCTCCGGCGAGGGCGGCGCACGGGGACGGGCGCCGGGGCAGGCGCGGGGGCGGGCGCCGGAGGGGGCGGAAGCGGCACGGGGACAGGCGGCGGGACGGCGGCGGCGGGCGCCGGGGGAGGCACAGGGACGGGCGCCGGAGCGGGCGGAAGCAGCACGGGGGCGGGCGCCGGAGCGGGCGCGACGAACGCCGGTGCGGTGCGATGACAGGGCCCGGTCGGGGCGGCAGGGGGCGGAGGACACCATGGGGGGGGCGGCGTGGACAACGGGACGGGACGGGGCGTGGGGATCGTGACGGGTGACGGCGCGGAGGTCGGCACGGAGACAGGCCCGGGCAGCGCCACGGAGGCAGCCTCCGGGGTCGAGAAGCTGCTCGCGGCGGTGCGCGCGGGCCTGGCCGCGGAGGTGCCGGCTCTTCTGGGACCGTTGGACGACGCCGACCGCAAGGCCGCCCTCGCGCGGCTGAGGGTGTTGCGCGCCGAGGTGCGCGCCGGGCAGTGGGGGACGCCTCCGTACCTGGCGAACCGCATCCGCAGCGCGCTGTACGTGGCGGGCGCCGGCTGTCTGACGGGGGTCGCCGCGGCCGCGAGCTGGCTCGGCGCGCGCGATCTGATGATGTGGCGGACGGACGGCCTTCTCGCCCTCGCCGCGCTGGGCGAGCGGGACCCGGCGTGGGCGGCGGACCTGGCCGGGCGCCTGGCCAGGAGGCAGGCCGTCGCGGAGAACGGCTACCCGCTGCTCCACGGGCTGGTGGTCCGATCCGGCTACACGGTCCCCCCGACGGACGGTTACGTCCTCGGGTGGATCCGGCACATCACCGACGACCTGCTGGTGGAGCGGCTCCGGGAGGACCCGCAGACGCCCGTCCTGGTGGCCCACGCGCTCGCGATGGCCGAGACCCCTGAGCGGTTCACGCGGACGGTCCGTCCCGGCTCGCCGAAGCACTGGCCCACGGCGCTGCTCACGCTCGTCGCGGAAGGGGTCCTCGACCGGGGTGAGGTCCTGGACCTGTGCGTGTCCCGGCTGCTGCGCGGCGGCCCCGTCCGGAACCTGCGTTTCCCGCTGGAGATGGTACGGCTGCTCGAACCCTCCCCCGCCGAGCTGCGGGAGCGGATCCCGGACTGGATCGGGATCGCGGTTGACGCGCCGTCGCTCGTCGCCGGGTACGCCCAGGACGTCCTGGGAGAACTCGCCGCCGTGGGGGCGCTGCCGGTCGGGGCTCTGGCCGAGATGACGGCCGGCGTCCTCTTCCGGACCGAGAAGAAGCTGGTGCGGGCGCAGTTGACGCTGGCGGGCAAGGCGCTGGCGCGGGAGCCAGGCGCGGCGGGCGAGCTGTTGCCCGCCGTGACGGAGGCCTTCGGGAACGAGGACACAAGTGTCCAGGAACGGGCCCTGAAGCTGGTGGGCCGTCATCTGCCGTCGGTGGGGCCTCAGGCGCGGCGTGAGCTGGCCGAGGCCGCCGGGCTGCTGAGCCCGACGCACCGGCCGGCCGCCGTGGCCCTGTTCGGGACGGACCTGGAGGAGGAGGCCGGGGCTCCGTACGAGGAGATCCTGCCGCCGATGCCCGAACGCCTCCTTGTCGCGCCCCCGGCGACGACGGTCGAGGCGCTGATGGAAGAGCTGGTGACGAAGGGGCTCGTCGAGGATCCCGTGGCGTTCGAGCGGGCGCTCGACGGGCTGGTGCGGCTCGCACACCGGGACCGCGCGACGGTGGTGGAGGCGGTTCGGCAGACCTTCCCCCGGCCGGAGTGGCACGAGACGTACTACTTCGCGCACCACACCTACGGGGTCGAGGTGGTGCTCGCGGGGCTGCTCGGTCTGCTGGACCGGACGCGGGTCGGTCTCGGCCGGGCGAACGGGCGCGGCCCGGCCTGCTGTCTCCACCGGGCTCTGTCCGGGGTCCTCGACGCGCGCCTGTGGGAGGCCGCCGACCTGATCGGCACGGCCGCGCTGCCGTCCCTCCTGGCCGCGCCGACCTGGCACAGTGGCGCCATCGATCCGCTGGTCCTGGTGGAGCGGCTGCGGGGCTACCGGGACGCGGACGTCGAGCCCGCTCCGGCCGACTTCGCGCAGGCTCTGCTCCGGGTCCTTCGGACCGACCCCTCTGCGGGGCGGGCAGCCGAGGAGGCGGCGGCGCTCGGCACCACGGGCGGTCGGCGGCTCGCCGCCCGGCTACGGGAGGAGGCGCCCGTGGCCGCGTCGGTGCGGTTCCTCCCGCGGGGCGAGGACCGGTCCTCGATGCCGTGGTGGCTGATCGACCGGATCGTGGTCGACATCGCCGACCGCCCCGCCGTGCGCGAGGAGTTCCCACCCCCCTTCCGGTGGCTGGGCGGCACTCTGGAGGCGAACCCGCGCCGCTGCCACCACGGGGAGAACAGCCGCGCGCACTGGTCCCCGGTGCTTCCGGCCGACCGGGAGGTCCTCGCGGCCTGTCTTCTGCCGACCCTCGCGGGCTGCGTCGAGGGGGACACGCGCGGCCTGACCGAACCCCTGACCGCGCTGGCAGAGGCCGAGGGCCCGGTCGGCCGGGCGGTCCATCTGGCCGTGGCGTTCGGTCTCGGCTGCGTGGACGCCGACGACCGGCTGCGCGCGGTGGACGCCGTTCTCGTCCTGGCCTCGCGGGGCGAGCTGGACGCCCGGCGGCTCGGCGAGGAGCTGGGGTGGCTGGTCGCGGAAGGCTCGGTGAAGCCGAACCGGCTGGCGGACGCGGCCCGGACGGCGGCGGTCACCGGGGCGTACGGGACGGTGTGGGCGGTCCTGGCGGCGATGCTGCCGGGTCTGCTCTCCGCTCGGGTACCGGTGCGCGGGCTCGGCGAGGTGCTGGCGGTCGCGGCGGACTCCGTGGAGCGGTGCGGGGCCCGGGGGGAGGTGGCCGGGCTCGACACGGTGGCCTCGGGTCGTGGTTCCTCGCAGCTGGTGGTGCAGGCCAGGCGCCTGCGGAACGCACTCCGTCAGAGGGCCGATCAGATCCCGACAGAAACGGCCTCAATCAGCCTTTAAGCTGCCAGACGGGCGCTTAACCCGTCAGTCACAAAGCGTTCGTGATCACGCAACACCACTGGGTCACAGTGAGGTCATGACCGATGTGACGTCTTCGAAGAGCGCCCGCCGCCCCCACCACTGGCGGCACGACCTGATCGAACTCGCCGCCCTGTTCACCGCCGTGGTGGTGGCCGACACGATCGCCAAGACCATCGTCAAGGGCCCCGACGGCCACTACCTGCTGGTCTTCTCCGCGATCGCGCTGGTCGCCACCGCCGCCTTCCACACCTGGTGGGCGCGGAGGCACAGCCATGCGCCGCCCGCCGGCCCCGTCGGCGGGCACTCCCCCGCGACCCGCCCGGCCGGGGCGGCGCCCCGGGCGGAGGCAAGGGAGCAGCCGGAGGAGCCCGGCGTGCCGGTCGAGACCGCGCTGTGGCGGATGCGCACCACCGTCGCGGACACCCCGGGCAGCCTCGCCGCCCTGTGCACGGTCCTCGCCCGCATGGGCGTGGACATCCTCACCCTCCAGACGCATCCGCTCGCCGACGGCACGGTCGACGAGTTCCTGCTGCGCGCCCCCGCCGACCTCTCCGCCCACGCCCTCGCCCGGGAGACCGCGGCGGCCGGCGGCCGTGACACCTGGACCGAGCGGGCCGACGCCCACGATCTGGTGGACACCCCCACCCGGGTCCTCGGCCTCGCCACCCGCACCGCGCTCGACGCCGCCGAACTGCCGCTCGCACTGCGCCAGCTCCTCGGCCGCTGCACCCTGCACTCCGTGCCCGCCGTCTCGCTCACGGGCCGCCCGACCGGTGAACCCGCCCCGGTCGAAGGCGTCCTGGAGGAGACCGTGATGCGGCTGCGCGACCCCGACGGCGGCACCCTCATCGTGGAGAGGCCCTATCTCCCCTTCACCCCGACCGAGTTCGCCCGTGCCCGCGCCCTCGTCGAGCTCGACGCCCGGCTCGGCCCGCGCGTTCCGCGCAGCCATGACGTCCTGACCCTGCCCGAGGGCAACGAGATCACCGTCCGCCGCGCCGACCAGCGCGATCTGCCCGCCGCGCGTGCCATGCACGACCGCTGCTCGGCCCGCACCCTCGGCCTGCGCTACCACGGTCCGGTCGGCGACGCCGACCGCTACCTCGACCACCTGCTCAGCCCTCGCTTCGGGCGCACCCTCGCCGTGCAGACGACCTCCGGCCGTCTCGTCGCCCTCGGGCATCTCCTCTGGGACGGCGACGAGACGGAGGTCGCGCTGATGGTGGAGGACGACTGGCAGCGCCGTGGCATCGGCTCGGAGCTCCTCGGCCGGCTCGTCGCGATGGCGGAGGAGGCCGGCTGCGCGAGCGTGTACGCCGTGACCCAGTCGTCCAACACGGCGATGGTGGCCGCGATGCGGGCACTGAACCTGCCCCTCGACTACCAGATCGAGGAGGGCACGCTGGTGATCACTGCCCGGCTGGCCTCGGCACCGCGACCGGCCGACCGCCCGGAGCCGCAGGAACAGACACGGGAACGGCAGCAGGAGCAGCGGCACGAGGGAGTGCGGCGGCCGGGGCGCTGAGCGCCTCGGTCAGATCCCGCCACAGGTCCTCGACGTCCTCGAGACCGACCGACATCCTCAGCAGCCGGTCACTGACGCCCGCCGAGCGCCGGTCGCCCTCGGCCACGATCCGGTGGCTGATGGAGGCCGGGTGCTGGATGAGGGTGTCGACGCTGCCGAGGCTGACGGCGGGGGTGATGAGCCGGACGCCGGCGATGACGTCGTGCGGGTCGCCGTACACCTCGAAGGCGACCATCGCGCCACCGATCCGCGGGTAGTGGACCCGGGCGATCCGGGGGTCGGTGGCCAGTCGGCGTACGAGCTCCGCGGCCGTGGTGGACGCCGCCCGTACCCGTACGGGCAGGGTGGAGAGGCCGCGCAGCAGCAGATAGCCGGCGAGCGGGTGCAGCACGCCGCCGGTGGCGAAGCGCACCTGGCGGAGGGTACGGGCGAACTCCTCGTCACAGGCGACGACTCCGCCCATGACGTCGCCGTGCCCGCCCAGGTACTTGGTGGCGCTGTGCAGCACGATGCGGGCGCCCTGCTCGACGGGACGCTGGAGCACCGGCGTGGCGAAGGTGTTGTCGACCAGGAGCGGCACGGAACCGCAGGAGTGGGCGAGGGCGCGGATGTCCGCCTCGGCGAGCGTCGGGTTGGCGGGCGACTCCACCATGACCAGGCCGGTGTCGGGCCGGATCGCCTCGGCTATGCCCGCGGGATCGGTCCAGGTCACCTCGGTGCCGAGCAGTCCGGCGTCGAGGAGGTGGTCACTGCAGCCGTACAGCGGGCGGACCGCCACGACGTGCCGCAGGCCCTGGCTCGCCCGGGCGAGGAGCACGGCGGTGAGGGCGGCCATGCCGCTGGCGAAGGCGACGGCGGACTCGGTCCCCTCCAGGCGGGCGAGGGCCTCCTCGAAGCGGGCGACGGTGGGGTTGTCGAGCCGGGCGTAGACGGGCGGCCCGTCGAGCCGGGCGCCGGTGGTGGCGAACTCGTCGATCCGCGCGGCCTCCGCCCGGGCGTCGTACGAGGGGTAGGTGGTGGACAGGTCGAGCGGCGGGGCGTGCAGACCGAGCGAGGCGAGGTCTTCGCGGCCGGCGTGCACGGCTTCGGTGGCGAGGGCCCTCGGGGTGGCCGAGGGGCCGTAGTCCATGGCGTCCATGGCCGCACTGTGAACGGATACCGGGAAGTAGGGGGAAAAGGCCGTGCTACGTTCGACCGATGGCCGATTCTGTCGTACTGGACGCGGTCGATCTGCACATTCTTCGCCTCCTGCAGAACGACGCCCGGACCACCTACCGGGAACTCGCCGCCGAGGTCGGGGTGGCGCCCTCCACCTGCCTGGACCGGGTGTCACGGCTCCGCCGCACAGGCGTCATCCTCGGACACCAGCTACGACTGGATCCGGCCAAACTCGGCCGGGGGCTTGAAGCGCTCCTTCTCGTCCAGGTCCGCCCGCACCGGCGGGAACTGATCGGTCCGTTCGTCGACCGGATCCGGGCCCTGCCGGAGTCCCGTGCGCTGTTCCATCTGACGGGACCCGACGACTACCTGGTGCACGTGGCTGTGGCGGACCCCGCCGACCTGCAACGACTCGTCCTCGACGAGTTCACCTCGCGCCGCGAGGTCGCCCGCGTCGAGACCCGGCTGATCTTCCAGGAGTGGGAGTGCGGCCCTCTCCTGCCGCCCTCCCCGGGCCCTTCCTTGTCAGCCGACTGAGGCCGGACGAGGGTGACGGGGGGCCGCCGGAGAGTCCAGGATGGCCCCCATGCCAGAGACTTCCAGCAGCACGCTGCCCCGCCAGGTCGCCGACGACCACGTCGACGCACTCATCGCCCTCGACCCGATCACCGGTACGTACCTGGGAGTCAAGGAGAGCGCCGGACTGCTGCCCGACTTCTCGCCCGCCGGCCAGCGGGCCGTGGCCGACCTCGCCCGCCGCACGCTCGCCCGGCTCGACGAGGCCGAGCGCGCGCCCGGCGCGGACAGCGAGGCCGAGCGGCGGTGCGCCCGGCTGCTCCGGGAGCGCCTGACGGCGGAACTCGCCGTGCACGAGGCCGAGGAGGGGCTCTGCGCGGTCAGCAACATGCGCTCGCCCGCGCACAGCGTCCGCATCGCCTTCACCGTGATGGCCACGGAGACCGAGGAGGACTGGACGGCGGTGGCGTCCCGGCTGCGCGCCGTCCCGGCGGCCCTCGAGGGGTACCGGGCCTCGCTGGAGCTCGGTCTCGAGCGCAAGCTGTTCGGCGGACCGCGGCCCACCGCCACCTTCGTCGACCAGCTCACCGAGTGGTCCGGCGCGGAGAGCGGAAGGCCGGGCTGGTTCGAGCAGTTCGCCGCCGCGCGGCCCGACACCCTGCCCGAGGAGCTGCGCGCCGAACTCGCGCGCGCGGGCCGGAGCGCCACCGACGCCGTCACCGCGCTGCGGGACTGGATGCGCGACGTCTACGCCCCGGCCGTCGCGGACGCCCCGGACACGGTGGGCCGCGAGCGGTACCAGCGCTGGACCCGCTACTTCAACGGCACCGACCTGGACCTCGACCAGGCCTACGCGTACGGCTGGACCGAGTACCACCGGCTGCTCGACGAGATGCGGACCGAGGCCGAGCGGATCCTGCCGGGCGCCGACCCCTGGGAGGCGCTCGCCCACCTCGACGAGCACGGCACGCACATCGAGGGGGTGGAGGAGGTCCGGCTCTGGCTCCAGCGGCTGATGGACGAGGCCATCGAGGCCCTCGACGGCACCCACTTCGAACTGGCCGACCGTGTCCGCCGTGTGGAGTCCCGCATCGCCCCGCCGGGCGGCGCCGCGGCGCCGTACTACACCGGCCCGTCCGAGGACTTCTCACGCCCCGGCCGCACCTGGCTGCCGGTGGACGGCACGACCCGCTTCCCGGTGTACGACCTGGTGTCGACCTGGTACCACGAGGGCGTCCCCGGCCATCACCTGCAGATGGCGCAGTGGGTGCACGTCGCCGACCGGCTCTCCCGCTACCAGGCGACCATCGGCAAGGTCAGCGCCAACATGGAGGGCTGGGCGCTGTACGCGGAGCGCCTGATGGACGAGCTCGGCTTCCTGTCCGACGCGGAGCGGCGGCTCGGCTACCTCGACGGCCAGATGATGCGCGCGTGTCGGGTCATCGTGGACATCGGCATGCACCTGGGCCTGGAGATCCCGGCGGACTCGCCGTTCCATCCGGGTGAGCGGTGGACGCCCGAGCTGGCGCAGGACTTCTTCCAGCGGCACAGCAGCCGTCCGCCGTCGTTCGTGGAGAGCGAGATGACCCGTTATCTGTCGATGCCCGGCCAGGCCATCGGCTACAAGCTGGGCGAGCGCGCCTGGCTGCTCGGCCGCGCCAACGCGCGGGCGGCGCACGGCGACGCGTTCGACGCGAAGGCCTGGCACATGGCGGCACTCTCGCAGGGGCCGCTGGGCCTCGACGACCTGGTCGAGGAACTCTCACGCCTCTGAGCACGCCGCTTCCGAGCACGCCGCCTTCGAGAACGCCGGCCATGAGATTCCCCGGCTGATCGCTTGATCGGCCGGGGAATCCCCTGCTAATCCTCGTCCATGACCACCGACCACACCCCCGACGCCACCGACTGGCGCATCCTCGAAGCCCTCCAGGCCGAAGGACGCGCCAGCTTCGCCGACCTCGCCCGTACGGTGTCGATGTCGCCGTCCGCGGTGACCGAGCGGGTGCGGCGCCTAGAGGAGGCGGGGGTGATCGCGGGGTACACGGCCATCGTCGACCAGGACCGGCTCGGCCTTCCCATCCTCGCCTTCGTGCGGCTGCGCTACCCGCACGGCAACTACAAGCCGTTCCACGACCTGCTCGGCACCACGCCGCAGATCCTGGAGGCGCACCACGTCACCGGCGACGACTGCTTCGTCCTCAAGGTCGCCGCCCGTTCGATGAGGCACCTGGAGGAGATCACCGGGAAGATCGCCACCCTCGGCGCGGTGACGACCAGCATCGTCTACTCCTCGCCGCTTCCCCGGCGTCCGCTCAGCCGCTGAGCGCGTCGCCACCGGTGCGCAGCCGCACCGCGGAGCCCCGCCGCGCCTTGACGACCTCCAGCTGGACCGGGATCCGCCGGCGCAGATCGCCGACGTGGCTGACGATGCCGACGCTGCGGTCCCGCTCGCGCAGCGAGTCGAGCACGTCGAGCACCTCGTCGAGGGTCTGCTCGTCGAGGCTGCCGAAGCCCTCGTCGATGAAGAGGGTGTCGAGCCGTACGCCGCCGGCCTCGTCCGTGACGACGTCGGCGAGGCCCAGGGCGAGGGCGAGCGAGGCGAAGAAGGTCTCGCCGCCGGAGAGCGTGGCGGTGTCGCGCTCGTTGCCGGTCCAGGCGTCGACGACGTGCAGCCCGAGTCCGGCCCGCTTGCCGCCGGAGCGTGCGTCGGAGTGGACCAGGGTGTAGCGGCCGGAGGACATCCGCTGGAGGCGGGCGGTCGCGGCGGCGGCGACCTGTTCGAGGCGGGCGGCGAGGACGTACGACTCCAGGCGCATCCTGCGCTCGTTCTCGGCGGAGGTGCCGGCGGTGAGAGCGGCGAGTCGGGCCACGCGGTCGTACTCCTCGCGGAGCGGCCCCAGTCGGCGCACCTCGGTCACGGCCTGCCGGGACAGGCCGACGAGGTCGGTCACGCGTTCGCGGGCGGCGGCCAGGGCGGACGCGGCCGCGCGGAGCGCGCGTTCGGCCGCCGTGTGGGCGGCCGCGGCGGCGACGGGGTCGGCGGGCGGGAGGGCCGCGGCGGCGACGGTACCGGGCTCGGCGAGCCGGTCGGCGACCGCGGCGGCCTCGGCCTGCCAGGCGTCCACGCGGTGCTGGTGGTCCCTGCGGTCGCTCTCCCGGAGGAGCGCGGCGGCCGCCTCGGCCGGGGTGGTGAAGCCCGCGCGGTAGGCGGCGTCGGCGAGCCGGTCGTCGGCCTCCTTGAGCCGCTGGGCGGCGAGTTCGGCGGAGCGTACGGCTCCGGCGGCGTCGACCAGGAGGCCGATCCGCCGCTCCAGACGGGTGGCGTGCTCGGCCACGGTGCCGAAGGCGCCCCGTCCAAGGGCGAGTTCCTCGTCGAGCGCGGTCTGCTCCCGCTCCAGGGCCTCCCGCCGCGAGGTCCGGGCGGCGACGCGCCGCTCGGCCTCCCGCTGGACGCCGACCCGCTCCTCGTACTCCCGCTCCGCCCTCGCGAGGGCCTCCCGCGCGCCGTGGCTCTGCCCGGCGAGCGCGTGGGCCTCGGCGTGCAGACGTGTCAACTCCTCCACCTCGCCGGCGAGTTCACGGACGAAAGGGTCGGCCACGGCGGAGGGCGTGGCACCTGCAAGGGCCTCCGTCCGGGCGGTGGACCAGGACTCGCGGAGGACGGCCAGCTCGCGTTCGACGGCCGTGCGGGTCTCCTCGGCGCGGGTGTAGGCCGCGTAGGCGGCTTCCTCGGTGGCGCGATCCACGTGGTCGGCGGTGGTGCGGGCGGGGGCCGGGTGCGTGGTGGAGCCGCAGACCTGACAGGGGTCGCCGTCGCTGAGGGTCACCGCGAGCTCGGCGGCGATGCCCTCCAGGCGGCGGGACTTGACGTCGAGCCAGCTCTCGTGGGCGGTGTTCCGTCGCTCGCGGGCGTCCGCGAGGCGCGTCTCGGCCGTCCTGACGTCCTCGGCGAGGCCGTCACGGCGGCGGGCCGCGGCGAGCCGGCGGCGGGCGGGTTCCAGGCGGCCCGCGAGGTGTTCGGCACGGGCCGCGGCGTCCCTGGCGGCCTCGACGCGTTCGGTGAGCGCGGCACGGCGCGGTTCCCAGCCGGCGAGCCAGTCGGCCGCGTCCCGCAGGACGTCGTCGTCGGCGCGCGCCTCGCGGGCGAGGACGGCGCGCTCCTCGGCGACCGTGGCGGCGCGGCGCTCGGCGCGGCGGGCGGCCTCCAGCCCGCCGAGCTCCTCGCGGAGCCGGTGTTCGAGCGCCGAGAGGTGGTCGGCCCCGGCGTCGGCGAGGTCGGCGGGCAGCAGGGCGCGGGAGCGTTCCCGCGCGGTCCGGGCGGTGGCGTGCTCGCGCTCGGCGTCCTCGCGCAGCCCGAGCGCGGGTGCCACCCGGTCCGCCTTGAGGCTGCGGTCAAGGGCGGCCTGGAGGCGGTCGCGTTCGGGGGCGCGGGCGGTGAGCCGCTCGTGCCGGAGGAGCGCGTCGGCGTGCCGGGCCTGCCGGGCGGCGAGGTCGTTCTCCGCGTCGAGGGCGGCGCGCGCGGCGCCCTGCCGGGCCTCGGCAGCGTCGAGCCACACGCGCGCGATGTCGAGGGCCTCGCGGGCCTCGGTGCGGGCGACGGCGGCCCAGGTGAGGACCGCGTCGGTGAGTCCGGGGTCGCCCGGCCGTCCTTCGACGGAGGTACGGGCGACGCCGAGGCCGCCGGCGGCCTGGCCCATCCGGTGGGCGAGGGCGAGGAGCCGCTCGTCCCCGTCCTCGACCTGCCGCTGTGCGGCGCGCCGCAGATCGGCGAGGCGCTCCTCGACGGCGGCGAAGCGCCGGGTGTCGAAGAGGCGCCCGAGGAGCCTGCCGCGGGCCTCGGCGTCGGCCCGCAGGAAGCGGGCGAAGTCGCCTTGCGGGAGGAGGACGACCTGGCAGAACTGCTCGCGGCTCATGCCGACGAGCTGGGTGATCTCCTCCCCTATCTCCTGGTGGGAGCGGCTGAGGCCGGCCCACGTGCCGGTGGCGGGGTCGTACTCGCGCAGCCAGGTCTGCGCCTTCTCGGTGGTGAAACCGTCACCGCGCTTCTTGGGGCGCTGCTGGGCGGGGCGCCGGGTGATCTCGAGACGCCGCTCCCCCACGGTCAGTTCGAGGACGACCTCGGTGGACGTGCCGACGGGGGCGTGGTCGCTGCGCAGGGACGTGCCGGGGTTCTGGCGGACGCCGGGCACACTCCCGTACAGGGCGAAGCAGACGGCGTCCAGGACCGAGGTCTTGCCGGCGCCGGTCGGGCCGTGGAGGAGGAAGAGTCCGGCGGACGACAGGGCGTCGAAGTCGACGGTCTGCGTGCCGCCGAAGGGTCCGAACGCGGTGATCTCCAGGCGGTGCAGCCTCACCGGCCCACCTCGCGCTCGGCCGTGTCGACCCGTACGTCGTCGAAAGCCCCGTACAGGACCGTCCGCTCGGCGCCGTCGAGGGTCGCGCCGCCGCGCACATGCGCCACGAAGTCCTCCGCGATCTGCTGGTCGGTGCGGTCCCGGAGCCGTTGGCCGTAGGAGGCGGTGGGGTCGTCGCCGGTCCGGTCGGGGTCGAAGACCAGGTTCAGGGTGTGCGGGAAGCGCCCGGCGAGGCGGGCCATCGGTTCGGCGGGGCGCACCGGGTCGGTGAGCGTGGCCTCGACCCAGGACTGCTCGTGGGGCGTGAGCGCGGGGTCGTCGAGGAGGTCGTCGAGCCGGCCCCTGAGCCGGGCGAGGGGGCGCGGGACGGGGCAGTCGATCCGCTCGGCGGTGAGCACGGCACCGTCCGCGCCGAGATCGATCAGCCACATCGTCTTGCGGTGGTCGGCCTCGGAGAAGGAGTACGCGAGCGGGGAGCCGGAGTAGCGCACGCGCGGAGTGAGGGTCTGGCTGCCGTGGAGATGGCCGAGAGCGACGTAGTCGACGCCGTCGAAGACCCCGGCGGGTACGGCGGCCACGCCGCCGACGGTGATGTCGCGCTCGCTGTCGCTGGGCGCGCCACCGGCGACGAAGGCGTGGGCGAGGACGACGGAGCGGGTGCCTGCGGGCCGTCCGGCGAGGTCGGCGCGGACCCGGTCCATGGCGGCGGCGAGCACGGCCTCGTGACCGGCCTTCTCGGCGCCGAGGCGTTCTCTGACGAGTGCCGGTTCGAGGTAGGGCAGGCCGTAGAGGGCGACTTCGCCGTGGTCGTCGGTGAGGACGACGGGCGTGCCGACGCCTGCCGGGTCGGTACGCAGGTGGATGCCGGCCCGCGCGATGAGGCCGGCGCCGACGCCGAGGCGGCGGGCCGAGTCGTGGTTGCCGGAGATCATGACGGTGGGCACCCCGGCCTCCGCGAGGCGGTGCAGCGCGGTGTCGAAGAGTTCGACGGCGGGCAGCGGGGGCACCGCACGGTCGTAGACGTCGCCGGCGACGAGGACGGCGTCGACGCGGTGCTCGTGGACGGTGGCGACGAGGTGGTCGAGGAAGGCGGCCTGGGCGCCGAGGAGCCCGACACGGTGGAAGGAACGGCCGAGGTGCCAGTCCGAGGTGTGCAGGAGCCTCACGATGCCGTCCCACCCCGCATGTGCGCCGCTCCTCGCCGCTCGTCCCCGTCGTGTGCGGCCTCCACGCTATCCCGCCGGGAGGTGTGGTCGGGCCCGCTCCCGCGCACCGGTCAGGAGCCCGCGCGCGGCGAACGGGCCGTGCGGGCCGGGCCGGAGGGGTGGGGCGGCGGCGGCCGCGCGGCGGCCGGTGCTCGTGGGCCAGGTGTCGCGTGTCACGCGCCGCACGCGCACGCGTGGTCGACCCGCCCGGTGCGCCACACGCGCCGACCGCACGCGCACGCGTGGTCGACCCGCCCGGTGCGCCTCACACGTCGCCGTAGGCCTCGCCGCCCGGTTCGAACGTGGCCGTGCCCGCCGTGGTGTCCGCGAGCCAGGCCCGGAAGGCGGGGACGTCGCTGTCGGGGAGGCCGATCTCGATCGTGACGGCGTCGGCGTACCGCACGTCGCGGACGGTCCGCCCGGTCGCCCTCAGGTCGTTCTCCAGCCTGCCCGCGCGCTGGTGGTCGACCGTGACGGTGGCGAGCCGGAAACGCTGCCGGGTCACCGTGCCCACCGCGTCGAGCGCCTCCCCGACCGCGCCGCCGTACGCGCGGATGAGGCCGCCCGCGCCGAGCTTCACGCCGCCGTAGTAGCGGGTGACGACGGCGACGACGTACCGCATGTCGCGGCGCAGGAGCATCTGGAGCATGGGGACGCCCGCCGTGCCGCCCGGCTCGCCGTCGTCGCTCGCCTTCTGGACGGAGGCGTCGGCTCCGAGGACGTACGCGAAGCAGTGGTGGCCGGCCGTCGGGTGCTCCCTGCGGATGCGCGCGACGAACTCCTGCGCCTCCCGCTCGTCGGCGACGGGCGCCAGCGCGCAGAGGAAGCGCGAGCGGTTGATCTCGGTCTCGTGCACACCCTCGCGGGCCACCGTGCGGTACTGCTCCTGCATCCGGCCAGCCTACGTTCCGCCGGCCGGGGCGTCGGGCGGGCCGGGAGCGGACGCCGGGCCGGCGTACGGCAGGGCGCGCAGGGCCAGGGCCCAGTCGAGGCGGGCCTCGCCGGACTCGCTGGAACGGCCGGTGAGCTCGGCGACCCGGCCGATGCGGTTGAGCACGGTGTTGCGGTGGCAGTAGAGCTGGTCCGCGGCTCGGGACGCCGAGCAGCCGTGGTCGAGCCAGGCCCGGAGCGTGGAGAGGAGCGCGGCCCGTTCGCCGCCCGTGGCGAGCACGGGACCGAGGTGGACGGTGACGATCCGCTCGGCGATGTCGGTGCGCCCGCTGAGCAGCACCTGGGGGAGCCGGTCGTCGAAGGCGGCGATCTCACCGCTGCCCGCCGGGAGGGTACGGAGGGTCTGTTCGGCGAGTCGCAGGGCGCGGCCCGCCTGGGAGAGGCGCTCGAACTCCGGGGAGACCCCCGCGGTGGCCCCGGTCCGTTCGCGCAGGGCGGCCAGGAGCGCGCGCGTGGCGGGGTCGGCTCCCGGCCCGGCCCCCGCGGGTCTCGCGGTGGGCGCGTCGCGGCGGGGCAGCCGGACGATGCCGGCGTACCGGCCGGAGCGGGGCCGCCAGAACGACCACAGGCCCTGGGCCTCCAGGAAGGGCGAGGGATGCGGCTGCGCGGCCGGGTCCTGGGCGGCGACCACGACGACGTACCGGTCGACCACGGGGACACCGAGCGCGGCCGCGGCGGCGGCGGCGACGGCGGGATCGTCGGCGCGGCCGTCGAGCAGCGCCTCGAAGACGGCGACGCGCCGGGTGTCCTGGCGCCGCTGGAGCTCCAGCTGGGCTATCCGGTACGCGTCGGCCATCGCGACCGAATAGCGGTCGATGGTCTCCCAGACCCCGCTCGCCATGTCGAGCTCGGTGTCCCGGCTGTCGGCGTCCCGCCCGGTCCGGCCCCGGAGGTGTTCGGCCATGACCTGCCAGAGCACGCGGCCGCCGCGCCGGTAGGCCCGGAGCACGGTGTCGAGCGGCACTCCCTGTTCGGCGCGGCGGCGGCCGGTCTCGCGCGCCGCCCCTTCGAAGTCGCCGCCGGTCGCGGTGAGGCCGCCGAAGTCCTCCAGGGCGCGCAGCAGGTTGTCGCGGCAGATCGCCCGGAGGTCCTCGCGGGTGACGGGGGCGTCGGAGGCGTACGCACCGGAGTGGGCGCGGATGTCGTCGACAGCGCGGTCGGTGAGCCGGTCGATGTCGGCGAGCAGCGCGGTGGCCAGGGAACGGCGGAGCGCTACGGAGCCGCTCAGGGGCGTGGCGGAGCCGCTCAGGGGCGTGGGGGTTCCGCCGGAGCCGTCCGGCGAGCTGTGCGTCATGGCTGGCACCGTAGCGCCGGGATTTGGCGGATGCCACGGCTCGTGCGGGTCGGCGGGGCCACGGGACGGCCGGACGCGCCGCGTGATGGGCGATTGCACAGCGCGTCCGGCCCGGTGCTCTGACGGACTCCGCACCGTCTCGCCCCGAGAGCTGATCGCCGCTGGGGGGAATCAGGGCGGGGGGCGGCTCGTTGACCGGGTGGACGGACCGCGCCGAGGAAGGGCAGCAGTGACGATGAGCGTCGACACCACGACCACCGAACCCATCGAGTACTCCGCGTCGGAGACCGTACGGCGGATCCTCACGACCGCGGGCGACACATGGGCGGTGGTGGGACTCTCCTCGAACCAGGGGCGGGCGGCGTACGGGGTGGCGGCCGTCCTGCAGCGCTTCGGGAAGCGGATCGTCCCGGTCCACCCGAAGGCGGAGACGGTCCACGGCGAGCAGGGGTACGCCTCGCTCGCCGACATCCCCTTCCCGGTCGACGTCGTCGACGTGTTCGTCAACAGCGAGCAGGCGGGCGGGATCGCCGACGAGGCCGTCGCGATCGGCGTCGGCGCGGTCTGGTTCCAGCTGGACGTGATCGACGAGGCGGCGTTCGCCCGTACCCGCGCGGCGGGGCTCGACATGGTCATGGACCGCTGCCCCGCGATCGAGATCCCGCGCCTCGGCCTCGGCTGATCGGCGCCGGCCCCGGAGTGCCGCCGTCGGCGGAGGCCGACCCGGTCCTGGTCGCACCCCACCGGGCCCCACCCTGTCTCAGTCGACGGGGACGCCGAGGCCTTTCAGGACGACGGCGTCCGGGAGTTGGGCGAAGGCCTCGCGCGGCAGGATGAGCTCGCCGCGGCGGCGGCCGCTGCCGATCAGGACCGAGTCGGTGTCCACCACGGCGGCGTCGACGAGGAGGGGCAGGCGGCGGGGAGGCCGACGGGGGTGATGCCTCCGTGCTCCATGCCGGTCTCGCCGGTCGCGGTGTCCATCGGAGCGAACGAGGCCTTGCGGGCGCCGAGATGCCTGCGCACGACCCCGTTGACGTCGACCCGGTCCGCCGACCTCACGACGTACGCGGCCAGGGTCGGCGCCTCGCCACGTCTGCCCGCGACGATCACGCAGTGGGCGGACCGGCCGAGCAGCGCGGACCCGTGGTGCTCCACGAAACCGGCGGTGTCGGCGACGGCCGGATCGGTGTCCACGTACAGCAGTTGATCCGCCGGTACGGGCCCGGTCCAGGCGCGGACGGCGGCGGCGACGGGTCCGGTCAGGAGGTCGAGGCCGTCGGGGGCGGGCGTGGCGTCGTCGAGGTCTCCGAGGGGTGCGCGCATGCGTCGCACGCCGACAACCGGCGCGCGGGCCGCGGTCGCCGGTCTCAGCGTACGGGCGGGATGGAGACGGCCATCGTCATCTCGGCGGGTTCGGCGCCGTCGTTGCGGTAGGCGTGCGTCGTGTTGGCCTCGAAGGCGGCGGAGGTGCCGGCCGGAAGGGTGTGCTCCTCGCCGTCGACGACGAGCGTGAGGACGCCGGCGGTGACGTGCAGCAGTTCGACCGTGCCTTCCGGGTGCGGGTCGGAGGCACTGCCGTCGCCGGGCATGAGGGTCCAGGACCAGAGCTCCAGGGGGCCGCGGGCCTCGGTCCCGACGAGGAGCGTGGTGTGGCTGCCGGTGGAGGTGGACCACATGCGGACGGCCTGGTCGGGCGGGACGAGCCGGACCTGGGGGCCCTGCTCGTAGTCGAGGAGGGTGGTGATGGAGACACCGAGGGCGTCGGCCAGCTTGACGGTGGTGCCGACGCTGGGGTTGGTCCGCGCCTGCTCGATCTGGATGATCATGCCGCGGCTGACGCCGGCCCGCGCGGCGAGGGCGTCGAGGGTGAGACTCCGCTCCTTGCGCCAGCGCTTGAGGTTCCGGGCGAGCGACTGCGTGAGCTGATCGAGGTCCGACACATTCCGTCCAATATTTTGGATGACAGAGTTCAATGCACTGAACTACGGTGGGGTGCACCCGATTGTTCACTGCACTGTACTGCCGTCCGAGACTGCGAGGACCCATGACCGCCCTGTTCGCCCTGGCCACCAGCCTGCTGTGGGGTCTCGCCGACTTCGGCGGCGGGCTCCTCACCCGCCGGATCCCGGCCCTCACGGTCGTCGTGGTCTCCCAGGTCCTCGCGGTCCTCGTCCTCGGCGCCGTCGTCCTCGCGACCGGCGCCTGGTCGGAGGCGGGACCGCAGCTCTGGTACGCCGTGGGGGCGGGCGTCGTCGGCCCGGCGGCCATGCTCGCCTTCTACAAGGCGCTGGCCCTCGGCCCCATGGGCGTGGTCTCCCCGCTCGGTTCGCTCGGCGTGGTCGTCCCGGTCTCGGTCGGCCTCCTCGTCGGCGACCGCCCGGGACTGCTCCAGTTCGCCGGGATCGCGGTGGCGGTCGTCGGCGTGGTCCTGGCCGGCGGGCCCGAGCTGCGCGGGGCACCCGTCCAGCGCCGGGCGGTCCTGCTGACGGTGGTCGCGGCCTTCGGCTTCGGGTCGGTGATGGCGCTCATCGCGGAGGCCTCCACGACGGTCACCGGCCTCTTCCTCGCCCTGTTCGTCCAGCGGGTCACCAACGTCCTGGTGGGCGGCGGAGCCCTGTACGCCTCGGTGAAGCGCGGCGGCCGGGCCCTCCCCGCGGGCGGCCCGCAGGTGATCCGGGCGGCCCTCCCGGCCCTCGCCTTCGTCGGCCTCGCCGACGTCGCCGCCAACGGTACGTACGCGATCGCCGCCCAGCAGGGTCCGGTCACCGTCGCCGCCGTCCTCGCCAGTCTGTACCCGGTGGTGACGGCGCTCGCGGCCCGTGGCGTCCTCAAGGAACGACTCCGGGCGGTCCAGGCGGCCGGCGCGGGCCTCGCCCTGGTCGGCACGGTCCTGCTCGCGACCGGCTAGCGCCCGTCCGGGAGTCCCGCCCGGCTCTACTTCCCGGGAAGTCCCCGGCGGCTCACGGGGAGACGGTCTCGGAGCTGCCCGTACGCCCGGCCTCCCAGGCCGCGAGCGCCTCCAGCTGTGCGGCGGTGACATGTTCCGGGATCGGGACGGGGGCCGGGGTGCGCAGCGGCGGCTGCCAGCCCTTCTCCGGGTCCCAGCCGCGGACGACCCGGGCCGGGGCGCCCGCCACGACCGAGTGGTCGGGCACCTCACCGCGTACCACCGCGCCCGCCGCGACGACCACGTTGCGGCCGAGCCGGGCGCCGGGAAGGATCACCGCGCCCGTGCCGAGCCAGCAGCCGGGGCCGATGGTGACCGGCGCCGAGCGCGGCCACTGACGGCCGACGGGCTCGTCCGGGTCGTCGTAACTGTGGTTGGTCGAGGTGATGTAGACGTACGGGCCGCAGTAGGTGTCGGAGCCTATGGTCACCTTCGCGTCGGCGATGACATGGCTGCCCCGGCCGAGGACGACCCCGTCACCGAGGGTCAGGACCGTGTCCGTCCCGAGGTCGAGGCCCGGCAGCATGCCCGCCGTCAGCGTGACCTGCTCCGCGACGATGCAGCACTCGCCGATCTCGATCCAACGCTCGCCGAAGACCGTGCCCTGCGGGAAGGCGAGCCGGGTGCCGGCGCCGAGCCTGCGGAAGCGCAGCTTCCCGGGGTGCTCGGCGGTGACGGAACCGGCCTCCTGCACCCAGCGCCACCCACCCTGCACGGCACGCGCGAGGACCCGGCGCCGCCAGGCGGCGAGAGAGGAGAACGTGTTTCTGTTCCTGGGCACCCGGACACCGTAGTCGGCGCCGTCGTGCCTGATCGGTGCGGTGCGCTGTGATGTCCGTCATGAGCACGGCATAGGGTGCGGCCGGGGGCATCCCCGGGCGTGGCACGACGGCTGACGATCAGGAGCGAACCATGACAGAGGCGTTGATCAAGGGTGTGGGCGGCAAGGAGCCGCTCATCGACCCGACCGCCTTCACCGCCCCCACCTCCGTGATCCTCGGCGAGGTGACGCTCGGCCCCCGCGCCAGCATCTGGTACCACACGGTGCTTCGGGCGGACTGCGGTCCCATCGAGATCGGCGAGGACGCCAACGTCCAGGACGGCACCACCGTCCACGTCGACCCCGGCTTCCCCGTCTCGATCGGGGCCCGTGTGACCGTCGGTCACAACGCGACCGTGCACGGCTGCGTCATCGAGGACGACGTCCTCGTCGGGATGGGGGCGACCGTCCTCAACGGGGCACGGATCGGCGCCGGCTCACTCGTCGCCGCGCAGGCGCTCGTCCCGCAGGGGATGGAGGTCCCGCCGGGGTCGCTGGTCGCCGGCGTCCCGGCGAAGGTGCGTCGTCCGCTGACCGACGAGGAGAAGGCGGGCATCCGGCTCAACGCCGAGATGTACCTCCACCTCGCCAGGAGCCACGCCGAAGCCTTCGACGACTGAGCATGTCTGAGCAGGACTGAGCAGGACTGAGCCGATCCGAGGGAGGACGGAGACGTCCGGCCCGGGGACACGGAGGAGGGCGGCACCCGTCGGCGGGTGCCGCCCTCCTTCACGTACGCGCGTGAACTCCCCTGCGCCTTGGGGACGTCAGTCCGCGACCCCGACCGGCTCCGGCGCGGCCTCGACGGCCTGCGCACGCTCCGCGTGCTCCGCCGCCGCCTTCTTCGCGCGGTTCTTGATGATCAGCATCGAGGCGACGCCGATCAGTACGGCGAGGACGAGGCCGAGCCACGAGAAGCGCTTCAGCCACGCCTCGGCGACGATCCCGACCGAGTAGATGACGGCCGTCGTGCCGCCGGCCCAGAGGATGCCGCCGAAGACGTTGGCGATGAGGAACTTCCAGTACGGCATGTGGAGCACACCCGCGAGCGGCCCGGCGAAGATGCGGAGCAGCGCGACGAAGCGGCCGAAGAAGACCGCCCACATGCCCCACTTCTGGAAGGAGCGCTCGGCGAGGCCGATGTTCGCCTCGCTGAAGTGCTTCGGGAACTTCCCGCCCAGCCAGGCGAGCAGCGGCCGCCCGCCCTTGCGACCGATGGCGTAGCCGATCGAGTCGCCGATGATCGCGCCGGCGATGGCGCAGGCGCCGAGCACCCACGGGTTGATGTCGCCGTGCTGCGAGGCGAGCAGCGCCGAGCTCACCAGCACGATCTCGCCCGGCAGCGGGATGCCCAGGCTCTCGAGCCCGATCACCACTCCGACAAGGACGTAGACGGCGACCGCGGGGATCGTCTCCAGCCACTCCTGGACGTGCAACGCGGCTTCCTCCCGTTTCGACTGCCCTGCCGCGCCGGCCCGTGGTCGGGTATACGGCGCAGACGCGCACCGCGGCGGGCACGCCGGGGCAGCCTACCCGGTCGCGGCGGGCCGCCCGGAGCGCGGCCGCCCCCGCACCCACGGGGGTACGGGGGCGGCGCGCGGTGTCCGGGGTCAGGCGTTCGGGCGCAGGGTCCAGACGACGGTCATCTCGCCGGTCACGGCGCCGTCCTCACGGGTGATGTCGATCCGCACCGGGAACTCCGGCCGCTCACCGGCGTCGAGCTCGGCGACGATCTCGGCGGCCGGGCGGCCCAGGGTGGCGGTGGCGGTGACGACGCCCATGGCGAGCTTCTTGTAGCCGATCTCGGCCCTGACGGCGAGCGGCACCGCGCGGCTCAGCTGGTCGCCGAACGCGGCGAGCACGATGGCGCCGCTGGCGGACTCGGCGAGCGTGAACATGGCTCCGGCGTGCGGACCGCCGAGGTGGTTGTGGTAGGCGGCCTGGTCCGGCAGGCGCACGACGGCGCGCTCGGCGGTGGTCTCCAGGAACTCCAGGTTCAGGGTTCCGGCCATGGGCACCGTGGCGGCGAGCATCTCGCCGACGGACATCTGGTCTGCGCTCATGACCGTGATGTTACCCACGGGTAGCACCCTTGGCCATACCCCGGCGGTCCCCCGGTGCCGGGGCGGGCGTGGTCGCGGGACCCGGGCACCTCTATGGTTACTGGCCATGTGGCCAGGACAGCAGCCGCCCGGGGGCGAGCAGAACCCGCAGGACCAGAATCAGAACCCCTACCAGCAGTCGGGGTACCAGCAGCCGAACCCGTATCAGCAGCCGCCGGCCCAGCCCGGGTACCAGCAGCCGCCGACACAGCCCGGCTACCCGCAACAGCCGCCGGCGCAGCCGGGGCACCCGCAGCAGGGGTACGGACAGCAGCCCGGTTACGGCCTGCCGAACCCGTACCAGCAGCCGACCGTGCCGCAGCAGTACGCGGTGCCCGGCCCGGGTGTGCCCGGCGGTCCCGACGGCGGGAAGAAGAAGCAGACGACGCTGGTGGCGATCGTCGCCGCCCTCGCCGTGGTCGTCGCGGCCGGTGTCACCGGCTTCCTGGTGCTCGGCAAGGACGACGAGAAGCAGCCGACCGCCGACGGCACGAACCCGTCCGCACCGCCCTCCGCGCCGGCGAGCCCGTCGACGGACCCGAGCGGCACCCCGTCGATCGCCAACCCACGCGACGGCGCCGCCCATCAGCCGACGATCCCCGGCTGGAAGGTCGTCTACAACCCGAAGTACAACACCCTCTTCGACGTACCGCCGGAGTGGGAGGTGATGAAGTCGGGGATGATCACCGCGTTCGAGGACGAGAAGAAGAACGACGGCAGCCCTCTGATGACGATGACGTCACCGACCCGCCTCAAGAGCGAGTGGTGCACGTACGACGTCGACAAGAACGGCACCCCCGAGACCTGGGGCCTGAGCACCGCGGGCACCAAGGGCGGCCAGGGCGCCAAGAACACCGCGGACGCGGCGTACGGCGAGGCCGGTTCGTGGGTGTGGGGCGGCTACGCGCAGCACATGCCCAAGAACACCATCAAGATCACCAAGGCCGTTCCCTACAAGACGGCCTCCGGGCTCACCGGCAGCATGGCGACCGCCACGGCCCCGGGCGTCAAGAAGCGCAACAAGTGCGAGACCGACGGCAAGTCGATCGCCTTCACCTTCAAGAACGCCGCGGGCGACTTCACGACCTGGGTGCTCTACGCGGTCGACGGGGTCACGGGCGAACTGCCCGACGCCACCATCCGGCAGATCCTCTCGACGGTCCGCCTGGCACCGGAGTCCTGACCCGCCGGTTCGGCGGACCGGCCGAGGGACCGGTCCGCCGAACCGGACGGCGACTCGGGCCGGGCAGCCAGGGAGCGGCGTGGATGCCGACGGGCCCGGCAGCCGGGTCGGGGCTCGGGCAGCGGGTCGGGTCCACCGATAACGGCTTGGCATCGGGGCAGGTCAGCGGGGATAGTCCCGGGGTGACCAGTCCCGCCGCCGCCCGCCGCACCCCGCTCGGTTCCCGCCGCCCCGAGTGGGCCGGCCGCAACTACGTCCTCCTCACCGCCGCCACGATCGTGACCAACCTCGGCACGCACGGCGCCCTGATCGCCACGACGTGGGCGGTCTTCGAAGCCGACGGAGGCGCGGGCGACGTGGGGCTCGTGGCGATGGCGCGCTTCCTGCCGCTCGTCCTCTTCCTGCTGATCGGCGGCGCCGTCGCCGACCGGGTGCCCCGGCACCGGGTGATGGTCGCCGCCAACGCCCTCAACTGCGTCTCACAGGCCGTCTTCGCCGCCCTCGTCCTCGCCGGCGAGGCCCGCATCTGGCAGATGATGGTGCTCACCGCGCTCTGCGGCACCGGCCAGGCGTTCTTCAACCCTGCGGCGGAGGGCATGCTGCTGTCCAGCGTCAGCGGCGAACAGGCGAGCCGTGCCTTCGCCGTCTACCGGATGGCCATGCACAGCGCGACCATCGGCGGCGCCGCGCTCGGCGGCGCCCTCGTCGCCTTCGTCGGACCCGGCTGGGTGCTGCTGATCGACGCGGTCGCCTTCGCCGTCGCGGCCGGGCTGCGCGCCTTCCTCGACGTGAGCGGCATCCCCGAGCGGGCTCCGGGCGGCGGCCTCTTCGCCGATCTCCGGGAGGGCTGGCACGAGTTCGTCGGCCGGCCCTGGCTCTGGTCGATCGTCGCCCAGTTCTCCGTGGTGGTGGGGCTGATCGGGGCCGTCGAGTCGGTGTACGGGCCGCTGGTCGCCCGCGCCGACCTGGGCGGCGCGCGACCCTGGGGTCTCGCGCTCGCCGCGTACGGCGTGGGGACCCTCGCGGGCGCCGTCCTGATGGCGCGGTGGAGGCCGCGGCGGATGCTGTTCGTCGGGACGCTGTGCGTGTTCCCGATCGCCCTGCCGTCGGCGGCGCTCGCCGTCCCCCTCGACGCGGTGGGGCTCGCGACCGCCATGTTCGTGAGCGGCGTTGCCATCGAGGTCTTCGGCGTCTCGTGGATGACGGCCCTGCACCAGGAGATCCCGGAGGAGAAGCTGTCCCGGGTCTCGGCCTACGACTGGTTCGGCTCGACCGCCCTGCTGCCGCTGACGACGGCGCTGGCGGGCCCGGCGGAGAGCGCGTTCGGCCGGAGCGAGGCGCTGTGGGGCGCGGCGGCGCTCATGGTCCTCGTCACGGCCCTGGTCCTGGTGGTGCCGGACGTACGGAATCTGACCCGGCGTCCGCACACGAAGGAGATCCCGGGCCCGGCTCCTGTCCCCGCGCCCGTACCGGGCCCGGCCCATGTGCCCGCGCCTGCGCCAGGTTCCGGTTCCGGGTCCGCCTCAGCCGATCCCGAAGGCGCCGTCCGGCGGGACGGGTGAGGGTACGGCTCCCGCGTCGAGGACCGGTTCCGCGGCTCCCGTGAGCCGGACGAGCGTCTTCCCGTGCTCCACGCGCGCGGGGAAGGCGTCGGCCGCGGCCCGGCGCGCGAGGTGCGCGACGTCGATCTCCCGGCCGGAGGCGACCAGGACCGCGTTCCCGAAGCGGCGGCCCCGCAGTACGGACGGTTCGGCGACCAGGGCGAGCTCGGGGAAGACGGCGGCGAAGGTGGCGAGCTGGGAGCGGAGGAACGCGAAGGGCGCCCCGTCGGCCAGGTTGGCGGCGTAGATCCCGTCGGCTCGCAGGACGCGCCGGACCTCGCGCGCGTACTCGACGGACGTGAGGTGGGCGGGCACCCGCGAGCCGCCGAAGACGTCTCCGACGACCAGGTCGGCCGAGGCCGCGGGGGCCGTCTCCAGCCACCGCCTGGCGTCGGCGGCGTGCACGGTGATCCCGGAGCCCGGGGGCAGCGGCAGGTGTTCCGCGACGAGCGCGAGCAGTCCCCGGTCCGCCTCCACGACGTCCTGGCGTGACCCGGGCCGGGTGGCGGCGACGTACCGGGGCAGGGAGAGCGCCCCGCCGCCCAGGTGCAGGACGTCGAGCGGCGTCCCGTCGGCGGCGGCGCCGTCGACGACGTGGGCGAGCCGGCGCGCGTACTCGAACTCCAGGTACGCCGGGTCGTCGAGGTCGACGTACGACTGGGGCGCGCCGTCGACCGTCAGGAGCCAGGCCCGCTCCCGGTCCACATCGGGCATGAGGCGCGCGGTGCCCTGGTCGACCTCGCGGATGACGGGGATCTGCTCGTTCACGTGGTCATTGTGCCGGGGGTGGGGACGGAGCGAGTCGGCCGGCCTGCCGGGGCCGGCGGCTCGGAGGTGCTTGGGGGCTCGGAGGTGCTTGAGGGCTCAGAGGTGCTTGAGGGCCTCGCGGGTGGAGAGGGGAGCGAGACGGGTGGTGTGCGCGGTGACGAAGGCGCGGACCTCGTCGGGGGCGGTCTTGGCGTATTCGCGCAGGGCCCAGCCGATGGCCTTGCGGAGGAAGAAGTCGGTGTCCGGCGCCCGGCGCAGACAGTGGGCGAAGAGCCGGTCGGCGTCCGTGGCCCCCTTGAAGCGGAGCTGGTGGAGGAGCGCGGTGCGCGCCACCCACGGGTCCTCGTCCTCGATCCACTCGTCCATGCGGTCGCCCAGGGCCGGGTCGGCCGCGACGAGACCGCCGACGACATGGGCGGCGAGGTGGTCGACGGTGTCCCACCACGGGACGGTGGTGACGAGCCGGCAGGCCACGGGCAGGAAACCGGAGGAGCAGCGCCTCACATGGCGGCGGAGGTAGTCGACGGCGAAGTAGTGGTACTCGCGCTCGGGCAGTGCGAAACAGCGCAGGGCGACGGCGGCGCAGTCGTCCTCGTCGGGGACCGGGACGCCGTCGAGGACGGTACGGGACAGGGCCCGGCGCTCGGGGGTGCGCACGCCGAGGAAGGGGGCGACGCCCTTCATGTACGCGACCATCTCCTGCGCCCGGAAAGGGTTTCCGGCGGGCGGGTAGACGCTGGTGAGCCGAGCGAGCACGGTGTCGGCGAGGGCGCTGCGGGGCCCGTCGGCGAGGCCGTCGTCCGGCGGCGTGATGTCGGTCATGGGTCTCCCTGCCGTGGGGCGTCCAGCTCCGGATCCGAACGGAACAGGACGGCGCGGGTGCCGAGTCCCCGGCCGGACATGCCACACGGGCCACCGAACTCCCCGGACCGGACGGACATGCCGCACGGATCGCCGGGCTCCCCGGTCCGGACGGACATGACGCACATTACGGCGATCATACGGACGCGTCCGTTAGTCTCCCCGAATGCTCGCTCCCGTGCCCCGGCCGCCGGGCTCCCTCGCCGTCCGCTGCTCCCGGGTTCTGCTCTCGCCCCGCGCGCGGCTCTCCCTGCTCGCCCTGCTGCTGCTCACGGCGGCGGCCCTCGTGGTGTTGTACGAGCCGCAGCGGTTCCTCTCATCGGGCTGGCCGCCACGGACGAGCGGCGCCGGGGCGGTGCTGCTCTTCGGCCTCGGGTACGGGGTGTGCACGGCGGCGTTCGTGCCGCGGCCGGTGCTCAATCTGGCGGCGGGCGCGCTGTTCGGTTCCGCCGCGGGTCTGACGTCGGCGATCGCGGGGACGGTCCTGGGCGCCGGGATCGCGTTCACCCTCGGGCGGCTCCTCGGGCAGGACGCGCTGCGGCCGCTGGTGCGGGGCCGCTGGCTGACGGCGGCGGACGGCCAGCTGAGCCGGCACGGATTCCGTTCGATGCTGGCGATCCGGTTGTTCCCCGGGGTGCCGTTCGCGGCGGCCAACTACTGCGCCGCGGTCTCCCGGATGGGGTACGCGCCGTTCCTCCTCGCGACGGCGATGGGCTCGGTGCCGAACACGGCGGCGTACGTGGTGGCGGGTGCCCAGGCCGGTGAGCCGGGCTCGCCGGCCTTCCTCTTCTCCGCGGGCTTCATCGTCCTGTCCGGTCTGGCCGCGGCGGTGGTGGCCTGGCGCAAGCGCCACGCCCTGCGGGCCCCCGCGCGGAACCCGGTTCCCTCCACGGCGCCGGACGGCGCGCCGGAGCCCGAGCCGGTGGGCATCGCCCGCTGACGATCGGGCAGAGCGCCTCGACAGGGGGTCCCTCGGGGCGGCGCCCTGGCGACGGCGAGATCTTCGGCGCGCACCTCCGGACACCGGGCTGTCGGACGGCAGGCGGGTCCGACGGACCCTCAGGAGGCCTGAGCACGGGCGATTCACCTCGGGACGGTACGCTGCGCACGACCTTCTGACCGCACACGTACATAACGGGACGGCCCTAGCCCCATGAGTTGGTTCGAATCGTTCATCCTCGGACTCGTCCAGGGGCTGACGGAGTTCCTTCCCATCTCCTCCAGCGCGCACCTCCGGCTCACCGCGGCGTTCGCCGGCTGGCACGACCCGGGCGCGGCCTTCACCGCGATCACCCAGATCGGCACGGAGACAGCGGTCCTGATCTACTTCCGCAAGGACATCGCCCGGATCGTCTCGGCCTGGTCCCGCTCCCTCACGAACAAGGCGATGCGCTCGGACCACGACGCCCAGATGGGCTGGCTGGTGATCGTGGGCTCGATCCCGATCGGTGTCCTCGGCGTCACGTTCAAGGACCAGATCGAGGGCCCCTTCCGCGACCTGCGGCTGATCGCCACCACGCTGATCGTCATGGGCGTCGTCCTCGGCATCGCGGACCGGCTGGCCGCGCGCGACGAGGCCGGCGGCCGTCACCGGGTGGTCCGCGAGCGCAAGACGCTCAAAGAGCTCGGCGTGAAGGACGGCCTGATCTTCGGCCTCTGCCAGGCGATGGCCCTCATCCCGGGCGTCTCGCGCTCGGGCGCGACGATCTCGGGCGGCCTGCTCATGGGCTACACCCGCGAGGCGGCCGCCCGCTACTCCTTCCTCCTCGCGATCCCGGCGGTCCTCGCCTCCGGCGTCTTCGAGCTGAAGGACGCGGGTGAGGGCCATGTCTCCTGGGGGCCGACGATCTTCGCCACGATCATCGCCTTCGTCGTCGGCTACGCGGTGATCGCGTGGTTCATGAAGTTCATCACCACCAAGAGCTTCATGCCCTTCGTGATCTACCGCATCCTCCTCGGCATCCTGCTCTTCTTCCTGGTCGGCACGGACGTCCTGAGCCCCCACGCGGGCGAGTCCGCCGACTGACCGAACGTCAGCCCAGGGCTCCCGCGCCCCGGTGCCGTCCCGCTTCCCCGCCACGGCCGCGCGGACCCCGCACGCCTCTTGGCCCCGAGCGCCCGCTGCCCGACACTGAGCCGATGACGCAGCGCGTGGACCTCGCGACCGTGATGGACCGAATCGCCGTCGACGACCTGATCACCGGGTACGCGGCAGCCGTGGACGACGCCGACTGGAGCGCGTACCGGGAGCTGTTCGTCCCGGACGGCCGGGCCGACTACCGGGGGTCGGGCGGGATCGAGGGGCCGGCCGCCGAGGTGGCCGGCTGGCTCGCGGAGACGATGACGCTCTTTCCCGTACGCCAGCACCTCATCGTGAACCGGCGGGTCAGCTTCCGGGAGCCGCCCGGGTATCCGGAAGCGGGTGACGCGGCCGACGTCCGTGCCGACTACGTCAACCCCATGCGGTTCGCCTCCGGCGAGGACTTCGTCTGCGGCGGGCGCTACGCGTTCACGGCCCTGCGGACCGCCGAAGGCTGGCGTCTGCGCTCGGTCGTCGTCGACGAACGCTGGCGCCGGCACCCGTGAGCCCGCCCGCGCCGTGGATCCTTCGGGCCGGGCCGAACTCCCGGGTCCCGTGGGCCGCGCCCCGCTCCGTCACGCCCGACACTGAAGGCGAGGGCGGGAGGCATGCCATGCGGATTCCGTTCGGGAGCCGGGAGCGGGCGCGGGAACGGGAGCGCGGCCGGACCCGGACCGAGGGTGAGGGTTCCGGGCCGCGCCGGGGCCCGGCCCGGCCGCGCGGTGGCTCGGACCACGACCGGGCGCGACGGCGGCGCGGGGTCGCCCGTTCCCTGTGCGCCGTCGGCTGTGGTGCGCTGCCCGCGCTGGCCTTCCCGGCCCCCGGCCTGTGGTGGTGGGCGTATCTCTCGCTCGTCCCGTGGCTGCTCCTGATCCGTACGGCTCCGGGGGCGCGCCGTGCCGGCCTCGACGGCTGGCTGGGCGGTGCCGGTTTCGTGCTCGCCGTCCACCATTGGCTGCTGCCCAGCCTGCACGTCTTCCTGCTGCCGCTCGCCGCGCTGGTGGGTGTGCTGTGGCTGCCGTGGGGCCGGCTCGTACGGTCGCTGCTCGGCGGCGCGCCCTCGTCTTCACGGGCCGCCGCGGCGCTGCTCGCGGTGCCGTCCGGCTGGCTGCTGATCGAGCTGGTCCGTTCCTGGGAGGGTCTCGGCGGTCCGTGGGGGCTGCTCGGGGCGAGCCAGTGGGAGGTGCCTGCGGCGCTGCGGCTCGCCTCGGTCGGCGGGGTCTGGCTGGTGAGCCTGCTCGTGGTGGCGGTCAACACCGCCGTGGTCCTGCTCGTCACGGTGCCGGGGCGGCGGGCCGTCGGGGTCGCGGGGCTCACGGTCTGCGCGCTGGTCGCGGGCACGGCCGCCTGGGGCGTCGGTGCGCCGGGCGAGCGCGGGACGGTGCGGGTGGCCCTGGTACAGCCGGGGGTGTACGGCGGTCCTGACGCTCCGGAGCGGCGGCTGGCCCGGGCCGAGGAGCTGACCCGGTCGCTCGCGGGGCAGCGGCTCGACCTCGTCGTCTGGGGCGAGAGCGGTGTGGGCGTCGATCCGGCGGGGCGTCCCGAACTCGCCGCCCGGCTGGCCGCCCTGGCGCGGGCGGTCGACGCGCCGCTCCTGGTGAACGTGGACGCCCGCCGCGCCGACCGGCCGGGCATCTTCAAGAGCGCCGTCCTGGTCGTGCCCGCGGGGCTCGCGGGAGAGCGCTACGACAAGATGCGGCTCGTGCCCTTCGGCGAGTACGTCCCGGCACGTGAGGTCCTGGGCTGGGTCACCTCGGTCGGCAAGGCGGCGCGGGAGGACCGGCGGCGGGGTACGGCGCCGGTCGTGATGACGCTGCCCGCGTCCGGCTCCGACGCGGCCCGGGGCCTGCGGGTCGGGCCGCTGATCTGTTTCGAGTCCGCCTTCCCCGACATGAGCCGGCGCCTCGTGAGGGACGGTGCCGGGCTGCTGGTCGTCCAGTCGGCGACCAGCACCTTCCAGGAGAGCTGGGCGCCGGCGCAGCACGCCTCCCTGGCCGCGCTGCGGGCGGCGGAGACGGGCCGGCCAATCGTCCACGCGACGCTCACCGGTGTCAGTGCCGCGTACGGTCCGGACGGGCGCCGGATCGGGCCTGTCCTCGGTACGGACGCGAGCGCCGTCGCCGTCCGCGAACTGCCGCGCGCGGTGACGACGACGGGCTACGTCCGGTGGGGCGACTGGCCGTCGTACGGTGCGCTCGTCGTGGTGGGGGCGGTGTGCGCCGCCGAGGGCGCGCGGGCCTTCAGGAGGCCTGGGCCAGGGCCTCGCGTACGACGCGCTCGCACAGGTCGTGGGTGAGGAGGGCGTCCCGGGCGCTGAGGACCCGCCCATCGCGTACGGCGTCGAGGAAGACGAGGACGGCCTGCTCGATGCCGCGCTGGCGGGCCACCGGCACCCAGTCGCCGCGCCGTCGCAGGGTGGGCTGGCCCTTGTGGTCGACGACGTCGGCCAGGTTGAGGACCTGGCGCTTGGTGTCCTGGCCCGAGACCTCCAGGATCTCCTCGGTGGAGCCGTTCATCCGGTTCATCATGCCGATGGCGGTGAAGCCGTCGCCGGAGAGCTGGAGCACGACGTGGTGCATGAGCCCGTCGCGGACCCGGGCCCGTACGTCGACGTGCTCGACCTCGCCCGGGAGCAGGAACCGCAGGGTGTCGACGACGTGGATGAAGTCGTCGAGGACGAGCGTGCGGGGGTCCTCGGGCAGGCCCACCCGGTTCTTCTGCAGCAGGATCAGCTCGCGCGGGTGCTCGACGCACTGGGCGTAGGAGGGCGCGAGGCGCCGGTTGAAGCCGACGGTGAGGGAGACCGACCGCTTCTCGGCGAGTTCCACGAGCCGCTCGGACTCGGCGTACTCGTAGGCGAGGGGCTTGTCGACGTACGTGGGGACGCCCGCTTCGAGGAGGCGGCCGACGATCTCGGCGTGGACGGCGGTCGGCGCGTGGACGAAGGCCGCGTCGAGTCCGGCGGCGAGCAGCGAGTCGAGGTCGCGGTGGCGCTGGGCGTCCGGCAGGTGGAGGGTGTCGGCGACCCGGTCGAGGGTGGTGGCGGTGCGGGTCTGGAGGTGGAGTTCGACCCCGGGGAGGGTGGCGAGGACGGGGAGGTACGCCTTCTGCGCGATGTCGCCGAGTCCGATGCAGCCAACCTTCACGGGGTCTCCCTTGTCGTGTCCAGCGGCCCGCTCGCGCGGGTCGTTCGCGCTGGTCAGCTTACGCGGGGGGCGTGGGCCACCGGCGGGTGCCAGTCGGCGATGCCGTCGAAGCCGCGCAGGACGAGGCCGGGCCCGAAGCGGGCGACGGCGCCGACGAGCGTGGAGCGCAGGGCGACGGCGGGACGGGCCGAGAGCATCGTGACCGCTCCGGTCCGGGCGGCTTTGCGGACGATGGCGGTGGTGCGCGGCAGGCGGTCGGCGGTGTAGGCGGCGAGGGCGTGGCCGGGTGCGGAGCGGGCGTGGTGGGCGAGGACGACGGCGTCCTCGATGGCCTGGTTCCCGCCCTGGCCGAGGCTCGGCATCATCGCGTGCGCCGCGTCGCCCAGGAGGGCGACCCGGCCGCGGTGGAAGGCCGGCAGCGGGTCGGGCAGGTGGTGGACGTCGTGGCGCAGGACCTGGGCGGGGTCGACGGCGGCGAGGATCTCGGGGACGGGGTGGTGCCAGTCGCCGAAGAGGCGCAGGAGTTCGGCCTTCTCGTCGTCGGGGGCGCGGCCGCCGGCGGGGGCGGTGGCCATGGCGTACGCGTAGATCCGGCCGTCCTTGAGGGGCTGGGTGCCCCAGAGTCGTCCGGCTCCCCAGGTCTCGTGCGGGGCGAAGGGCCGCGCGGGGGCGGGTACGACGACCCGCCAGGTGGTGCAGCCCGCGTACCGGGTGCCGGGGTGCTCGGGGAAGAGCGCGTGTCGCAGCGCCGAGCGGATGCCGTCGGCGCCGACGACGAGTTCGGCCTCGGTCTCGCCGTGGGGGGTAGCGACGCGGGCGGGGCGGTGGTCGTCGCCGGGGTCGACGAGGGAGGCCGCGGCCGCGGTGCGGACGGTTCCCTCGGGGAGGGCGGAGGTGAGGATGTCGACGAGGGTCGCGCGGTGGAGGAGGACCAGCGGCCCGCCGAAGCGCGCGGCGGCGGCCTCGGCGTTCGTACGGGCGAGCCAGCGGCCGTCGGGGGCGCGCATGCCGCCGTCGCCCTGCCAGGCGGCGAGGTCGCGGACCCGGTCGCCCAGGCCGATGACGTCCAGGGCGCGCTGGGCGTTGGGGGCGAGGCCGATGCCGGCGCCGACAGGGGCGAGGTCGGCGGCGCGTTCCAGGACGGTGACCCGCCAGCCGTCGCGGTGGAGGGCGACGGCGGCGGTGAGTCCGCCGATGCCTGCTCCGACGACGACGGCGCGGTGCTGTTCCATGAGGACTCCTCGGATCGGGAGACTACAGGTGTAGTGCTCCGGCTCCCTGAACGTACTACAGCTGTAGTTGGCCGGGTAGTAGGTTGTCCCGCATGAGCACCTCCGCCGCCCCGACCCCCTCCCGTGCCGAACGGATCGGGGACGCCGCCCTCGACCTCCTCGTCGAGCGCGGCATGCGCGGCCTCACGCATCGCGCCGTGGACGAGCGGGCGGGGTTGCCACAGGGCTCGACGTCCAATCACGCGCGCACCCGGCAGGCCCTCCTGGAGACGGCCGTACGACGTCAGGTGCAGCTGGAGGAACGGGTCCTGACCCCCGACGCGTTGCCGGGCGGCGGTGGCGGCAGTGACGGCCGCGTCGACGTCGGGGTCCTCGCGGACGTCCTCGCCCACGCCCTGCACCGCTATCTCACCGACCACCGCGCCCTGCTCGTCTCCCGCTACGAACTGGCCCTCGAAGCCACCCGCCGCCCCGAGCTCCGCGCCTTCTTCGACGCCGCGGGAGCCGTGTTCCACGGCCCGTTGGTCGCGATGACGGCGGCCGCCGGCTCGACGGAGCCGGAGCGGCACGCGCTCTCCCTCATCGCCTGGTCCGAAGGGCTGATGTTCTCCTGCGCCGTCGGCTCCTTCCACTCCGCCGTGCCCGGCCTCGCGGAACTGCGCACCGGCATCGACGAGTTGCTGAGGGGCATGCTCGGCAGCCCTCCCGCCGGGGGGTGAGAATGCGGTGGCACGACCGGTGCCGATGGGGGACGATGCCGCGCATGACCACCGAACGCACCGAATCCGTGCCGCGCGTCGACCCGTCCACCACTTCGGGCGAGCGCGAGGCACTGGAGCAGTGGCTCGACTTCCACCGCGCCACCCTCGCGCAGAAGTGCGAGGGGCTCGACGACGCCCAGCTGCGCACGCCCTCCGCCCCTCCCTCCGACCTCAACCTTCTGGGCCTCGTCCGCCACATGGCCGAGGTCGAGCGCGGCTGGTTCCGCCGCGTCCTGGCCGGTGAGAAGGTCCCGTGGATCTACTCGACCGACGAGGACCGCGACCGGGACATCCACACCACGGACGAGGACACCTACGAGGAGGCCCACGCCACCTGGCAGGCCGAGATCGCCCACGCCCGCACCCTGGCCGCGCCGCGCGGCCTCGACGACCTGGGCGCCGGCGAGCACCGCACCGGGCGGACCTTCAACCTCCGCTGGATCTACCTCCACATGATCGAGGAGTACGCCCGCCACAACGGCCACGCGGACCTCATCCGGGAGCGGATCGACGGCACGACCGGGGACTGAGCGGGTCAAGTCCGGTCCCGCGGCGGCACCCGTGCGGGGCATTCCCCACCGGTAGGGACGCGGAGATCACCGCGGGACCAGCAGAGTTGCGCGGGTGCATGGAACCCGAACCACAGCGAAGATCCTGGTCGGGGCGGCCGTGGCCGCCCTCGCGGGCTGCGTCTCGGTGGACGCCCCGCCGACGGCGCCCGCTCCCGCACCCGCAGCGGAGACCGTACGCCCCACCCAGGACGTGGCCCCGCAGATCGTCGAGGGCCCGGCCCGCGAGGCCCTCGAAGCGGCGCTGCCCGCTCCCCCGCCGTCCTCCGCGCCCCGCGCGGTGCCCACGTCGGACGTACGCAGGCGCGCGGCGGCGCCCCCGGCCCGGGCCGGGGTGCGCCGCCCCAAGTTGTACCGCGCGGGCGGGAACGCGACCACGAGCGCCCGCGCGTCCCCGCCCGGCCGGCGCTGCCCGGTCTGCCGGAACTGACCGGACTGCCGAAGGAGGCACCCGTGTCGCGGGCGGACGTCTGCACCCTGGGCGAGCGGTACGGGGGCTGGGCGCCCGGCAGCGATCCGTCGAGGATCTGCCACGGGGCGTACGGCCGCTGAACCGTCCGCGCTCTCCTCACACCGCCTTCTCGTCACTCCGCGCGGAGTCGTCGCTCCAGGCGCTCGATGGCGGCCCGCACCCCGTTCCCGTAGCCGTCGTCGTCCAGGTGGTCCGAAGCCGTGCGGGCCCGGTCCAGATGGACGCGGGCGGCGTCGAACTGCTGGAGCTTCACGTAGTCGGCGGCGAGGTTGAGGTGGAGCGAGGGGTACAGCGCCCGGAGCGCGACGGCCGATCCGTGGGCGGCGAGCCGCTCCTCCGCGAAGCCCTGGGCCGCGCTCAGGGCCCGGAGGTCCCAGGCCAGCTCGGTGTCGACGTCGTCCTGGGCGTCCGCCATGTAGTGCGCGAGGGTGCAGCGGTGCAGGGGGTCACCTTCGGGGCCGATCTGCTGCCACAGGAGACCGAAGCGGTTGCGGGCCTCCTCGCGGTCGCCGCCGTGGAGCAGCATCATCGCCTGCCCGATCCTCGTCATGACCCCGTCGTCCGACACCTGCCGCTGCTCGGTCACCGCGCCTCCACCGCTCACCCACTGGGAGGGTCGACGCTAGCCGCACCGGGCGCCGATCCGGGCGAGGCTCAGCCGAGGTCGGGGATGCGCCAGTCGATCGGCTCGTGTCCCTGGGCCGCGACGGCCGCGTCGATCTGGGTGAAGGGCTGCGATCCGAAGAACTTCTTCGCCGAGAGGGGCGAGGGGTGGGCGCCCTTCACGACGACGTGCCGCTCCTCGTCGATGAGCGGCAGCTTCTTCTGCGCGTAGTTGCCCCAGAGGACGAAGACGGCGGGGTCGGGCCGTGCGGCGACGGCGGTGATGACCGCGTCCGTGAACTTCTCCCAGCCCTTGCCCTTGTGCGAGTTCGCCTCGCCGGAGCGGACCGTCAGCACGGCGTTGAGCAGGAGGACGCCCTGCTCGGCCCACGGCATCAGATAGCCGTTGTCCGGGACGGGGTGGCCGAGCTCGGCCTGCATCTCCTTGTAGATGTTCCGCAGGGAGGGCGGGGTCTTGACCCCGGGCCGGACCGAGAAGCAGAGGCCGTGCCCCTGCCCCTCGCCGTGGTAGGGGTCCTGACCGAGGATCAGTACCTTCACCTTGTCGTACGGCGTGGCGTCGAGGGCGGCGAAGACCTCGTCCTTCGGAGGGAAGACCGGCCCCCGGGCGCGCTCCTGCTCGACGAACTCGGTGAGCTGCGCGAAGTACGGCTTGCGCAGCTCCTCACCGAGGACGTCCCGCCAGGACTCGGGCAGCATGCTGGTGTCGGTCACGGTCAACAACCTCCGGTGGACGTTCCTGTTTCTCCGTCCCCGAACCTATCGGGGGCCACTGACAGTGGCCCCCGCAGGCCGTCTCCTACCAGCTGGCCCGGCGGTGCAGCTGCCAGAGCTGCATGACCGTCTGCGGGTCGAGGGCGACCTCGCCGCCGCCGATGTCCTCACGGGCCGCGATGTACAGCTTGCCCTGCCACAGCGGCAGCAGCCGGACGTCCTGGACCATGATCTCCTGGGCCTCGACGAACTCGTCCGCGACGGCCCCGCGATCGCTCTCGCGGCGGGACTTCGGGAGGAGCTCGCCGGTGATCCGGTTGCTCACGTAGGGCGTGCCGAGGACGTTCTCCGCGCCGATGAAGGGGGCGACGAAGTTGTCCGGGTCCGGGAAGTCGGGGAACCAGCCGCGCCCGAAGACCGGGTAGTCGCCCTTCTGGTAGCCCGCCTGGAACTCCTTCCAGGGCTTGCCCTGCACGGTGACCTTGAAGAGGCCGGACTCCTCCAGCTGCCGCTTGAGTTCCTTGAACTCGGCGGCCGTGGAGGAGCCGTAGCGGTCGGTCGTGTACCAGAAGGTCAGCTCGACGGGTTCGGTGATGTCCGCGTCGCGGAGGAGCTTCTTGGCCTTCGCGGCGCTCGGCGAGCCGAAGCGGTCGTAGAACTTGGTGGTGTGAGCCGCGATGCCCTTGGGCACCATCGAGTACAGGGGTTCGGCGGTGCCCTGGTAGACCTTGTTGACCAGTTCGTCGCGGTCGACGAGCTGGGCGATGGCCTTGCGGACGGCGGGCTTGGCGACCGAGGCGTCCTGGGTGTTGAAGACGAGGTAGCGGATGTCGGCGCCGGTCGACTCGACGAGCTGCAGGCCCTTGTTCTCGGGCTTGTCCTCCTGGAGTGCGACGACCTCCTCGGCGGTGAGGCCCCGGTAGGTGGCGTCGATCTCCTTCTTCTTCAGCGCGGCGACCATCGCGTCGGACTGGTCGAAGTAGCGGATGGTCACGCCGCCGTTCTTACGGTCGGCGAAACCCTTGTACGTGGGGTTCTTGGTGAGTTCCGCGGACTCGCGCTCGGCGTACGAGTCGAGGACGTACGGCCCCGATCCGGTGACCTTGCCGTCCGTGCGGAGCTGGTCGGCCGGGTAGTCGGCCGGGTCCACGAGGGACATGGCCGGCGTGGCGAGGACGAACGGGAAGGTGGCGTCCGACTTGTTCAGCCGGAAGACGACGGTCCTGTCGCCGACGGTCTCGATCTTGTCGAGCGAGCCGAGCATCCCGTTGGGGCCGCCCTTGTGGTTGATCGTGCGGATGCGCTCGATCGAGTACTGCACGGCCTTGGCGTCCAGCTTGTGCCCGTTCGAGAACGTGAGGCCCTCGACGAGCTTGCACTCGAAGACCCTGCTGGCGGTGTCCGAGAACTTGCAGTCGGCGGCGTCCGAGGCCGGGACGGTACTTCCCGTCGGGAAACTCACCAGGGTCTGGAAGACATTCCGGAAAAGCTCCCAGGAATTGTCCCAGGCGGCGGCCGGATCAAGCGTGGTGGGAGAACTCGTCGTACCGATGACGAGCCTCTGATCCCCGGCGGAGTCACTGTCCGAGAAGACACTGCATCCGGACACCAGGGATATGGACACAAGGGCTGCAGCGGCCTGCAGACTGGTCCGGTTGAACACGTGCACGCTCCTCGTTCAGCCAGGGGTCGGCCGACGATACCGCAGCACCCCGCCAGGTCAACGTTCGAGTCTGACGGGGCACTTGAGGCATTCATTACTCAACCGGGCGCAATCCGGACACCGAAACCGGAAAGTGTCCGATTATCGGTCACCCTACTCCGGCGTTCAGGAAAATACCGCCGTCGACGACGAGCGTCTGACCGGTGATCCACTCCGACTGCGAGGAGGTCAGGAAGGCGGCGGCGCCGCCGATGTCCTCGGGCTCGCCGAGGCGGCCGAGCGGATAGGCGGCGGCCGCCTCCGCCTCACGGCCCTCGTACAGCGCCTGCGCGAATTTCGTCTTCACCACGGCCGGGGCAATGGAATTGACCCGCACGAGCGGGGCGAATTCGTGCGCCAATTGCAGGGTGAGATTGACCATCGCGGCCTTGCTCATGCCGTACGCACCGATGAAGGGCGAGGCCGAGACTCCGGCGACCGAGGCGATGTTCACGATCGCTCCGCCGTGGTCCTTCTGCCAGGCGTGCCAGGTCCGCTGGGCGAAACCGAGCGCGGACACCACGTTGGTCTCGAAGACCTTGCGCGCCACCCCGAGGTCGAGGTCGGCGATCGGCCCGAAGACCGGATTCGTACCCGCGTTGTTGATCAGGAAGTCCACTCGGCCGAAGCCGTCCATCGCGGCCTCGACGGCGGCGGCCTGGTGGGCCTCGTCATGGGCCTTGCCGGGGACGCCGATCGCCCGGTCGGCGCCGAGGCGCTCGACGGCCTCCTTGAGGGCCTCCTCACCGCGCCCGGTGATGACGACCCGGTCGCCGCGGGCGACGAGCGCCTCGGCGATGCCGTAACCGATGCCCCGGCTCGCGCCGGTGACGAGGGCGACCTTGCCGGACAGCTCCGGCCGTGCCTGTGCGGTCATGTGTGCCTTGCTCCTCTCGCTGCCGGTCGTCAGTTGAGCGGGCCGCCGGCCACGTACATGACCTGGCCGGAGATGAAGCCCGCGTCGTCGCCGGTGAAGAAGGCGATGGCGTGGGCGACGTCCTCGGGGTGGCCGACCCGCTGCACCGGGATCACGGAAGCGGCGGCCGCCTGGAACTCCTCGAACCCCATGCCGACGCGCTCGGCGGTCTGCGCGGTCATCTCGGTGACGATGAATCCCGGGGCGACGGCGTTGGCGGTGATGCCGAACTTGCCGAGCTCCTTGGCGAGGGTCTTGGTGAAGCCCTGGAGACCGGCCTTGACGGCCGCGTAGTTGGCCTGGCCGCGGTTGCCGAGTGCCGAGGAGGAGGAGAGCGAGACGATCCGGCCGAAGCCCGCGTCCACCATGTGCTTCTGGCAGGCCTTCGCCATCAGGAAGGCACCCTTGAGGTGCACGTTCATGACGAGGTCCCAGTCCGCCTCGGACATCTTGAAGAGCAGGTTGTCGCGGAGCACACCCGCGTTGTTGACGAGGATCGTGGGCGCGCCGAGCTCGGCGGCGACCCGCGCGACGGCGGCCTCGACCTGGGCGCTGTCGGAGACGTCGCAGCCGACCGCGAGGGCGGTACCGCCCGCGGCGGTGATCTTCTCGACGGTGTCCTTGCAGGCCGCCTCGTCGAGGTCGAGTACGGCGACGGCGCGGCCCTCGGCCGCGAGGCGGAGCGCGGTGGCAGCGCCGATTCCCCGTGCGGCACCCGTGACGACGGCTACGCGCTGCTCGGTGGTGGACATGCTTGGTTCTCCTCGCCCTTGGATCGTCCCTGGTCGCGGCCGAACCGGTCACCCGCTCCTGCGTCCCGCACATGAGCGACCGCTTAGTATCGTCCGCAGACGAGACGCTAGAAGCCCTGGCACCCGGTGTCAACGGCCCACCGGGTGCACCGGCTCACTCCCGCCCCCCGGCCCGGGAAGCGGGGACGCGCGCTCAGCGCACGAGCAGGTCGAGCAGCCGTTCGACCTCGGCCTCCGGGTCGGCGGTGAGGCCCGTGTGCACGGGACCCGGCTGGACCACCGTGGAACGCGGCGCGATCAGCCAGCGGAAGCGGCGGCCCGCGTCGTCCCGCGCGGCCTGGCCCGCGGCGTCACCCCCCAGACAGACCCCCTCGACGGCACGCAGCGCCGCCCGGACGCCGGTCACGTCGGCCGCCGGGTCGAGCGCCGAGAGCTTCGCCTCGTCCAGATGC
Organism: Streptomyces sp. NPDC058671; assembly: GCF_042716475.1. Taxonomy (NCBI): domain Bacteria; kingdom Bacillati; phylum Actinomycetota; class Actinomycetes; order Kitasatosporales; family Streptomycetaceae; genus Streptomyces; species Streptomyces sp. NPDC058671. Next base: position 48,944 of record NZ_JBHXSA010000009.1, on the reverse strand, counting down.
GTACGGGCGGCGACGAAGGACCGGGCGCGGCAGTAGACGACCACCCCCGCGTTGACGAACTCACCGCGCTCGACCCGCGGCACCACGCGCAGCAGCGCGTACTCGAAGACATCGCGGTCGGTCACGGGGTGCTGTCCTTCTCGGTGGAGTGCGGCCGGGGCGCGAGGCGCTCGGCGAGCCAGCCGGGCGGCCGCTGCGGCCGGCTCGCGCTGCGGGGTCCGAGCGTGATGCGCTCGTGGATGGTGGCGGCGCGGGGCAGCAGCGCCTCGACGTAGGCGGCGCGCACCTCGTCCGTACTGCCGAAACCGGGCTCGTCGACGAGCCACTCGTCGGGTACGTCGGCGGCCACCGCGTCGAGCAGCTCGCGGGTGACGAGCGGCGCGAGTTCGGCGGCCGCGGCGGCGACGTCCGGCGAGAAGGGGGCGAGCGCGTGGTCGGACGCGTCGTACGGCTTGGCGGCGGAGGCCTGCGCGCCCGGCCAGTTGTGGTGCCAGATCATGGTGGCGCCGTGGTCGATGAGCCACAGGTCGCCGTGCCAGACGAGCATGTTCGGGTTGCGCCAGGACCGGTCGACGTTGTTGATGACGGCGTCGAACCAGACGACCTTTCCGGCCTCGACGGGGTCCACCTCGTACGCCAGCGGGTCGAAGCCCAGCGATCCGGGCAGAAAGTCCATCCCGAGGTTGAGCCCGCCGCTCGCCTTCAGCAGCTCCTGCACCTCCTGGTCGGGTTCGGAGAGCCCGATGACCGGGTCGAGCTGGATGGTGACGAGCTCCGGCACCCGCAGTCCGAGCCTGCGGGCGAGCTGCCCGCAGACGACCTCGGCGACCAGCGTCTTGCGGCCCTGCCCGGCACCGGTGAACTTCATGACGTACGTGCCGAGATCGTCGGCCTCGACGATCCCGGGGAGCGAACCGCCCTCACGCAGGGGCGTGACATAGCGGGTCGCTACGACCTCTTCCAACACTTTCCCAGGCCACCCATCTCTTCAGCCTCACCCTCCACGGACGATTTCTCCGGAGCGTGGAGGCAGGAATCACCGGTCGACGGCGACGGGGAGAGTCCGGGGAGTCTCGGCCGACGAGCCGGTCTCCCCGCTCCCCCAACGGACCGTCGATGGTGCCGCGGCCCTTGCTGCCGGCTTCCGGCATGAAGGGAACATAGTAACCGAGGGTGATCGCCGGCGAGGAGTGGACGAGCCATCGGACCAGGTCACGACGGCCTCTCCGGCTTCCCACCTGATCGAGGCGTGGGTGCGCGAAGCGCGCGGCGAGCAGCAGGGAGGACTTCCTCCCCCGCCGTGCGAGTCGCGCGGATCGCGGCGGACGCCCGAACCTCCCGCCGGCCGCGCCGACGCGGGCGTCAGCCGTCGTGGTGGTGGCCGTAGTGCCGAGGATCTGCTCGGCGCTCACATCGCGGGCATCAGAGATGCCGGAATCAGTGATCACCACGAATCGGATCCAGCGAAGGCGCACAGGGGCAGGGGGCGCACTGCCAAGTCGGCCGCAGGTCGTTGTGCTCCAACGTGCGCCCCCGCGCCGAAGGCACTGCCGTCGGCGTTTCGGCCAACTGCTGCACCCCGCGCCCCCGTTGCGGGAAGCGGATCGATGCACTGCCCACACTCCGACACGCGCTGAATCTCGGGATCCAGCCGAGACCGAAAAACACCAGTTCGATATCTCGGCGTGGTCGTTGAACCTCACGACAGTTCCGCACGACCGTCCAGGAGGACCCGCCGTTGACCTCGACGCCCATGAACGCGCAGCAGAAGACCCCGCCTCCGCCTCCTCCGCCCGCGGAGATCACCTATGGCGGGCAGTACGCCATCAATCCGCTCGCCGAGGTCTCCTTCCGGCGCATGTGCGCGCAGATCCCCGCCGTCCTGGGCCGGATCGCGCGCCTGTCGTGGCGGATCGACCGGCGGGCCGTTCAGCTGCTCGTCGGCTGCCAACTGGTCACGGGCGTCTCGGCCGCCGTGCTGTTGACCGCAACCGCCCGCGCCATGGAACCCGTCCTCGGCGCCGGCGCCGCCGGGGACCGGCTGCGTGGCGCGCTGCCGGCGCTGCTGGTGGTGGCGCTCGCCGCCGCGCTGGCTCGTACGGCGGGGGCGGCGGCCTCGTACGCCGAGCGGCGGATCACGCCGCGGCTGACGACGGAGACGGACTCGGCGCTGGTCGAGGCGGTGTGCCGGGTGGAGGCGGTGGCGTACGCGGAGGACGGGTTCTCGGACCGACGCGAGGCGGCCGAGATGGGGGTGATGCGCACCAGCGTGATGGTGACCGACGCGCAGCGCCTCGTGTCCGCGGTCATCCGTATGGTCACCGCAGGAGGCGTTCTGACGGTGCTGAACCCGCTGATGCTGCCGCTGCTCCTGCTCGCTGTCCTCCCGGCCGGTGTCGGGGCTGTCCTGAGCGCGCGGGTCGACTACGAGATCCACTACGGCAACATCGCCGACCGCAACGTCCGCGGCATGATGCGCTGGTGGGCGACCGAGTCGAAGTACAGCGACGAGGTCCGTGCGAACTCGATGACCGACTACCTCGTCCACTGGTACCGGACCCTGTCCGACCGGTGCGACCGCCGTACCCTGGCCGCCGCGCCACGGACCCTGCGGATCGCCCTGCTGTCCGCCCTGGCCGGTGGCGCCTTCCTGATGGCGACGTGGGGCGCTCTGGCATGGCTGGCCGTGTCCGGCCGGATCGACCTCGCGGTCGCGGCGACGGCCGTCATCGCCGTGCAGACCACACTCGCCGCCCTCTCCCAGGTCGTCGTCAACGGCGCCGCCGTCTTCCACACCAGCCTCTACCTGGGCGACATGCAGACCTTCCTCGACGACGCCGCCGCCCGCGCCCCCAGGCGTGGTCCCCACCTTCTCACCGCCCCGGTCGACGAGATCCGCCTGGACCAGGTCGTCTACCGGTACCCGGGCAAGGACAGACCCGCCGTCGACGGCGTCTCCCTGACCCTGCGGCGCGGCCAGATCCTCGCGATCGTGGGTGCGAACGGATCTGGGAAGAGCACCCTCACCCGTCTGCTGACCGGGATCTACCTGCCGGACAAGGGCACGGTCACATGGAACGGCACCGATCTCGCCGGGGTGGTCCCCGCCACCGTGTGGGCGCACACCGGTCTGGTGCCGCAGATCTTCGCGCAGTGGCCGCTGCGCGTCCGTGAGAACGTCACCCTCGGCCAGCCCCGCACCCACGACGACGCCCCGGTGTGGGAGGCCATCGACGCGGTCGGTCTGCGCGACGCCGTCGAAGACCTCCCCGCGGGTCTCGACACCCTCCTCGCCCGGGACATCTTCGGCGGGACCGAACTCTCCGGCGGCGAGTGGCAGCGCGCCGCATGCTCCAGGGGGCTGTACCGCCGACCGGAACTGCTGATCCTCGACGAACCCACCTCGCAGATGGACCCGCGCGGCGAACACCAGATCTTCGAGCAGATCAAGGCCGTCTCCTCCGACCGCATCACGATCGTGGTCACGCACCGCCTGGAGAACACCAGGATCGCCGATCACGTCATCGTGATGGAACACGGCCGGATCACCGAACAAGGCCCGTACGACGACCTCGCCCATGGCGGTGGAACCTTCGCCGAGCTGCTGGAACTGTCCCAGGACCGCTGACCGCCCCCGTCACCGCTCGGGTCCACAGGATGTACGCAGACGAAACCCGTGCCCGCGGCCGTGCAGTGCTGGGCCGACCGCTCTGGACGCGGTCAACTGCCTTGCCTGGGGCCCGGAGCACGACGATGCCGAGTTCATCGCCCGGGGGCGGCGGACTCTGGACCGGCTCATGAGGGAGAACCGGCCGTGAGCGGCATCCAGCGGAGCATCGTCCACCGTCGCGTTCCCGATCGTGGATGTCAGGGGGTCGCCGTCCGCCCGGTCGGAGTCGTCCAGCCGAGGATGGCGGACCCGTCGGGGAGGCTCCCCGTGAGGCGTACCGGACCGTCCGCAGCGTCTGCCGCGGTCGACAGCACCGGGCCGCGGGTCCTGGCGGTGACGGCTCCGTCGGCGGTGACGCCGGTCAGACGGCGGCTGCCCGCGGCGAGGAAGTACCGCGTGCCCGAGGGCGCTGTCCGGTACGCGCCGGCCAGGACGTGCTGGCCGAAGCGGCTGCACGCCGCCGTGTCCGGGAGTTCCGTCACGGTACGCGGCTCGGTTCCCGCCCGGTCGGCCGGTGCCGTCAGGGAGACGGAGATCCGGCCGCTGCCCTCCCAGGTGTCCACGCGCGAGCAGACCCACAGGGCCCGCCCCGCGCGCTCGGGCAGTGGCTGCTCCGCGTACTCCCAGCGGTTGACCGAGCGAACGCCCGTGCCGTGCAGGGCCGCGAGCCAACAGGCGGCCGGCGCCCAGGCCGCGAGTCCCCGTTCACCCGTGGCCTCGCGCGGTGCCCGCGCCGGGGCGCCCGTGCCCGGCCCGGGTGTCCAGGTCAGATGCACGGGGGTCAGCTCCCCCAGGTCCGCCAGCAGGAAGGCGTGGTCCTCGACGATCCGGGCGGAGGAGGTGAGCTGGAGCGCGGTCACCCCGGCGCACCCGCCCGCCCCCTCGTACGGGACGGCCGCGGTGAGGCCCTCCGGAGTGACCTCCAGGGGGCGGGCGGCGGACCCGGGCGTGCGGAGGTCCCGTACCGCCGCCTCCGCGATCCACGGCGCGAGGAGGTACCGCGCCTGGCCCGGCGTGCGGGTGAGCACCACGGCCGCGGCCGTGGTGACGTCGGCGTCGTCCACGCGCGCGAGGTCCAGGACGGCGGGGCCGCGCCCGTCGACGGAGGCGGCGTACCGGGCGAGTCTGCGCCCGTCGTGGAGAAGCACCACGACGGTGCCGTCGACCGTTCCCGCGTAGAGGAGACGGGGTGGTTCGGCGGGCGGTGACGTGGGCGTGCCGGGCGTCGCCGAAAGCCGCACCTCGGCGTCCCCGCCGCGGGACCAGGCGTCCAGGGCGCGCCGCAGCAGGGCCGTGTCTCCCGTTCTCGTCCCCCGTGCCGGCCAGGCGGTGAAGTCGACGCGCGAGATGTCGGCCCAGCGTTCGGCGGGCGCGCGCACCAGCGCGGCGGGGTCGAGGGCCCGGGCCAGGGCCGCGGCCGAGAGGGCGGTCACCGAGCCGGTGGCCCGGCCTCCCGGTTCGTTCCCCGAGCGGAGTTCGACCGTCGTCACCGCCGCCGTCGTGACGAGGAGCACCGCCCCCGCGAGGGCCGCGAGCCGCTCGCGCCGGTGGCGGCGCAGCAGGTCGGTGGGGCGGGTGTGGACGGTGCACGGGTCGAACTCCGCGCTGCCGAGAAGCGTCGCGATGTCGGCCCCCGACGTGGCGGCGAGCAACTCGGCGGCGCGCAGGGCCACATCGGGTTCCGCGAGGCCCGCCCGGGCGAGCAGAGGGCCGACCGCTTCCTCGGGAAGGCGTTCGAGCGTACGCAGGGCGAGCGCGGCACGCGTCCCGGGCACGGCGCCCGCCAACGCGCGGTCGAGGGCGAGCTCGTCGGAGCCCCCGGCGCGGGGGAAGAGCCGCAGCCCCAGGACGAGCGGCAGCCTGACGGCCGGAGCGAACCGACGCGGCGGACGCAGCGCGGCCCGTACGACGGTCTCCCGCAGCCAGGAGTACGCGGCCCGCTCGCCACCACGCCCGCCGGGGAGAAGCGCCGGGGGCGGGGTCGGGGGGTCGGAGGACGCCGGGGCCGGGATGGAGCGGTCGGGGGACGCCGGGGCCGGGATGGAGCGGTCGGGGGACGCCGGGGCCGGGCGGTCAGAGGCCCCGGGGAAAGGGGGCGGGGAAGGCTGGGCGAGCGGTGCCGGGGGCGGGGGTACCTCGCCGAGCGGGGGTCGGGGCCGGGGCGGCTCGGCTGTCGGCACCTGGGGCGGGGCGGGTTCGGAGCCGAGGGGCTTCGGAGCCGGCACCGGCTCGGGGCGGGGTCGCGCCGGGCGGGGGCGGCCGGCGGATTCCCCGAGCGTCCTCTGTACGAGCGCGTGGGCGGTCAGGACCCGGCGGTGGCGGCCGAGCGTCGGCGGCAGGATCAGGTAGGCGAGGCGGACGAGCCGCGGATAGTTCTCGACGAGCGCCGCCTCGGCGTCCTCCCGGGCGGGGCGGTCGGCCGATATCGCGGTGCCGGTGATGACGTGACGGGACAGCAGCATGACCGGCCAACGATCCCGGCGCGACGGCGTCACCTTCGTAAGTGTGACCGTACGACTCCCCCGGAAGCGGGACGGCCTCCCCGGGCACCGGCCGGTCCCGGCGTCCGCGAGAGCAGCGCCTTGGATGCCGTGAAGCTGCTTGCGGTACTCACACCAGGGCAACGGCACCGGGGCCGCGGACGGCACGCGGCCTCACCCCGCTGGACCGCCGATGCGCACGTGCGGGGGAAACCGGTCATTCGTACGAGCCATGGCGCGTCTGTCGGGAGGCGCGTCCGGGGGGGGCGCCGCAGGACCCCGGGGCGTCACCCGGCACAGGCGCGGCGGGGCCCGCCGCCACGTGATGTCACGTGGCGACGGCCCCCCCCTCCCCTTGAGTGCCCGCTCCGGCTCCCGGCTCCCCGGCTCGCCCTTACTTGGGCATCAGGACGGTGTCGACGATGTACACGGTGGCGTTGGCCGTGGGGACGTTGCCGCAGACGACCTTCGAGGAGTCGTTGACGGTGTACGCCTCGCCCGCACCCTCCGTGGTGAGCATGCCCTTCTGCAGGGTCTCGAAGGAACCGCTCTCCAGCTGCTTCGGCGTCAGCTTCTGGCCCACCACGTGGTAGGTGAGGATCTTGGTGAGCTGCTCCTTGTCGGCCAGCACCTTGTCCAGGTCGGCCTTGGGGATCTTGGCGAAGGCGTCGTTGGTGGGGGCGAACACCGTGATGTTCTGGGCGTTGTTGAGGGTGTCCACCAGGCCGGCCTGCTTGACGGCGGCCACGAGCGTGGACAGCGCCGGGTTGTTCGAGGCGGCCGTGGCGACGGGGTCCTTCGCCATCCCGTCGAAGGAGCCGGCGCCGTCCTTCGGCACCGTGGCGCAGGCCGGGCCGAACGGACCGTCGGCGGCCATGTCCGTCCCGGTCGAGGGCGCGTTCTCCGGGGCCGCCGGCGTCGAGGCCTCGGAGCCGGCCTCGGCCTTGGTGTCCGAGCCGGAGTCCGAGCAGGCCGCCAGGGAGAAGGGCAGCGCTGCCGCGGCTGCCACGGCGACGGCGGCGCGGCGGAGGCGAAGAGCGTTCATGAGGAGGAAACCCCTTGGGTCGAGTGCGCGAGCAAGAGCGCACGGGTACGAGTGACGGCACGACCACCCCGGCCGGGAGTGCGGTGACGCGTCCGGACCTCCGCCGGGGAAGTCCCCGCCGTGGCCCTGTTGTCGTGGGTGTTTCGGAGCCCAGGGCCTTCCGGATGGGTCTTTCACTCGTTGGAGTGAGATTCCAGCGGCATTCGACCGGACGCGAAGGCGATGTGGACGTGATCCTCATGCGACTCGGGGTGCTGAAAGCCGCGCGTTAGGGTGTGGGGTGCTTCCGCGAACCCTCCCCACCAGCGCTTCTCTCGCGCACGCCACTCTCCGCACCCATGAGGAAGGGGGCCGGGAGTGGCCGCTCCTGGTGTGGGTTCCCGGGCCGGGGGTACGCATGGTGTCGAGCGCCGTGCTCGGTGGAGGCATCGGCGCCCGGGAATGGGTGCTCAACGCCCAGGTCCCACCCGGATACGACCGGCGGGACCCCGTGGCCCACCTGCGCGATCTGGCCTCGGACGCGGGACTCGCGGGCCCCGGTGTGGGGCTGATGACGGCGGCGTCCGTCACGGACCGGCGTCACGCCGTGGACGGCGGCGCCGAGGCCGTCGTCACCGCCGGGATCGGTGTACGGGGCTGGGCCGCCGCGCCGGGACGCGGCGGCGTCGCCGCCCCCCGCCCGGGGACGATCAACATCATCGTGTCGCTGCCGGTGGCCCTCACGGACGCCGCGCTCGTGAACGCGGTGGCCACCGCCACCGAGGCGAAGACCCAGGCCCTCGTCGAACTCGGCGCCGACGCCTCCGGTACGCCCACGGACGCCGTCTGCGTCGCCGCGCCGTCGCCGGCCGGGAACGCGGCCGAACCGTTCGCCGGTCCGCGGTCCCTGTGGGGCGCGCGCCTCGCCCGCGCGGTGCACCGGGCGACGAGGGAGGCCTGCGCGGGACTGCTCGCCGCCGAACGTTCCGGCACCCCGGTCACCTGACCCGCGCCGAAGCCTGGGACGTACGCGCGTACCCCGCCCCCTGGGACTCGCATCGTTTGTGCGTCGTACGCTGGAGGCATGTCCGATACGGAGCACGGGATCACCACCGGGGCGGTCGCCCGGCGCCTCGGGGTGTCACCGACCACGCTGCGCTCATGGGACCAGCGATACGGCATCGGTCCCGCCGCTCGGGTGGGCGGACGCCACCGGCGGTGGGCACCGGGAGACATCACCATGCTGGAGGAGATGTGCCGGCTGACGGCCTCGGGCGTCCCTCCCGCCGAAGCGGCGCGGGCCGCCCGGTCCTCGCGCGCGTACCCCGGCGACGGCACCGACACCCGAAACCGGTCCGAGGCCCCGTACCCCGGCGCCACCCGACCGAACGGGCCGCACGGGCCGCACGAACCGAGCCGGCCGAACATACCGAACGGCCCCACAGACCCGAGCAACCCGAGCAGCAACCCAAGCAGCACCCCGAGCCGATCCGACGCACCGAACGGACCGACTGGGGTGACCGGGCCGACCGGGCCGGCGGCATCCGCGCCCCCTCGCGCCGCCGCCCGCCAGCCGGGGTCAGGGAACGGGCTTCCCCTCGGCGATGTGCGCCTGGAGTGCCGCGGGCTGGCACGCGCCGCCGTACGGCTCGACGGGCCCACTCTCGACACCCTGCTCCGTGACGTCGTGGCGGACCACGGCCTCGTCACCGCCTGGGAGGAGGTGATGGCCCCGACCCTGCACGCGGTGGGACGCAAGTGGGAGTCGTCCGGAGACCGTTACGTGGAGGTGGAGCACCTGCTGTCGTGGCACGTGTCGACCGCGCTCCGGCAGATCGCGGCCCCCGGCCCCGTCTCCATGACCCCGGTCATCCTCGCCTGCGTCCCCGCCGAGCAGCACACCCTGCCGCTGGAGGCGCTGGCGGCGGGCCTCGCCGAACGCGGCCTTCCCAGCCGCATGTTCGGCGCGGCCGTCCCCGCCGAGGCACTGGACGCGGCTGTACGGCGCACGGGCCCGGCAGCGGTCGTGCTCTGGTCGCAGGCCCGCTCGACCGCGAACCACGCGCTGGCCGAGCACGTCGCCGCGAGTTCCTTCGGCGTCAAGGGCGCGCGGACGCACCCCCTGGTGATGCTGGCCGGACCGGGCTGGGCCGGGCGCACCGTACAGGCGGGCATGCTGCGTCCCGGCGGTCTGCGGGAGGCACTCGACAGCCTGTCCCGGCTCTACGCGGAACGACAGGCGGCGGCGACCCGGTGAACGGTCTTCCCACGCGTACGGGTCCGGGCCCGCTCCGTCGCGAAGACGGATCCGCTACACCGGCCGGGTCGAGGTCAGGACGCCGATCTTGTCGATGCGGTGCTCGGGATTGCCCTGGGCGTCCCGCCAGAAGTTGCCCGCCGCGTCGTCCTCCGGCGTCGCACAGGTGGAGAGCGTGATCATGGCCCGGGTGGGCTTCTCGCCGGGCTCACCCGGCACCGCGGCGCGCTGCTCGGCGAGGGAGCGGGCCGAGCGGAAGGACGTGGTGCGGGTCTCGACGATCTCGTACGTGTAGACGGTGCCGTCAGCGGTGACGTGCACGCGGTCCCCCACCTCCACCGAGGGCAGCTCGCGCAGGGGCCCGCCGGCCGACAACCGGTGGGCGGTCACCAGATAGTTGCCAACCTCGCCCGGCCCCACGCCACCGCGCTCGCCGTGGGGACTGGCGGCCACGCCGCGATCCTGGATGCGGGTGCCCGCGGGGTCGTCGGTCGTGCCCTCGTACGGCACGACGTCCAGATCCTCGACGCCGATCGACGGTATGGACACCTCGGCGTCGACGGGCCCTCGCGGGGTGGGAGCGGAGGAGGTGGGTGCGGGGGCTGCGGGGAGCGCGTCGGCGGCCGGGGCGGACGACGTGACCGAGGGGATCACCGACGTCGGCCCGTGCGCTCCCGTGGGCGTCCGACCCTCACCCGCACAACCGACCAGCGCGGCGACGGTCGCGACGACCGCGGCGAGACGGCCGACCGGAGCCCACCGGGAGCCCCGGACTCCGGACCGGCCCTTCGTCACGCCCCCGACACGCTCGGCACCCATACGCCCAGGATGACCCACTGCCTCCTCCGTGGCACCCACAACGGCACGACGCACGGAGACGGGGCGGGCTCGCGGCCCGTCACGGGGGTGCGGGCCGGAGCCGACGGTCCCGCCTAGCCGTGGGAGAGCAGGGCCCCGGTGAGTTCCGCCGCGCGGCGGTGCCAGAGGTCCGCGCAGCGGAGCATGGCGTGGCCCCCGGCCGGCATGGGGATGCCGACGGCGTCGGCGCCCGCCGCCCGGGCCCGTCGGACGAAGTCCCAGGACTCGCGGGCGGAGGTGACGCGGTCGGTCTCGTCGTGGAGGAGGTAGAGGCGTCGGCCGCCGAGGTGGTCCACCGGTTCGCCGGCGGGGCACCACGGCGCCAGGGCGACGACCCCGCGGACGGCGGGGTCGCCCGCGGCGCGGAGGGCCGCGCGGCCGCCCATGGAGTGGCCGATGAGGACGACCGGCACGGCCCCGGCCAGCTCCCTGAGGGCCGCCAGGGCGGTCTCCGCGTCCTTGGCGGCGTCGGCGCGCGGGCCGTTCCAGCCGCGATGGCGGTAGCGCACCTCACCGATCAGTACGTCCCGGCCCCGTACCGCGCGGGTCACCGCCGAGGCGAACGGGCGCATCCGCAGCGCGGGAAGGTTGAGGGCGGGCGGCGGCTCGGGCCCGTCGGCGCGGCCGCCGTGCAGCAGCAGCACGGCCGCGGTGGGCGCGGCCGGAGCGCTGCGGACCATGAGGGTGCTCGGCGTGCTCGGGTCGGCTGGGCGCCGGGTACGGCAGGTCATCGGGTGGCCGTCCCGTTCCCGCGCCGCTGCGGTGGCCGGTCGAACAGCCCGCTCGTGCGGGCCGAGTGGGCCGCGTGTCCGGGCCGGTTCGCCATGGGGGCCTCCAGGAGTCGTTTGCCGCTTCCCGGATGAGCGGGGCGCTCATGACGAGGGGGGAGACGACCGTGAGGGCCGCAGTCTGCCAGGTCGCGCGGGCCGTCGCGTACCGACCCCGTCCGGTCGGGAAGCAGGGGACGCGGCGCCGGGGCGGCCGGTGCGGCTTCGCAGCCCCCGCGGTTCTACGCCGCGTCCAGGCTGCGGCGCATCCGCTGAAGTCCCCGGCGGGCGTGGCTCTTGACGGTTCCGAGGGGCATCCCGGTGCGGTCGGCGATCTGCACCTGTGTCAGGTCCGCGAAGAACGCGAGGGTCAGTACGTCACGCTGGACCCGGGGCAGGCGCGCCAGTTCACGGGTGACCACGAGCCGGTCGAGGACGTGTTCGGGCCCCTCGCGTGTGTCGGGGGACGGCGTGAGGGCCGCGCCCGCGGCGGCGACGAGGTCCAGTCGCCGGGTCCTGGCGGTGAGCGCGTCCGCGATCTTCCGCCGGGTGATGCCGACGAGCCAGGCGGGCACGGGGCCGCGCTCCGGGTGGTATCCGGCCCTGCCGCGCCAGGCGGCGAGGAACACCTGCTGGGTGACGTCCTCGGCCTCGCGCGGATCGCCGAGCGCGCGGGCCGCGAGGGTGTGGACGAGCCGGGCCCAGCGCCGGTGGGCGAGGACGAGACAGCGCTCGTCGCCCCGGACGAGCCCCCTGCCGATCTCCTCGTCCGAGAGCGTCTCGGGCCGGACGGCGCCGACGGCGGGGCCGGCAGCCGCCGGATCCGAGGTCACGGCCGCGGTCGCGGACACGTTCGGGATCGAGGTCACGGTCGTGGCGGGGGGCGCGATCGGGGTCGTGGTCGCTGTCATGGTCGCGGTCATGGCGGTCCTCCTCCTCCCGGGGCTCCGTGCTCCCGGCTCCCTCAGCGTCCGGCCACAGGGGGAGGCGACTCAACTCGCATCGTTTGTGCGTCGTATCGACGATCGCGCGGGGATGCCCTCAGTCCCGGCCCCTGGCGCGCCGGAAGCGGTTCAGGCCCTCGGCGAGGTCGACGATCGGATCGGGGTAGTCGTACGCGGTCCGGTCCGCGCCCTTGAGCCGCCACGGCTCGTGGATCAGGGGACCCGTCAGGGTCGCCAGCTCCGGCACCCAGCGCCGGACGTAGGCGCCCTGGGGGTCGTACCGCTTGCCCTGGAGTACGGGGTTCAGGACCCGCTGCGGTCGTGAGTCCGTGCCCGTGCCCGCCACCCACTGCCAGTTCAGCTGGTTGTTCGCGATGTCACCGTCCACGAGGAGGGCGAGGAAGTGGCGGGCCCCCTCGCGCCAGTCGACGTAGAGCGTCTTGGCGAGGAAGGAGGCGGTGAGCAGCCGGCCCCGGTTGTGCATCCAGCCCTCGTGCGCGAGCTGCCGCATGGCCGCGTCGACCACGGGATAGCCGGTCCGGCCCTCCCGCCAGGCCCTCAGGTCCGCCTCGGCGTCGTCGCCCCGCCGCCAGCGGTCGTGCCGGGGCCGGTAGTCCTCGACGGCGGCCTCAGGTCGTGCGGCGAGCACCTGCTGGTGGAAGTCCCGCCAGCACAGTTGCCGTACGAACGCCTCGGCGCCCGCGCCGCCCCGGGCCCGCGCCCGGTGGACGGCCTCCGTCGCCGAGACCGCGCCGAAGTGGAGGTACGGGGAGAGCCGGGAGGTCGCGTCGCCCGCGAGGTCGTCGTGGATCTCCTCGTAGGTGTCGGCGTGCCGGGACAGCCAGGCCCCCAGCCTTCGGCGCCCCTCGGTCTCCCCGCCCGTGGCGAGGCCCTCGGAGACGCCGGCCACGGAGGCGCGGTCGGGCAGGGGCTCGGAACGCAGCCCCGGCGGCACCACCACCTTCCGGGGAGCCGCGAGGGGTGTGCGGAGCGGTGCGGAGACCCAGCGCCTGAGGTACGGGGTGAACACGGCGAAGTGGTCGGAGCCCAGGGGAGTGACGTCGCCGGGAGGCACGACCGTGGTCACGGCGTCGTGGACGTAGAGCCGGCGCCCGTCGGACTCCAGGGCCCGCCGCAGCCGCGCCTCCCTGGTGCGGGCGAAGGCCGAGTGGGAGGCCGCCATGTGGACCTCGTCGGCGTCGGCCTGCCGCACCACACCGCACACCTCGGCGACGGTGTCGCCCGCGCGCACGACGAGCCGGCCGCCCCGCTCGCCGAGGCCGGCGTCGAGGTCGGCGAGGCAGTCTGCGAGGAAGGCGAGCCGGTTGGGAGCCGCGAAACCGGCCCGGTCGACGGCGGGGTCACGGACGAACAGCGGGACGACCTCGTGGGCCGCGTCCACGGCCGCGCGGAGCGGCGGATGGTCGTTGACGCGGAGGTCGGAGGTGAAGAGGACGACGGAGACGGTCATGGGGCCCCTTCCGGAGGGGATCGGTCGCCGGACGGACGGTGACGCCGCACGCCCGGCGGGCTGCTGGGGTGGATGTGCCGCCCCCCTTTCCCGTACCGCCGACTCACGGATGCGGCGGCGGAGCGGCTCCCGGGCCCCATCCCCCGGAGGGCCCGTCGCCGGGAGCCTCCTCGGCCGGGGGCCCGTCCTCCGGGCCCCGTCCCCCCGAGGGCCCGTCGCCGGGAGACCGCCCGGCCGGGGGCCCGTCCTCCGGGCCCCGTCCCCCGGAGGGTCTTTCCCCCGCGGATCGCCCCCCGGAAGGCCCGTCCCCCGGAGCCCGTTCGCCAGCCGTAACCGCCGCCGCCCCGCCCTTCTCCGCCGTCCGTGCGATGTTCCTCGCCATGCCGCCGAACACGACCGCGTGGAACGGCGACACGCTCCACCAGTACGCCTGGCCCGCGAGGCCTCGCGGGTGGAACAGGGCGCGCTGGCGGTACCGGGTGCGCCCCTCCTCGTCACGCTCGGCGCGCATCTCCAGCCAGGCGAGCCCGGGAAGCCGCATCTCGGCGCGGAGCCGCAGGAGGGTCCCCGGCTCGATCTCCTCGACCCGCCAGAAGTCGAGCGCGTCGCCGACCCGCAGCCGCTCGGCGTCGCGGCGGCCCCGGCGCAGCCCGACGCCGCCGACGAGCCGGTCGAACCAGCCGCGCACGGCCCAGGCCAGCGGGAAGGAGTACCACCCGTTCTCGCCGCCGATGCCCTCGATGACCCGCCACAGGGCCTGCTGCCCGGCGTCGACGGTCCGTTCGCGTTCGTCGGTGTAGAGGCTGCCGCCGGCCCAGTCGGGGTCGGTGGGCAGGGGGTCGCTGGGGGCTCCGGCGAGCGAGGCGGAACTCCACCGGGTGGTGACCCGCGCCTCCTGTACCCGCTGGAGGGCGAGCGCGAGGGCGTCGTCGAAGGAGACGGGGGTGCCGGGCGGATCCGGCACGTGGTCGGCGATGTCGTGCTCGGCGCAGACCACCTCGTACCGCAGCGATTCGGCGAGCGGGCGGGCCAGGGACGCGGGGACGGGCGTGACGAGTCCGATCCAGTGGCTGGACAGGCGCGGGGTGAGCATCGGGACGGGCAGGATGAGCCGTCGGCGCAGTCCGGCGACCTTCGCGTAGCGGATCATCATGTCGTGGTACGTGAGGATGTCCGGGCCACCGATGTCGAAGCTGCGGTTGACGTCCTCGGGCATGCGGGCGCTGCCGACGAGGTAGCGCAGCACGTCGCGGACGGCGATGGGCTGGACGCGGGTGCCGACCCAGCTCGGCGTCACCATCACGGGGAGCCGTTCGGTGAGGTAGCGGAGCATCTCGAAGGAGGCGGAGCCGGAGCCGATGACGACGGCGGCCCGCAGGACGGTCGTGGGCACGCCCGAGTCGAGCAGGATCCGGCCGACCTCGGCCCGGGAACGCAGGTGCGTGGAGAGGGCCTGTTGGGGTACGTCCGCCGGGGTGAGTCCGCCCAGGTAGACGATGCGCCGGACCCCGGCGGCACGGGCCTCCTCGGCGAAGGTGCGGGCGGCGCGCCGGTCGGTCTCCTCGAAGCCGGGCCCGGATCCCATGGAGTGCACCAGGTAGTAGGCGACCTCGACGTCGCGGAACGCGTCCCGCAGGCCGGCGGCGTCGGTGACGTCTCCGCGTACCACCTCGACCCGGTCCGCCCAGGGGTGGTCGCGGAGGTTGGCCGGGGTGCGCGCGAGGCAGCGGACGCCGTATCCGGCGTCGAGCAGTTCGGGGACGAGCCGTCCGCCGATGTAGCCGCCCGCGCCGGTCACGAGGCAGAGCGTGCGGCCGGACGCGGCCCGGGGGTGCGTCGCCATGGTGTGTACTCCGTTCCGTCCGGGCGTCTGCGTCCGGGGGCGTCACGACGCCGGGGAAAGCGGCGCCCCTGGTGATCCTTCCCCGTCCGCGGCTCGGGCGGATGCGTGGGAGCGATGTCTATAGGCTGAACGCGTGGCCCGCAACGAAGACCGAGACGCTCCCTCCGCCCCCGCAGGCCCCACGGGTGACCTGCAGAGCTTCGCCGTCGCGCTGCGGCGGACCCAGGGCGAGATCAACCGTCTGGTGCACGGGTTCGCGCAGGCGCAGGGGCTGCATCCCACGGACGTGCAGGCGCTGGCCGTCGTCCTGGACAGCCCCGAACCCCTGACGCCGGGGCGGCTGCGCGAGCACCTCGGGCTCACGTCGGGCGCGGTCACGGCGTGCCTCGACCGCCTCGAGAAGGCGGGGCACATCCGCAGGACCCGGGAGAGCGCGGACCGCCGTGTCGTCCATGTGCGGTACGAGGACGGGGCGAGGGCGGCGGCCAGGCGGTACTTCCTGCCGCTCGCGGAGGCGGCGGAGCGGGCGCGGGAGCAGTTCGACCCGGCCGAGCTCTCGGTGGCGCTGCGCTTCCTGAACACGCTGAACGAGGAGCTCGGGGCGCTGCACGTACCGCGCCGTTGAGGTGTCGTCCGCCCGACGCGCATCCGTCCTGCGGGCTGTGACCGAAGGGGTCGTCGAGAGTCGAGACACACACATGATAGAAACTCTCTCAATCATTGAGATAGTTAATGATCGAGATACAGTACGGAGCCCCCGATGCCGCCCAGCGCCCTCCGCAGGACCCGCCTCCTGCTCCCCCTGACGCTCCTCATCGCCTGGCTCGCGGTGGGCGGCGGGCTCGGCCCGTTCGCCGGGCGCCTCGGCGAGGTCGCCACCAACGACCAGGCGGCCTTCCTGCCGCGCAGCGCCGAGTCCACCCGCGTCGTCGAGGAGCAGAAGGCCTTCCGTCGGTCCGAGAGCGTGCCCGCGATCGTGGTGTGGACCGCGCGGGACGGCGGGCCGCTCGCCGCCGACGCGACCGCCACCGCGACCCGGGCGCTCGCCTCGCTCACCGGCGGTGAGGGCATCGCGGGCCCGCCCTCCCCCGCACTGCCGTCCGAGGACGGCGAGGCACTGCGCTCCGTGGTCGCCCTGAAGCCGGACCTCGGGGACGCTCTGCCGACCACGCTCGACACGATCCGGAAGGCGGCGGCCTCGGTCCCCGGGACGACCGTCCTCATCGCGGGCCCGGCCGCCACCCAGGCCGATCTCTCCGGAGCCTTCTCCGGGATCGACGGCCTGCTGCTCGGCGTCGCTCTCATCGCGGTGCTGCTGATCCTGCTGGTCGTCTATCGCAGCGTCCTGCTCCCCCTGATGATCATCCTGGGGGCGGTCTTCGCCCTCGGTCTCGCCTGCGCCATCGTGTACGTGCTCGCCGACGCCGGCGTCCTGAGGGTGGACGGCCAGGTGCAGGGCATCCTGTCCATCCTGGTGATAGGCGCCGCCACCGACTACGCGCTGCTCCTGGCCGCCCGCTACCGTGAGGAGCTCACGGTGCCGGGCGCGGACCGCTTCGCCGCGATGAACCGGGCCCTGCGCCGCTCCTTCGAACCGATCGTCGCCAGTGCCGCGACCGTCGCCCTCGGTCTGCTCGCCCTGTTCGTGAGCGACCTGTCCAACAACCGGGCGCTCGGCCCCGTGGGCGCGATCGGCATCGTCTGTTCGGTCCTCAGTGCCCTGACCTTCCTGCCGGCGGCCCTGGTCCTCACGGGCCGCGCCGCGTACTGGCCGGCCCGCCCGAAGACGGCCCCCCGGCGCGCCGGTACGGACGCCGATCCCGGCACCGAGACCGACGCCGGCACCAGCACCGGCGGCCACGCCGTCTGGCAGCGGATCGCCTCCCTCGTCGACCGCGCCCCCCGCAAGGTCTGGGCGGTCACCCTGGCCGGCCTCCTTGCCTGCGCCGCGTTCGCTCCCGCCCTGAACTCCCGGGGCGTGCCCTTCGACGAGATCTTCGTCAACGACGTGCCCTCCGTCGCCGCGCAGGAGACCCTCGGCCGCCACTTCCCCGGTGGCGCCGGCAACCCCGCGGTGATCATCACCGACGCGGGGGCGGCGGCGAAGGTCGTCGCCGCCGCGGAGGACGTCGACGGCGTCGACTCGGCCTTCGCGGTGGACGCCTCGGGCCGCCCCGCGCCCGGCGCGCCCCTCGTGGTCGACGGCAAGGTCCGTGTCGACGCCACCCTCACGGACGCCGCCGACAGCGACGCGGCACGGGAGACGCTCGCCCGGCTCCGTACCGCCGTCCACGCCGTGCCGGAGGCGAACGCCCTGGTCGGCGGCTCCACCGCCCAGCAGTACGACACCCAGCGCACGGCCGCCCGGGACCGGACGCTCATCGTGCCGGTGGTCCTGGCGATCATCTTGGTGATCCTGGTGGCGCTGCTGCGCTCGCTGGTGCTGCCGTTGCTCCTCGTCGCCACCGTGGCCCTCAACTTCGCCGCCACGCTCGGCGTCTCGGCCCTCGTGTTCGAGCACGTCTTCGGCTTCACCGGCACGGACTCCTCCGTCCCGCTGTACGGCTTCGTCTTCCTCGTCGCGCTCGGCGTCGACTACAACATCTTCCTGATGTCCCGGGTCCGTGAGGAGTCCCTGCGCCACGGGGTGCGGGAGGGCGTCCGCATCGGTCTGACCGCCACCGGTGGCGTGATCACCTCGGCGGGCGTGGTGCTCGCCGCGACCTTCGCGGCGCTCGGTGTGATCCCGCTGGCCTTCCTCGTCCAGATCGCGTTCATCGTGGCCTTCGGCGTCCTCCTGGACACCCTGGTCGTCCGCTCGCTGCTCGTTCCGGCGCTCGTCCGGGACCTCGGCCCGGCGGCGTGGTGGCCCGGTGCCCTGAGCCGGCTCCCCCAGGATCGGGGTCGTACGGACCAATCCGTCGGCGCAGCCGCTCCGAAGTAGGGGCGCATCCCAGGACACGCAGGAGGGCCCAGCCGGTGAGAGAGCACGCGCGCGTGGACGGAGGTCCGGCCCCGGACCCGGGCGGCGACGGCCTGCCAGAACTGATGGGCCAGGTCGCCCGGGGGGACCAGGAGGCCTTCTCGGCCGTCTTCGACCGGGTCTCAGGACCCGTACTCGGCGTGGTCCGCTCGGTGGTGCGGGACCCCGCGCAGTCCGAGGAGGTGACCCAGGAGGTGATGGTCGACCTCTGGCGGTCCGCCGCGCGCTACCGGCCGGATCGCGGCTCCGTCCTGAACTGGGCGCTCACCCTCGCCCACCGCCGTGCGGTGGACCGGGTGCGTTCCGAGCAGGCCTCGACGGACCGCGCCCGGCGGGTCGCGCTCCTGGAGCACACCCCCGCGTACGACGAGGTGACCGAGGAGGTGGAGAACCGTCTCGACCGCGAGCGGGTACGGCGCTGTCTCCGCGGCCTCACGGAACGCCAGCGGCAGTCCGTCACGCTCGCGTACTACCGCGGACTGACCTACCGCGAGGTCGCCGAGCTCCTCTCGTTGCCGCTCGGCACCGTGAAGACACGGATGCGCGACGGTCTCATCCGGCTGCGCGACTGCCTGGGGGTGACGGCATGACCGGCGGTGACCTGCACACGCTGACCGGCGCGTACGTGCTGGACGCGCTGGACACGGACGAGGAGCGCGAGGCGGTCGAGCGGCACCTCGCCCACTGCTCCGCCTGCGCCCACGAGGTCCGGGAACTGTCGGAGACGGCCGCACGCCTCGGCCTGGCCGTCGCCGAACCGGTCGGCCCGGCGCTGCGCGCCGAGGTGCTGCGCCGGATCGCGGGCGTCCGCCAACTGCCGCCGGTGACCGTGCCGTCCGGCCGTACGCACGCGCGTGGCCGCGGCCTGCGCCGACTGCCCCGGTGGGCCCTCGCCGCCTCCGTCGCCGCGGTGGTGGCGCTCGCCGGTGTCGCGGGCGTGCAGTACCAGCGGGCCGAGGAGGCCGGGGAGCGGGCGGCCCGCGCCGAGGCGAGCGCCTCGGCCGTCGCGGCGGTGCTCGCGGCGCCCGACGCCCGGGTCTCCACCGCGCGCCTCGCGGACGGCGCCGTGGGGACGCTCGTCCACGCCCGGTCTCTGGACCGGGCGGTGTTCGCCGCCGCGGGGATGCCGGCGCCGCCGGCCGGCAAGGTCTACCAGCTCTGGTACGACGACGCCGGGACGATGCGGTCGGCCGGCCTCATGGCCTCCGGTACGACGTCCTCGACCACCCTCCTGGAGGGTCCGGCGAACAGGTCCGGCGGCATCGGCATCACCGTGGAACCCGAGGGCGGCTCGCCCCGCCCGACCTCGGCGCCGGTCGCCACGATGGCCATGCCGAAGGCCTGAGTCACCGTCCGGACGGAATCGTGACGCAAGCGAAGTCCCATCCTGTGCACGGGACACAGCTCACAGCCGTACCTTCGGATGTCGACACACCAGGGCACCGGGGAAGAGCACCGGGAGAAGAGGGAGAGCACATGAGCGGAGTGGCACGACGGACGGTGGTCGCGGCGGCGGGCAGCGCGGGCCTGGCGGCGGCGCTGGCCGCCTGCGGGGGCGGCACGGACGACAAGAACACGCCTTCGGAGGCCGCGGAAGGCACCGGGGGCGCCGCCCTCGCGCGGACCGGGGACATCCCGGTGGGCGGCGGAAAGATCATCGCCGGCAAGGGTCTGGTGATCACCCAGCCGAAGGCCGGTGAGTTCAAGGCCTTCTCCTCCAAGTGCACCCACGCGGGCTGCGCGGTGACCAGCGTCAAGGACGGGGTCATCGTCTGCCCGTGCCACCAGAGTCATTTCGACATGTCGGACGGCAGTGTGAAGTCCGGCCCGGCGCCCGCGCCCCTGCCGCCGGAGCCGATCCAGGTGGTGGGCGACGAGATCAGCTTCGGCTGACGGCGGCCCGGAACAGCCGGGCGTCGCCCCGCCCGTCGGGGCGCCGCTCGGCGACGGCGTGGATCACCTGGGCGTCCGCCTCGTGCGCGGCGGCCACGGACCGGGCGACGTTCGGCGGGGTGCCCGACACGCGGGCGACGGCGGCGAGTCCGGGCCGTGCGCTGCCCGTGCCCTCGACTCCCTGCCGGCACTCGACGGTGAGCAGCCCGGCCCCGCCGTCCGGCCGAGTCCGCTCCCCGAGCCGTTCCTTGGGTCCATGCGCCCGACCGTGAACCTGGCCCCGGACCTTCCCCGTGGTCCCGCCCCCTTGTACCGGCGCGGCTGGGCCCTCATGCTTCCTGACGTCTCATCAGGAACACAGAAGGGTGCGGACGATGCCCGCCACACAGCGCCGTGGACGCCGGATCATGATGACCCCGGCCGAGCTCGACTCCTTCCTCACCGAGCAGCGCACCTGCCGGGTCGCGACCGTCTCCGCCGACGGCCGCCCGCATGTGAGCGCGCTCTGGTTCGCCTGGGACGGCTCGTCGCTGTGGCTGTACTCGCTGACGCGCAGCCGCCGCTGGGCCGAGCTGCGCGCCGACCCGAGGGTCGCCGTCGTGGTGGACGACGGCGAGGAGTACGGCGAACTGCGCGGGGTCGAACTGTCGGGCACGGTCACCTTCGTCGGTGAGGCCCCGCGTACCGGTGAGCCGTGGCCCGAACTCGACGTGCCCGAGCAGCTGTTCGCCGCCAAGAACTTCGGCCTGGACACGATGCCGCACGACGGCCGGCACGCCTGGATGCGTCTGACACCGGACGCCGTCGCCTCCTGGGACTTCCGCAAACTCACCACGACGCCCTGACGGCCGCCTCGGCCGAGGGACACCACACGGGTACGGACCTCAGCTCGCCGACGGCGCGACGACCGCCCGCCCGACGGGGCACGCGCGGTACGGACCTCGGCCGGCCGGCGGCGCGACCGCTCCCCGTCACCGTCCGTCGAGGTACGCCCGGACCGGGCCTCAGCTCGCCAACGGCTCGGCCGCCGCCCGCAACGCCGTGACGACCGCGCGCACGGAGGGCCGGCGGCCCGCGTCGGCGCGCCAGGTGGCGTAGATGTGGCGCCGTACCGGCTGGCGCACGGGCACGAACACGACCCCGTCGGGCACCGGGCGGCCGAGCCGGGGCGTCACGCACACCCCGAGCCCGGCCGCGACGAGCGCCAGCTGCGTGTGGTGCTCCCCCGCGAGGTGTCCGATGCGCGGTTCGATGCCCTGGGAACGCAGGGTGAACATCAGCCAGTCGTGGCAGAACTCGCCCTCCGGCCAGGACACCCACTCCTCGTCGGCGAAGTCGACCAGGTCCACCGCCTCCTGCCCTGCCAGCCGGTGCCCGGCGGGCAGGGCCACATCGGCCGTGTCGTCGAGGAGGTGGGCCCGCTCGAGCCCGCCGGGCACCGGCGCGCGCTTGTTGCTCCACTCCAGGACGAGCGCCAGGTCCGCGTCGCCGCGCAGGACCGCGCGCACGCCCTGTTCGGGCTCCAGCTCCGTCGTCCGCACGCGAAGTTCGGGGTGCCCGTCGCGCAGGGCGGCGAGCGCGGCCGGGAAGAGCCCCCGGGCCGCCGTCGGGAAGGCGGCGGCCCGTACCTCGCCCACCACCTGCCCGCGCTGGGCCTCGATGTCGGCCTGGGCCAGCTGGACCTGGGAGAGGATCCGGGCCGCGTGCTCGGCGAGCAAGAGCCCGGCGTCGGTCAGCCGGACGCCCCGGCCGTTCTTGGCGAGCAGCCGCTGACCCACCTCCCGCTCCAGCTTGGAGAGCTGCTGGGAGACGGCGGACGTGGTGACGTGCAGCCCGTCGGCCGCGCCGCTGACCGAACCGTGCCGGGCGACGGCGTCGAGGGTGCGGAGGCGCTCCAGGTTCAACATGTAAGCAATCCTAAGGGGAGGGGTCGAGTAAATCTCGCTTGTCCTACGAGATCGCGGCCTTCACCCTGAGTGCATGAGCCCCGCAGCCCCGCCCTCCTCGCCCCTCGTCCTCAGTTCACCTCCCGGCTCACGCCTGCTCGACTGGCGCGTCCGCTTCGGCGTACTGGCCTTGATCTGGGGCTTCAGTTTCCTGCTCATCAAGGTCGGCACGGAGGGCTTCGCGCCGTTCCAGGTCACCTTCGGGCGCCTCCTGTTCGGTACGGCGGTGCTCGCGGTGGCCCTGGTGGTGAAGCGCGACCGGTTGCCGCGCGGCGCCCGCGTCTGGGGTCATCTGACGGTGGCGGCCTTCCTCCTCAACGCGCTGCCGTTCTCCCTCTTCGCGTACGCGGAGCTGACGATCCCGTCGACCCTGGCCGGCATCTGTAACGCGACGACTCCGCTGTGGGGCATGCTGCTCTCCCTCGTCGCGCTCTCCGAGGACCGCCCGACCCGGGTCCGCGCCGCAGGCCTCGGCATCGGCTTCGTGGGGGTGCTCACGGTCCTCGGCGCCTGGCAGGGCTTCTCCGGCCTCGACGTGACGGGCACCTCGCTGGCCCTCCTGGCGTCCTTCAGCTACGCGGTCGGCTGGATCTACGTCCGCAGGACACTCACCGGCACCGGCGCGTCGAACCTCTCCCTCGCCGGTTCCCAGGTGGGGCTCGCCACGCTGCAACTCGCCGTCGTGACACCGCTGTTCACCTCGATGCCGGAGTCGGTGGAACTCGTCCCGCTGCTCGCCGTGATCGCACTCGGCGCGCTCGGCACGGGGTACGCGATGCTGCTCCAGTACAACGTGGTCGCGGAGGTGGGCCCGACGACGGCCGCGATGGTCACGTACTTCATCCCGGTCATCGCGACGGCGGCGGGCGTGGCCGTGCTGAACGAGCAGCTCGCCTGGAACACCCCGGTCGGCGCCCTGGTCGTCGTGGCGGGCGCGGCCCTC
The DNA here is from genome assembly GCF_042716475.1 of Streptomyces sp. NPDC058671. NCBI lineage: Bacteria > Bacillati > Actinomycetota > Actinomycetes > Kitasatosporales > Streptomycetaceae > Streptomyces > Streptomyces sp. NPDC058671. Next base: position 25,865 of record NZ_JBHXSA010000009.1, on the reverse strand, counting down.
ACCCAGACCCGCACCCGCCATCGCCGCCCGACACCCCCGCCGGCCGCGACCCCCCTCGACGCCCGCCAACCAGCGGCCCGCCCCTGACCCCAGAAGCCCCGCGGCCGGCCGTACCCGGGCGGGACCCCCCCGCCCCCACCCCCCTGCTCACCCGTACGCCCGTGCCACCCGCACCCCCGCCGCCCCCGCCACCACATCCGCCAGACCCTCCAGCTCCCCCACCGCCAGCCCTGACACCGTCACCCGCACAGCCGCCCCCGCCTCCATCCGGAACCGCGCCCCCGGCGCAACCGCCCACCCCGCCGCGAGCAGCCGCGCCACCGCGCCCGTCTCGTCGGCGACCGGGACCCACACGTTCATGCCGCCGCGCCCGTGCGCCTCCACCCCCCGTCGCGCCAGCGCCCGCACGAGCCCGTCACGCCGCTTCCCGTAGGAGCGTGCGACGACCGCGGGATCCACCGCTTCCGTGGCCCAGAGGTACGCGACCGTCCCCTGGAGCAGGCGGCTGACCCAGCCGGGGCCGAGGCGCTGCCGCCCCAGGACCCGGTCGACGGTCTCGGCGTCGCCGGTGAAGGCGGCGATCCGCAGGTCGGGCCCGTACGCCTTGGCGACGGAGCGGACCAGCACCCAGGGGCGGTCGCCCCCGGCGAGCGGGTGGAGCGGCTGCGCGACGATGCCGTGCCCGTGGTCGTCCTCGACGAGCAGGACACCCGGGTGCCCGGCGAGCACCCGCCGCAGTTCCCGCGCCCGCTCCGCCGTGACGCACGCCCCGGTGGGGTTCTGCGCCCGGTCGGTCACGATCACCGCCCGCGCCCCGTCGCGCCGGATCGCCCGCTCGACCTCCTCCGGCAGCGGCCCCTCGTCATCCACGGCCATCGGCACGGGACGCAGCCCGAGCGCGGGCACCAGGTCGAGGAGGCTGCCCCAGCCCGGGTCCTCGACGGCGACCGCGTCACCGGGCCTGAGGTGGACGGCGAGCACGCGCTCGACGGCGTCGAGGGAGCCAGAGGCGACGCCGACAGGGCCGTCCGGCACCCCGTCCGCGTCGAAGGCGGCGCGCGCGAGCCGCCCGAACTCCTCGTCGACGGGGGTCTCTCCGTACATGCCGGGCCGCACGGCGTACCGCCGGGCGACCTCGGCGAAGGCCTCACCGAGAGGGGGCAGCAGAGCGGGGTCGGGGTTGCCGTTGCTCACGTCGCGGACACCCTCGGGTGCCTCGACACGGATCGAGCCGCGCGCGGTCGTGGCGGGGCGCGGACGCACCCGACTGCCTCGACGCCCGTCGGTCTCGATCACGCCGCGCTCCCGCAGGGTGCGGTAGGCGGCGGCGACGGTGTTCGGGTTCACCCCGAGCGTGAGGGCCAACTCACGCATGGGCGGCAGGTGTTGACCTGGCTGCAAGTTCCCGGCACCGACCCCTCTCTCCACACTGGCGGCGATGTCCGAGGCGCGACGACCTTCGATCCGATATTCTCCTAGCACAAACATCAGTATGCACTAGTGCAAAGGAGTAGGCAATGAGCACCACCGCCGATACGTATCCGCCCACCGACCGGACCGTGCCCACGCGTTCCCGCGAGCGCGCCTCGTACGACAAGGCGCTGGTCCACTCGATACTCGACGAGGCGTACGTCTGCCATCTCGGCTTCGTCCGCGACGGCGCGCCGGTCGTTCTCCCGACGCTCTTCGCCCGCGTCGGGGACCGCCTCTACGTGCACGGATCCACCGGATCGCGTCCGCTGCGCGCCACCGGTGACGGCGTGGCCGCCCCCGGCCTGCCCGTCTGTCTGACCGTGACCCACGTCGACGGCCTCGTGCTCGCCCGCTCCGCCTTCCACCACTCCCTCAACTACCGGTCCGTCGTGGTCCACGGCACCGCGCACCAGGTCACCGACCCCGGGGAACTCCGCACGGCGCTCGACGCGCTCGTGGACCACGTCGTCCCGGGCCGCTCCGCGGACTCGCGCCCCGCGAACGCCAAGGAGCTCGCCGCCACGGCCGTGATCCGGCTCGACCTTGACGAGGTCTCGGCGAAGGTGCGCACCGGCGGCCCCAACGACGACCCCGAGGACCTCGCCCTCCCCCACTGGTCCGGCGTCGTCCCGGTGCGCGGCGGCTACGGCCCGCCGGTCCCGGCCGACGACCTCGACCCGGCCGTCGCCCTGCCGGACTACCTGGCCGCGCTCTGACACCTGCGGAGGGCGGAAGGCACCATAGGGCAATCCGCAGACGGAGGACCGGGCGGACGGGACGACCGCCCGACCAGCCCGCCCCTCCCCCGATACGCCTACACGACCACCGGCCGGCCCGCCGCCCGACTGCGTTCCGCCGCCGCCGTCCGCGCCTCGGCGCAGGCGAGCCCCGTGACGGCTGCGAGCAGCAGCAGCGTGCCGCACAGGATCGCGGCGGTCAGCCGCTCGCCGAGCAGCGAGACGGCGATCACGGCCGCGCTCACCGGCTCCAGGAGCATGATCACGGAGACGGTGGCGGCCCGGACGACCGCAGCGCCCGCGAAGTACAGCGCGTACGCGAGCGCGGTCGGCACAGCCGCCACGTACACGAGGAGCAGAAGGACGCTCACGGGCGCGTCGGTGTGCGGTACGAGCCCTTCCGCGAGCGCGGCGGGCAGCAGCCCGACCGCGCCGATCGCGAACGCCCAGGTGGTGGTGGCCAGGGCGTCCGTGCGGCCGCCGCCCCGGCCGAGCCGGCGGGTGAGCAGGGTGATCGCCGCGTATCCGGCCGCCGAGACGACCGCGAGGACGACACCGAACGGCCGTACCTCCGCGGCCCCGCCGCCCAGGACGAGGACGACGAGCCCGGCGAGGGCACCGGTGACGGCGGCGATGCCGCCGCGACCGAGGCGTTCGCCCATGGTGAGCCGGGCGCCGACCGCGATGAGCACGGGACCGGCGCCCAGGGTGACGACGGTGGCGACGGTGAGGCCGGTGGACTGGACGGCGGCGAAGTAGGCGCTCTGGAAGACGGTGAGGCCGATGCCCGTACCGAGGATGCGGGCCGTCCGCCGGCCGCGCGGCTCCCCGGCCGTCCGGGAGGTCTCGCGCCGGGGCCGCAGGGCAAGCGCGCCGAGCAGCAGGACGAGGCCGCCGACGCAGCGCCAGAAGGAGAGGGCCAGCGGGCCCATGTCGCTGATGCGGAAGATCAGCGAGGCGGCGGCGCCGGCCGTGCCCCAGGCGATTCCGGCGACGATCAGATAGAGCAGGCTCCGCCCGACGGACAGGGCGGATTCCGAGGAGTTCGACACGTGACTTCTCCGTGGAAGACAGGAGGGAAAGGTGGTCGCTGGGCTCCGCGCGCGGGCAGCGACGAACCGCTCGGGGGCGAGGAGCCGCCCGGCCGAGCCCGGTCTTCGTCGAGGAGGGTCGCCGCGCGCCTAGAGGGCGGGAGGCGGAAGGACGGTCGAAGGCATGATCGGCACCTTACGGGGCCGTCCGCCCGGCGGACAACTCCGCATCCCGGCCCCCGGTTCCGGCCTCAGCCGCTCCGGCCTCCGTCGCCGAGCCCGTCACAGGTCCGGGGGCGGCCGCCCTGGGCGTCGAGGACTGGGCGATGAACGCACCGACGAGGACCACGGCGCCGCCGATGAGCTGCGGGGCGTCGAGGTGCTCGCCGAGCAGCACCCAGGCGAGGACCGTGGCGACGACGGCCTCCAGGCAGGCGACGACACCCGCCACCTGCGGGGAGAGCCGGCGCACCGAGATGACCCCGGTGACGTACGCGAGCACGGTGGCGATCAGCACGATCCAGCCGAGCAGCAGCCACGCGGGCACGGCACTGCCGTCCATGTCGGCGCTGCCGCCCAGAAGCGCCCAGTCCATGCCCCACGGGCGGGCCACGACGGTGAGGACGAGCGCGCCGATGAGCAGCCCGTACGCGATGACGCCGAGCGGGTCGGCCTGCCCGTCCTCGTCGGCGCCCTGGTCGGAGAGGACGAAGTAGCCGACCTGGCAGCAGGCCGCGGCGAGCGCCAGGAGCAGACCCAAGAGATCGAAGGTGAGCCCGGACCAGACCTGGACGACGCAGGCGAGACCGCTGACGGCGAGGACGACGCCGAGGGCGGCGGCGCGGGTGACGGGCCGCCGCTGGACGAAGCGGACCCAGCCGAGGACGAGCGCCGGGGCGAGGTACTCGACGAGGAGGGCGACGCCGACGGGGATGCGGGAGATCGAGGCGAAGTAGAAGGCCTGGACCCCGGCGACGGCGAGCAGGCCGAAGCCCAGGAGGAGCGCGGGTCTGCGGCGCAGCAGGTCGCGGTGGCGCCAGGCCACCGGGAGCATGACGAGCGCGGCGCCGGCGACCCGGAGCCACACCACGTGCAGCGGGTCGAGCCCCGCCTCGATGAGCGGCTTGGCCGCCACTCCTGAACCGCCGAATGCGAAGGCCGAGGCCAGGGCGAGTCCCAGGCCGGCGCTTCTCCCCTGAGACGCGTGCATCGGGCCATGATGACAGGGCGCCGTCAGGCGCGTAACCCCCGTCGCACCTGTTGAGACGGCCCACGCTCACGCAGGCGCGCGGCAGGTACGCCCGCTCAGCACCCTCCGATCCGAGCGGCCAGCGCGTCCGGATCGACCCCCGCCCGGCGCAGCACCTCGACGGCCCGGCTCCCGGGGTCGGCGGCGACGACGGCCAGGAGGTCCACGCCGCGCGCCTGCGCGTCGCCCCGCTCCGCCGCCCGCCGGAAGGCCCCCTCCAGAGCGGCGGCGGCCGCCGGTGACCAACCGGAGGCCCGGGGATCCGGCGACTCCGTTCCGGCTACGGCGGGCAGCTTGCGCCCGGCGCCGGAGTTCTCCGTCGAGCGCTGCCAGCGCAGGCCGTAACCGATGGACCGCTGGACGAGATAGCCGAGGACCCGGGCGAGCTGAGGACCGCCACCCTCGAACGCCGCACCGGCCTCGGGGTCGGACTCCAGGAGGGAGTGCAGGAGGTGCGCCGTGTCGACCTGCCGGTCCCCGTCCCTGAGGGCTCTGCGCCGGGCGCCCGCGACGACCGTCATGAAGGACGGCGTCAGCAGGGTCGTGAGCTCCGTGCGTGGGGCGACGGGCTGCCGGAGCGGCTGGGGAAGCGGGACGGGACAGTGCACCCTCCCACCTCATCAGCTCGGGGCGGCCGGGGCATCGCCGGGGAGGAGCATGTCCGCGTCCCACCGGAGTGGGGCACGCGCGCGCGGTTCCTCCTCCTCACGGATGAGATCGCGCGGATTGCTCCCCACCGGGCGCGCACCGCCGGCTCCGTACCCGGCGGATCGCTCCCCGCCGACCGCGCACCGACGGCTCCGTACCCGGGATGCAACCACCGGCCCTTCCCCGCACGTCTTCCTGTCGTGTTCTGGATGGTGGCTCTGCTCGCGCGCGACGGGCGGCAGTACGTCTACCGGGTGTACGCACCCCGGGCGGCGCTGCCCGCCGATCTGTTCTGGGCGGCGTTCCACTGCCACGAGGAGGACGGGGCACCCCGTGCCTCCGACAGTTTCGACGCGGCCGAGATCTGGTGGATCGGCGACGGCGCGGGCCCGACCACGGCAGAACTGAGTGCTCATCGGTATTGAATGCCCGCGGCCAGCCACGCACACCGACCTCCCGGACGGCGCGTTCGCCATCAAGGGCAACGGCCCGACGGGCGTCCTGACCAAGTCCCCGGACAGGCTCTCAGGCGGGGTCATCTGACGCGGATCCGACGAAGGGTCCCGCGGCACGCGCCGCGGGACCCTTCGTCGGATCCGGCCTCAATAGCACCGGCCGGCACTCATCGACTCGCCACCCGTCCCGTCAGTGCTCGTCGGCCAGGATCAGATACAGCTTCTTCCGGGCCTCGTTGATCACACCGACCGCCTTCTGCCGCTGCTCCGGAGTGCCGGTCTTCCAGACCTGCCCGAACGCCTCCATCAGACCGAACCCGGCCTGCCGGACCTCGTTCAGCGCCTCCCAGTCGACGCCGCGCCCGACTTCCTCCCAGGGAGCGTCGGGGCCGTCCTCGGCCTCGGCGCGCCCGGTGTCGGTGAGCGTGAACAGCTTCTTGCCGCCCTCGCTCTCGCTGATGATCAACCCCTCGTCCTCCAGCATCTGGAGGGTCGGGTAGACCGAGCCGGGGCTGGGCTTCCACGCCCCGTCGCTGCGCTCGCCGATCTCCCGGATCATCTCGTAGCCGTGCATCGGGCGGTCCGTCAGGAGCGCCAGGATCGAGGCCCGGACGTCACCGCGCCGCGCCCTCCCCCGGCCGCCGCCGCCGCGCCCGCGACCACCACCGAAGGGCCCTCCGCCGAAGGGTCCCCCGCCGAAGCCCGGCCCGAAGGGACCGAACGCCGCACGCCGTCCCTCGAAGTCGCCGCGAGGCCCGGGGCCACAGCCTCCACGGCCGGCTCCGTGTCCGTTTCCGTACTCGTGTCCATGTGAACGCATCGCAACGCTCCTTTCATCGGGATGACATCGTTGAACTGTCGCGATGCTTCAACGATATATCGGAAGCGTTCGTCGAGCAAGCATCCCGACTGTCCTGCCATCCCCGCAGGTCCGCGGCCCCACGCCGGGAGCCACCGACCGGTCCAGTTCTCCGCGATTGGACTTGGCTCCCCGAGATCCGTCCTCGATACGGTCGGCGACATGCGGATCCGAATCGTCGACGCCTTCACCGACCAGCCCTTCTCCGGCAATCCGGCCGGAGTCCTGCTCCTCGACTCCTTCCCCGACGACACCTGGCTCCAGCGGGTCGCCGCGGAGGTCAACCTCTCCGAGACGGCCTTCGCCCACCCGCTGCCCGCCGGCGGCGAGGCCGACTGGGCCCTGCGCTGGTTCACCCCCACCACCGAGGTCGACATGTGCGGGCACGCCACGCTGGCCACGGCCCACGTCCTGCACTCCACGGGGAGGATGAGGGGCCCCGTGCGTTTCGCGGCCCGCTGCGGGGTCCTCGGGGCCGCCCCCGAGTCCGACGGCACCATCACGATGGACTTCCCGACCTCCTCCCTCACCCCCCTCCCCGTACCCCACGGCCTGGAGAAGGCGCTCGGCGCCGAGATCCTCACCGTCCACGACACGGCCGACCACATCGGCGACCTCGTCGTGGAGCTGCGCGACGAGGCCGCCGTGCGCGGGCTCGCGCCGGACTTCGGCGCCCTGAGGGACCTCTCCACGCGGGGCGTCATCGCGACCGCCGCCGCCGAACACCCCGACCGCGGCTACGACTTCGTCTCCCGCGGCTTCTTCCCCGCCGTCGGCATCGACGAGGACCCGGTGACCGGCAGCGCCCACACCGCCCTCGCCCCCTATTGGTCGGCCCGGTTCGGCCGCGACGACCTCGTCGGCCTCCAGGGCGGCTCCCGCACCGGGATCGTCCGCACCCGCCTGCGCGGCGAGCGCACCCTGCTGAACGGCCACGCGGTCACGGTCATCGAGGGCGACCTGCACGCCTGAACCGGCCCGGCACCGGCACTCACCGCCGACTGCCCCCACCCGCACCCGCACAGGCGAAGGGGCGTACGGATCACCCGTACGCCCCGGCCCCCCGAGCCGACCTCACACCGTGGGCAGCCACCCCACCTTGCCCGCGAGCAGCCCGTACCCGACGAAGGCCACGATGTCGAGCAGCGCGTGCGCCACGACCAGGGGCCCGATCCGCCCCCAGCGCCGGTACAGCAGGACGAAGACCACACCCATCACCACGTTGCCGAGGAAGCCGCCGATCCCCTGGTACAGGTGGTACGAGCCCCGCAGCACCGAACTCGCCACCAGGGCCGCCATCGGCGTCCACCCCAACTGACCGAGCCTGCGCAGCAGATACCCGACGACGACGACCTCCTCCAGGACGGAGTTCTGGATCGCGGAGAGGATCAGTACCGGGTACTTCCACCACACCTCGGGCAGCGACTCGGGGACGACGGTCAGGTTGAACCCGGTCGCCCGCATCACCAGGTAGAAGGCGAGCCCCGCGCTCCCGATGCCCGCCGCGACCAGCGTCCCGCGCCCCAGATCGAACCACGGCCGGGTCCGGTCGAAGCCGACGGCCCGGAGCCCGGCACCCTCGCGCAGCAGCAGATGGGCGACGAGCACGACCGGCACGAGGGCCGTGGCGATGCCGAACAGCTGCCAGGACAGGTCGAGCCACGGCCGCCCCAGGGCGTACGAGCCGTTGAGCGTGGCCGCCTGTTCCTTCAGCGCCCCCGACTTGGTCAGCGAACCGATGAAACTGATGAGGGACGACACCGCGCTCGCCCCGAGCGACAGCGCGAGGACGATGAGCGTCTCGGAGCGCAGCAGCCGAGGGGTCAGTCCTTCAGGGGGCAGGGCGGCATCACTGACTCCTTGCTCCGACACCACACCTGTCTCCACTTCCCGCTCACGGACGGCCGTCGCCGTTCGGGCGGCCCCGACCACTTTGTCATGATCAGCCGCCGCGCCGCCCGCACCCCCGGCTCAGTCGATGCCCACCGGCCAGGTGTGCACCGGTTCGCCCCCGAGCATGAGAGTCCGGTAGCGACGGGTCGTCGCCGCTAACGCCGCCTCGCGGTCGAGGCCCGACGCCGAGGCCCGGTGAAAGGTGTCGGCCTGCCAGGAGGCCCCGTTCACCCGCCGCAGACAGCGCTGTTCGATCACCCCGAGATAGAAGTCCCGGTCGGCGGGCTCGATGTGCCAGGCGTCGAGCCCGGCCGCGGCGGCCGGCAGCAGCTCGTCGAGGACGAGCCGTACCGCGGGCACGGTCGCGATGCCGCCCGTGCGGCCCGAGCGGGGCCAGCGCAGCTCCGCCTCGATGCCATGGCGGCAGGCCGTGTCGAAGTTGGCCTCCGCGTCCTCGAAGGCCAACCGCTTCCACACCGGCCTGGGGTCGTCCGCGAGCGAGCGGACGAGCCCGTAGTAGAACGCCGCGTTCGCGATGACGTCGGTGACGGTCGGCCCTGCGGGCAGCACCCGGTTCTCGACGCGCAGGTGCGGGACCCCGTCGACCAAGCCGTACACGGGCCGGTTCCAGCGGTAGACCGTGCCGTTGTGGAGGACGAGTTCCTGGAGGCGCGGCACCCCGCCCCCGTCGAGGACGAGGAGCGGGTCCTCGTCGTCGACGAGGGGCAGCAGCGCGGGGAAGTAGCGGAGGTTCTCCTCGAAGAGGTCGTACACCGAGTCCACCCAGCGCTCCCCGAACCAGGTGCGCGGCCGGACGCCCTGTGACTGCAGCTCGGGTGGGCGGGTGTCGGTGGCCTGCTGGAACAGCGGCGGGCGCGACTCGCGCCACAGTTCGCGGCCGAAGACGAAGGGCGCGTTGGCGCCCAGCGCGATCTGGACGCCCGCCACCGCCTGCGACGCGTTCCACACGGCGGCGAACCGGGCCGGCGTCACCTGGAGGTGGAGCTGGACCGAGGTGCAGGCCGCCTCGGGCACGATCGACTCCGAGGTGCAGAGGAGCCGTTCGACGCCGTGGATGTCGAGGGTGAAGTCCTCGCCGCGGGCCGCCAGGATCTGGTTGTTGAGCAGGGTGTAGCGGTCGGCGACCGAGAGGTTCTCGAAGACCAGGTCGTCCTGGGTGAGCGTGGGAAGTATGCCGATCATGATGACACCGGCGTCCAGTTCCGCGGCCTTGCGGTCGGCATATCCGATGCCGGTTCCGATCTCTTCCGCGAGCCGGTCGAAAACGCGGCCACCGAGCTGGTGGGGCGCGATGTTCACTTCGAGGTTGAACATTCCGAGTTCCGTCTGGAAATCGGGGCTCGCGATCTTTTCGAGAACCGGCCCGTTCAGCATGCGGGGCAGTCCGTCCGCACCCGCGAGATTGAGTTCGATCTCCACGCCCATGAGATTGCGGGGACGGTCGAACCGCTTCTCCGCCAACAGCCTCGCCAGCCCCGCGAGACACTGCTGGAGCTTTCTCCGGTACTGCTGCCGGTCGGACGGGCCGAACCCGTCGGCCACGACCTTCTCCCCCATCGAAGCGTCCCTCCCCGAGTGGCCGGCCGCCATCGCGGCCGCGTGTCACGGACGATGATGCCCAACCCGCTGATCCACAACGCCTGCGGAAGAAGGCTGTCGGACGATAGGCTGGATGCGGCACTCCAACGGCACATCCCGAGGGCACAGGGCGATCGACATATACCAATGTCCTATCTTCTTGGAACTCCGGGACGAAATTCAGCCGTCCCCCTCCGCGAGGAATACGCAGGTGAGGACGGCACCCCTCCGGGATTCCGCTTCCGCGGCCCGCGTTTTACGACCTGATGACGCCTTGCCAGGAATATCGGCGACGTCTAGCGGAAACACTCTGTGAACACGTGTCGTATAAACTCCGCGGACGAGGCAGAGTGTTGGCGCCCGGGCCACGGCCTCATGGCCTCCTCCGGCCCCGCCGTCGACAGCGCCGTCGTACCTGCCCACGCGTCACCGTGTCTCCTGAGCGAGAGGCGACCCACCATGCTCCGACCCTCCCCGGCCCCTGCGCCGGCCCTCCGCAGTGTCCTCGCGGCCCTCGGCTCCCCGACGGCCGTCCACGAGGCACGCACTCCCGCCCTGCGGGCAGCGCAGGGACCGCTGAGCCCCGAACTCCCCCTGCCCGTCCACGTCCTGGACGTGACCGGAGCACCGGGGCAGGCACCCCGCATCCGGCTCGCCGGATGGCGTTTCCTGATCAGGAGCGGGGGCCGGGCGATCGCCGCCGCGGACACCATGCTCACCCCCGACGGCTGGTCCTTCTCGCACTTCTTCGAAGGGCCGTACGTCACCGCCACCGAGCGAGCGCTGCTCCAGGCCGAGGCACTGCCCGTCGCGTACCAGCCGCGGCTGCTCTCGGTACCGGAGCTCTACATGCAGACGCTGTGGCTGCACGCCGATCCGGAGGCGGACGGGGCCGTCGCCGCCCCGGCCGCGGCCGATCTGATGGTGCCGCTCGCGCCCGCACCGCCGGGGATCGCGGCCCACCGCGCCTACCAGGTCGCCGACCTCCTGCCCGTGCTCAGTACGCGTCTCGCGCCGCCGCCCCTCATGGGTTCGCCGGCGCCCGCCTGATCCGTCGCACGCGCACCGCCGCCCCGTGACCCGGTCGGGTCACGGGGCGCACTGCCGTCCGAGCACCCTGCCCGAACGCTTCTCCGAACACTCCCGCCCGGACGGACTAGCCCGCTCGGGCCATCCAGAACCACCCGAAGAGACCGTGCCGTTGACCTGAACCGCCCCTGCGGGTGATGCGTCTTCCCTGAAGAGGACGAGCTGACGTGAAATACCTGCGGAAGGCCGTCCAGGGGGCAAGACTGGGACCGGAACCGAACCGACCGACGGGGGCGGCGATGAGCGCGAAGAGCCGCAGGACATCCATCACGACGCAGCGAAAGAACCCACCCATGTGCCAGCACCAGCCTGCCTGTCCCACCGCCGACTCCGCCGACCGGGAGGCGGCCCGACTGACGGCACACCACCCGGAGCAGGGCTGGAGCCTGCTGTGCAACGGAGTCCTGCTCTTCGAGGACACCGGTGAACTGCTGCCGGACGGGCAGATCATCGCGCCGCACCGGCCGCTGACGGCGGGACGGGTGACGACCGCCGCCTGAAGCGGCGGCACCGACACCGTACGAACAACCCGGAGGAGCGACCCGTACGGACGACCCGTGCGAGCGACACCGAGGAGAACGCCGAGGGCCGGCCCGGAGAGAAACTCCGAACCGGCCCTCACGTCATGCCCGGTGCCTAGTGGTTGTACTCGTCGAGCGGCGGGCACGAGCAGACCAGGTTCCGGTCACCGAAGGCACCGTCGATGCGGCGCACCGGCGGCCAGTACTTGTCGGCGGGCGAGACCCCGGCCGGGAAGACCGCCTCGTCCCGCGTGTACGCGTGGTTCCACTCTCCGCCCAGGGCGGCAGCGGTGTGCGGGGCGTTGCGCAGCGGGTTGTCGTCGGCGGGCCACTGGCCCGAGGCGACCTTCTCGATCTCGGTCCGGATCGCGATCATCGTGTCGCAGAAACGGTCCAGTTCGCTCAGGTCCTCGGACTCGGTCGGCTCGATCATCAGCGTGCCGGCCACCGGGAACGACATCGTGGGCGCGTGGAAGCCGTAGTCGATGAGGCGCTTGGCGATGTCGTCGACCGTGACGCCCGTCGCCTTGGACAGCGGGCGCAGGTCCACGATGCACTCGTGGGCGACCAGACCGGCGGGGCCGGTGTAGAGCACCGGGAAGTGCGGCTCGAGACGCTTGGCGATGTAGTTCGCGGCGAGCACGGCGACCTGGGTGGCCCGCTTGAGGCCCTCGCCGCCCATCAGGCGCACGTACGACCAGGAGATCGGCAGGATGCCGGCGGATCCCCACGGGGCGGCCGAGATCGGGCCGACGCCGGTCTCCGGGCCCCCGGTGGGCTGGAGCGGGTGGTTCGGCAGGTACGGGGCGAGGTGCGCCCGGACACCGACCGGGCCGACGCCGGGACCGCCACCGCCGTGCGGGATGCAGAACGTCTTGTGCAGGTTCAGGTGCGACACGTCGCCGCCGAAGTGGCCGGGCTTGGCCAGACCGACCAGCGCGTTGAGGTTGGCGCCGTCGACGTACACCTGGCCGCCGGCGTCGTGCACCTCGGCGCAGATGTCGGCGACGTGCTCCTCGAAGACGCCGTGCGTCGACGGGTAGGTGATCATCAGCACGGACAGCTCGTCGCGGTACTGCTCGATCTTGGCGCGCAGGTCCGCGACGTCGACCTCGCCGTCGTCGGCGGTCTTGACGACGACGACCTTCATGCCGGCCATCACCGCGGAGGCGGCGTTGGTGCCGTGCGCGGAGGACGGGATGAGGCAGACCGTGCGCTGGAGGTCACCGTTGGCGCGGTGGTAGGCGCGGACGGCGAGCAGCCCGGCCAGCTCGCCCTGGGAACCGGCGTTGGGCTGGATCGACACCTTGTCGTAGCCGGTGACCTCGGCGAGGCGCTCCTCCAGCTCGGTGATGAGCGTGACGTATCCCTGCGCCTGGTCGACCGGGGCGAAGGGGTGCATCTGACCGAACTCGGGCCAGGTGACCGGTTCCATCTCGGTCGTCGCGTTCAGCTTCATCGTGCAGGAGCCGAGCGGGATCATGCCGCGGTCGAGCGCGTAGTCGCGGTCGGCGAGCCGGCGCAGGTAGCGCAGCATCGACGTCTCGGAGCGGTGCGCGTGGAAGACCGGATGGGTCAGGTACGCGTCGGAGCGCAGCAGACCGGCGGGCAGGGCGTCCTCGATGCCGGCGTCCAGGGTCTCGACGTCGGCGGTGACGCCGAAGGCGCCCCACACGGCGGCGAGCTGCGCGCGGCCGGTGGTCTCGTCGCACGACATGGACACGTGGTCGGCGTCGACGCGGTACAGGTTGACGCCGGCCTCACGGGCGGCGGCCACGACCTCGTCGGCCCTGCCGGGCACACGGGCGGTGAGGGTGTCGAAGAAGGCGCCCTGGGTGAGCTCCACGCCACCGGCCGTCAGACCGGCGGCGAGGATCGCGGCGTACCGGTGGGTGCGGCGCGCGATGCCCTTGAGGCCCTCGGGGCCGTGGTAGACGGCGTACATGCCGGCCATGACGGCGAGCAGCACCTGGGCCGTGCAGATGTTGCTGGTGGCCTTCTCGCGGCGGATGTGCTGCTCGCGGGTCTGCAGGGCCAGGCGGTACGCACGGTTGCCGTCGGCGTCGACGGACACGCCCACCAGTCGGCCGGGCAGCGAACGGGCGTGCTTGTCCTGGACGGCCATGTAGCCGGCGTGGGGGCCGCCGAAGCCCATGGGCACGCCGAACCGCTGCGTCGTTCCCACGGCGATGTCCGCGCCGAGCTCGCCGGGCGAGGTGAGCAGGGTGAGCGCGAGCAGGTCCGCGGCGACGGTCACGACGGCGCCGAGCTCGTGGGCTGCGTCGATCAGGGGCTTGATGTCGCGGACGGCACCGGAAGCGCCGGGGTACTGGATGAGCACACCGAAGACACCGCGCTCGGCGACCTCGGCGGGGATGCCCTCGCTGAGGTCGGCGACGACGACATCGACGCCGGTCGGCTCGGCGCGGGTCTCGATGACGGCGATCGTCTGGGGCAGGGCGTCGGCGTCGATGAGGAAGACACCGTCCTTGACCTTGCCGACGCGCCGGGACAGGGCCATGGCCTCGGCGGCGGCGGTGCCCTCGTCGAGCAGGGAGGCGCCGGAGGTGGGCAGCCCCGTCAGGTCGGCGACGACGGTCTGGAAGTTCAGCAGGGCCTCCAGGCGGCCCTGGGAGATCTCCGGCTGGTACGGGGTGTACGCGGTGTACCAGGCGGGGTTCTCCATCACGTTCCGGAGGATCACCGGCGGGGTGAAGGTCCCGTAGTAGCCGAGGCCGATCATGGGCGCGAGGACCTGGTTGCGGTCGGCGAGCGTCCGCAGCTCGGCGAGGACCTCGGCCTCCGTGCGCGCGGCCGGCAGGGCCAGCGCCTCGGTGTTCTTGATGACGTCCGGCACCGCGGCGGCCGTGAGCTCGTCGAGCGAGCCGTAGCCGACCTGGGCGAGCATCTTGGCGCGCGCCTCGGCGTCGGGCCCGATGTGCCGCTGCTCGAACGGAATGCCCTGTTCGAGTTCGGAGAGCGAAGTTCGGTTGACGGTCATGTGCGGAGGCCTCCTGGTCGTCACGACCTGCGAGGGGCACCACGGCGCGGGTACCCGGACGGCCTCCCCCTCTGTCATCTCAACCTGAGAGTTTCACCGGCACGCCTCGCGGCACGCCGGCTTTCACCGTCGGTGAGAGCGCATGCCGTCGGACACCGCTCTGCTTTCCAGAGTGACCTCGTCCGCGCGGTACAGGGGCCTGAGAGATTCCGGGGAGGATTTGCTCCTTCGGCGCCCTCCGGAAGATTTCTCCGGGGGACTCTCCCGCACAGGGTCGACAGCCACAGCCAGCCTACCAGCGAGGTTCGCGCTCCTTTCGCTCAAGTGGCCGACATCCCACATGTGCACTTTCGTAGGGGGTACGTGCAGTTGCGACCAGTTGGAGGGACCGTGCAGACCGATATCGATCCGCGCAGCCTGATCGGCCGCAAGGCGTTCGACCGCGACGGACACAAGATAGGAACCGTGGACGAGGTGTACCTCGACGACGCGACCGGCATCCCCGAGTGGGCGGCCGTCCGCACCGGCCTGTTCAGCCGGGACGCCTTCGTCCCCCTGGACCCGAGCGACCTGCTCGACGACGGCCTCCACGTCCCGTACGAGCGGGCCCTGATCAAGGACGCCCCGGACTTCGGCGTGGGCCGTCACCTCTCCCCCGAGCAGGAACTCCAGCTCTACCGCCACTACGGCATGGCGCTCCCCCCATCCCCCACGGACACCCCGGACACGGACTTCGGCCGCCTGGCAGGCCAGTAGCCGGTCCCCACCGCGCCCCTGCCGAGTCCCAGGGGCGCTGAGACACGCCCACGCGTCAAGCCGGGCCGTCACCCCTCATCCCTCGCCGCGCACCAGCGGCAACGCCTCCCCCGGCACGAGCTCCGGATCGTCCACCGCGAAGGTCCGCACCCGACCCGGCTCCGACCACGGCTCCTCGAACCGCACCGTGACCCGGCCGACCCCGCTCCCCTGCACCCACCCCGCCCCGTACACGGCGTGCCGCACGTCGTGCCCCGGCGCCCAACGCCGCTCCACGGCCCCCTCGGCCTCGGGCTCGGGCCCGGACACGGCGGAGGCCTCGGCCGCGTCCACCGCGGGGGCCTCACCGCCGGTGAGGCCCTCCGCCTCGGCCTGGGCGAACAGATCCTCCTGCGTGTAGTCCGCGAGCCCACTGACCCCGACCCCCAGCAACCGCACACCCCCCGTCGTGTCCACCGCCTCGAGCAGCCGCCCCGCCGCCTCCCGCACCACGCCCGGGTCGTCCGTCGGCCCCCGGAGCGTCTCGGACCGGGTCAGGGTCGAGAAGTCGTACCGCCGCACCTTGAGCACGATGGTCCGCCCGGAGTGGCCCGAGGCCCGAAGCCGCCCCACGCACCGCTCCGCGAGCCGCTCCACCTCGGTCCGGATCCGCACCCGGTCGTGCAGGTCCACGTCGAAGGTGTCCTCGACCGACACGGACTTGGCGTCCCTCTCGGCCACCACGGGCCGATCGTCGTGCCCCAGGGCCATCCGGTACAGCGAGGCCCCGTGCGCCCGCCCGAGGAGCCGTACGAGTTCGTCCTCCCCCGCCTCCGCGAGGTCGGACACCGTGGTCATCCCGGCCCTCCGCAAGTGCTCCCCCGTCGCCGGCCCGACACCGGGCAGGATCCGGACCGAACGCGGCCCGAGGAGCTCGCGCTCGGTCCCGGGCTGGATCAGGACGAGCCCGTCGGGCTTGGCCTCCTCCGAGGCGATCTTCGCGATCATCTTGGACCCCGCGAGCCCCACCGACCCCGTCAGCCCCGTCGCCGCGAGGATGTCGACCCGCAGCCGCTCCCCGGCGGCGCGGGCGCTCGCGCTGTCGTCGGCGAGCTCCCCTGCCTCCAGGTCCACGAAGGCCTCGTCGAGGCTGAGCGGCTCCACGAGCGGCGAGAGCCGTCCGAGCAGCTCCATGACCTGCTCGCTGATCGACCGGTAGAAGGCGAAGCGCGGCACGAGATAGGCGGCGTTCGGGGCGAGTCGCCGGGCCTGGCCCATGGGCATCGCCGAGTGGACGCCGAACCGACGCGCCTCGTACGAGGCGGTGGCGACGACGCCTCGGGGCCCGAGACCGCCGACGATCACGGGCTTTCCGCGCAGGCTGGGCTTCGCCGCCTGTTCGGCGGCGGCGAAGAAGGCATCCATGTCGAGATGCAGGATCGTCGGCGCGGCTCTCACGCTACCGATGCTGCCTCACACCACTGACAACGCCGCCGCACCACCCCACGCCACCCGACCCGCACGGTACGCACGGCCCACGCGAAACCGCCTCGAAGACGCCTCTGCGGACCGCCTGACGCCTCGGACCGCCCCTCAGACCGCCCTGTCCCTACGCCGCCTGGCCAGTTCGTCCCCCGGGTTGGGCCCCACGAGCGTCTCGCCCGTGTCGACGCGCTCCCCGTGCAGCTGCGAGAGCGCCGACTCGACATCCCGCCACACCACGCCCACGGCGATCCCGAAGACCCCCTGCCCGCCCTTGAGCAGCTCGACGACCTCGTCCGGCGAGGAGCACTCGTACACCGTGGCCCCGTCGCTCATGAGCGTCATCCGCTCCAGGTCCCGGAAGCCCCGCGCCCGCAGGTGCTGGACGGCGGCCCGGATGTTCTGGAGGGCCACCCCGGTGTCGAGGAACCGCTTGACGATCTTCAGGACGACGACGTCCCGGAAACTGTAGAGCCGTTGCGTCCCCGACCCGTACGCGGGCCGTACGCTGGGCTCCACGAGCCCCGTACGCGCCCAGTAGTCCAATTGGCGGTAGGTGATCCCCGCCGCCGCGCACGCCGTCGGGCCGCGATAACCGACCGTCTCGGCGGCCGCGCCGGGCCCGGTTCCGGGAGCGGCGCCCGCCCCCGTACCACCCGCGGCGGCATCCGTACCGAAGTCGCCGACCCTGCCGTGAAGCGGATACGGACCGCTCCCCCCGGACGCGCGTCCGAGCGAGCTCCCTGCCGTACCGTCCGCGCTGCTCATCACGCCGACCCTCCGTCCTTGACCTGCCCACTCGAAGGTAGGCAGTCACTCGGGGTGCGTCAACGATCGCCACACTCGGCACGCCGAGTGATAATCACCCTGAGAGTGGTTTCCCGTATCTCTCGTCGGGGAAAGGCTACTCGAATGCCCTCACGGCACCCCGCGAACGGCCCTCGGCCACATCGCTCCGCGTCACTGGCTGTTGGTCCCGAAGTCCTCCGGTGAGATCTGGTCGAGGAACTCGCGGAACTTCTCCACCTCGTCCTCCTGCTCGTCCGGAATCGCGATGCCGGCATCGTCCAGCACACCGTCACTGCCGAAGATCGGCGTTCCGGTACGGAGGGCCAGTGCTATCGCGTCCGACGGGCGCGCACTCACCTCCACGCCGCTGGCGAAGACCAGCTCGGCGTAGAAGACCCCGTCCCGCAGATCCGTGATGCGGACCTCGGTCAGTTCCTGTCCCACGGCCTCCAGCACGTCCTTGAACAGGTCGTGCGTCAGCGGCCGCGGCGGGGCCATCCCCTGCTGGGCGAAGGCGATCGCGGTCGCCTCACCCGGTCCGATCCAGATGGGGAGGTACCGATCGCCTCCCACTTCACGCAGGAGCACGATCGGCTGGTTGGAGGGCATTTCCACCCGGACACCCACAACGTCGAGCTCGTTCACACAGCAACCCTAGGACGTGCTCGACCGGTTTGGATAGTCGGGCCCTGCCAAGGCCGCTCCCCGCTCACTGCAGACGGATCCCCAGGGCGGTCTGCACGAGGGCCGCGTGCAGCCGTACCGACTGCGCGGCGAGGTCCTGCGCGGTGGTCTCCGCATGGGCTCTGGTCTGCGGATTACGGTGCCGACGCAGTGGCGCGACGACCTGTTCGATCAGCCCGGCCTCCCGGTCCGCGGCCGCCTTCACAGCCCTCAGGTGCCGGGGTTCCAGACCGAATCTCCCCAGATTCGCGACAAGTCGCGCGACGGTGACGGTCTCGGCGTGATATCCACCGCCCCGCATCGGGGTGATCAGACCGTACGACTCCCACTCGACGAGCTCGGCCTCGGAGACCTCGGCGGCGGCCAGCAGCTCCGCCCGCCCGAGCCGCGTGGGGCTGGGCGACTCCGCGTCCTGCTCCCAGGCCCCTTCGACCAGGTCCCGCCGGCGCCCGGGGGCCGGGAGCGGGATCTGCTCCCCCCTGGCGAGGGCGTCGAGGTGCTCGCGGATGACCTTCAGCGGAAGATAGTGGTCCCGCTGCATCCGCAGGATCTGAGCGAGCCGCTCCACGTCCTGCGGGCTGAACTTCCGGTACCCGGAGGCCGTACGCCGGGGCTCCACGAGCCCCTCGGCCTCCAGGAACCGGATCTTGGAGATGGTCACTTCGGGAAATTCGTCGCGTAGCTGGCTCAGCACCGTGCCGATGCTCACCAGCCGGTCGCCCGCGGTGGGGGCGCCGGATTCGGCGCCGCCCGTCGGTGTTCGCAGCATGGACCTTCCCTGAAGGCTTCTCCGAGGCGCGTCACACGCCCCGCTGGCTCGAGTGGAAGACCAGCCGGTACTTGCCGATCTGCACCTCGTCGCCGTTGGACAGAACGACCGAGTCGATCGGCTCACGGTTGACGTACGTGCCGTTGAGACTGCCGACGTCGGACACGGTGAAGCTGCCGTCCTGACCCCGCCGGAACTCGACATGGCGCCGGGAGACCGTGAAGTCGTCCAGGAAGATGTCGCTCTGGGGGTGGCGGCCGGCCGTCGTCAGCTCCCCGTCCAGCAGGAACCGGCTGCCGGAGTTCGGCCCGCGGCGCACCACGAGCAGCGCGGAGCCCAGCGGCAGTGCCTCCACGGCCGCCAGCGCCTCGGGCGACAGGGAGGGCAGCTGGGTCTGGCCGGTGACCTCCGACTCGTAGGCCTCGAGGCCCGAGATGGAGATCGTGGACGTCGTCTCCGAAGGACGCTCGGCGGCGACCCCGCCCCGCAGCGGCGTGCCGCAGTGGGAGCAGAACCGGCTGTCGGCCGCGTTGCGATGACCGCACCTCGTACACACCGGCATGGACGCATCCTCCTGCCGCGGCTGCCCCGCCGAGGTCTGTGTCGCGTACGGATCGGGGGCGAACCCTCCACCCGCACTTGAGGTTGATGGTTCTCCGAAACCTATGCGGCCAGCACCGGCGGGGTCAACGGACGACGCGCCCTGCGCGCCCGGAATGTCACCGCCCTGGCCGTCGACCTCGTCACGGAAGAGCGGGCGCTCGGCACCCTGCTCCTCGCTCTGGGCGTGGCGCGGCGCGCGGTGCCTGGCGTTGCCGCCGTCCTCGCGTGCGCTCTTGCCGAACAACTTCGCAAACAACTTCACGGGCGATTCCCCTTGACCGAAACAGACCCGCCCGTGGGGCAGGACGAACCGAGATCCATCACACCTGCCGACCCGGACACCTTCACAACGTCCGTATCCTCCGGACAGTTTCCACCACGCACCACCGTTGTGGTGCGCCGACCCCCCGCAACGCCTTGCCCATGTCGCGGGGCCCCCTCGTCCCCCCTGTCACGGGGAGGACGACTGAGCGTAGTCAGGCCGCTTCGCGGGTCGCAAGGCGTCGACGACGATCTTCGCCGACCGCTCCACCGTGGCTGTGGCCTGCTCCTTCTCCAGGGTCTGCACGACACCGCCGGGGATGTTGAGCGCGGGCTCGAGATCCTCCGGCTTGCCGATGACCTTGAAGACGTACGGAGCGGCCACCTTCGTTCCATCGATCCGCATGTCATCACCGATCCCGGTGAAATAACTGTCCGCGACGACCCGCACGCCGTTGACCTGGATCGCCTCGGCGCCCGCGGCGCGCAGCTCCTGGATGGCGTCGAGGAGCATGTCCGACTCGACGGCCCCGGTGGGATCGCCGACGGTCAGGGTGATGCCCGGTCCCTCGGCTGCCACGGTGCCGGCCAGGATGCCGAGCTGCCGCTCCTTCTCCTGCGTCTGCCTGCGCGCCTCCTCGGCCTGGTCGGAGCTGGACTCCAGCTCCGTGCGCTGCTTCTCGAGCCGGGCCTTCTCGTCCTCCAGGCGCTGGGTGCGGTCGTCGAGCTCGTCGAGGATGCGCACCAGGTCCTCCTGCCGGGCCCCGCGCAGCGCGCTGTTGTCGCTGGTCGAGGAGACCTGGATGGCCAGGCCGAGACCGAGGACGAAGAGCAGGAGCGCGACGACGAGTTGGGCCCGGGTCACCCGGAGCGGCCACAGGGCGGAGGCCAGCCGTCGACGCCCGCTCGGGTCGGTGCCGACCGGGGCGGCGGGGTGCGCCGGCGCCTGGGCGTCCTGACCGCCGGGGCCGGCATCGGCGGGCGGCCGGGGCACCTCGACCTCCGGCGGCATCCCGACGCCGTCGACCTTCGGTACGTCGACCGGGCCCGGAGCGCCGACGTGGTTTCCCGGGCCCTGAGCGTCCTGGGGATCCTGGGGGTTCAGCGGATCCCGCGGGTTCTGCGGGTTCAGGGGATCCTGCGGGTTCTGCGGGTTCTCGCTCATCGGCGTCACGCCCGGAAGACGTGGCGCCGGATGGCGGCCGCGTTGGAGAAGATCCGGATGCCGAGCACGACGACCACGCCGGTCGACAGCTGGGCGCCGACGCCCAGCTTGTCGCCGAGGAAGACGATCAGCGCGGCCACGACCACGTTGGAGAGGAACGAGACCACGAAGACCTTGTCGACGAAGATGCCGTCGAGCATGGCCCGGAGGCCGCCGAAGACCGCGTCGAGGGCGGCGACCACGGCGATCGGGAGATAGGGCTCGACCACCGCCGGAACTTCGGGGCGGACCAGCAGTCCCACCACGACTCCGACGATCAGGCCCAGTACGGCGATCACGATGTGCCCTTCCCTGTGTCGGCCGTGGCCCGGCCGGAGGGCGTCGCGGCCCCGGCCCCCCTCGGCTCTGCGGTACGTACGGTCAGGCTCGGCGCGGCCGGCAGGCGTACGTCGCCCTCGGCCGTGATACCGCTCCTGATCCCGAAGTTCTCCACCAGCGCGTGCAGGTACTGCCCGTCGGCGCTGTCCTGGAACGCGGTGCTCAACCGCTGCCCGTCCCCGATCGCGAGGACGGTGTACGGCGGCACCAGCGGCTTGTTGTCGACCAGTATGGCGTCGCCGGCGGCCCGGATCGCGGACAGCGAGGTCAACCGCTGGCCGTTGACGGCGACCGCTTCGGCGCCCGACTCCCACAGCCCGTTGATCACGCGCTGCATGTCACGGTCGCGCACCCGGCCCGTGTCGGAGAAGCCGCTGCCCTCCCGCGGCCCGCCGCCACCGGAGTCGGTGTCCTTGGCGTCGTCGACGACGAGCTTCACCCCGGGGCCGTGCACCGCGGTCGCGCCCGAGAGCAGCGCCACGAGCTCGGCCTGGTCGCCGCCGTGCTGCTGCAGCGCCTGTCGCTGGCGTTCCCCGACCTCGGTGCGGATCCGCTCGACGTCCCGCTCCAGCTGGTCGGCGGTGGACGTCTCGGCGTCGATCCGGTCGATCAGCTCCTGCCGTTCCTTGGCCACGACCGGAGCGGAGATACGCGCCTCGGCCGCGCCCACGGTCACCACGGCGGCGGCGAGCAGGAGACCCGCGGCGACCCCGATCTTGGCCCGCAGGCTACGGGGCAGCCCACCGCCCTCGGCCGCGCGCCGGGCGGTCGCCTCGGCGTAGCCGTCGTCGAGCGCGTGGTCGATCACGTTGTTCAGCAGCGACATGGACGCGTCCGGACGCGGCGGCGGTGATCCGGTGCTCCGAACGGGGGGCTGCTGCGACATGCCGCACATCGTCGCACGTCGCACGACCTACCGCCGAATGGCCCCTCCGGTCTGCGGGGAGGCACCCGGAGGCGCCTCCCCGCAGACCTGTCTGCTACGTCAGCTGCCGGCGCCGTCGACCACCACGGCCCACTCGTCGAGCAGGGCCTGCGCGGAGGCGTCGTCCGGGCCTTCCGCCCACAGATGGGTGACGGCCTCTGCGGGGTCGGGCAGCACCATCACCCACCGGCCGTCGGCCTCGACCACCCGCACGCCGTCGGTGGTGTCGACGGAACGATTCCCCGCCGCCTCCACCACCCGGCGCATCACCAGGCCCTTGACGGCCCACGGGGTGGCGATGTCCTTCTTGAGGACGTGCGCCCGCGGGATCCGCGCGTCGATCTGGCTCAGGGTGAGCTGTGTCCGCGCGACGAGACCGATCAGGCGGACGAAGGCGGCAGCGCCGTCGAAGACGCTGCTGAACTCGGGCACGATGAAACCGCCCCGCCCGTCGCCGCCGAAGATCGTCGACTCCTCGCGCCCGACCCGGGTGAGGTCGTCGGGCGAGGTGGTCGTCCACTCCACCTGCGTGCCGTGGTACGCGGCGACCTGCTCGGCGATCCGTGTGGTGGTCACGGGCAGGGCGACCCGCCCCGAGCGCCGCTCGGCCGCCACCAGGTCGAGCATGACCAGGAGCGCCCGGTCGTCCTCGATGATCCGCCCCCGCTCGTCCACGAGCGAGAGCCGTTCGCCGACGGGGTCGAACCGCACACCGAACGCCGCTCGCGCCGAGGCCACGATCTCGCCGAGTCGCACGAGCCCGGCCCGTCGGCTCTCCACCGACTCGGTGGGCCGGGACTCGTCGAGGCCGGGGTTGATGGTCAGCGAGTCGACCTGGAGGCGCCCCAGCAGACTGGGCAGCACGAGCCCGGCACTGCCGTTGGAGGCGTCCACGACGACCTTGAGACCGGCTTCCGCGATCCCGGAGGTGTCGACGTTCCGCAGCAGCGAGCCGGTGTACGAGTCGAAGACGCTCGCCGGGAAGGAGAGGTCGCCGATCTCCCCGGGGAAGGCCCGCCGGTACTCCTGCCGCGCGAACACCCGGTCCAGCTTCCGCTGCCCGCCCTGGGAGAGGTCCGCTCCCCGTTCGTCGAAGAACATGATGTCCACGGAGTCGGGCACGCCCGGCGAGGTCCGCACCATGATTCCGCCGGCACTTCCCCGCGCGGTCTGCTGCCGCGCCACCGGCAGCGGCACGTTCTCCAGGTCGCGCACGTCGATGGCGCTCGCCTGAAGTGCCGAGATCACCGCTCGCTTCAGCGCTCGCGCGCCCCGGGAGTGGTCTCGCGCCGTGGTGACGGTCGCCCCCTTCTTCAGGGTCGTGGCGTACGCCCCCGCGAGACGGACGGCGAGCTCCGGCGTGATCTCCACGTTGAGGATGCCGGAGACCCCTCGGGCTCCGAAGAGGTGGGCCTGCCCGCGGGACTCCCAGATGACCGAGGTGTTGACGAAGGCGCCGGCCTCGATCGTCTTGAACGGATAGACCCGCACGTTGCCCTGCACGATCGATTCCTCACCGACCATGCACTCGTCCCCGATGACGGCTCCGTCCTCGATCCGGGCCGCCCGCATGATGTCGGTGTTCTTCCCGATCACACAGCCGCGCAGATTGCTCTGCGGCCCGATGTAGACGTTGTCGTGGACGACTGCCTTGTGCAGGAACGCGCCGCTCTTGACGACCACGTTCGAGCCGACGACCGTGTGCTCACGGATCTCGGCGCCGGCTTCGACCTTGGCGTAGTCACCGATGTAGAGCGGCCCGCGAAGCACCGCGTCGGGGTGTACCTCGGCGCCTTCGGCGACCCAGACCCCCGGCGAGATCTCGAAGCCGTCGACGTCGACCTGGACCTTGCCCTCCAGAACGTCCGCCTGGGCCTTCACATAGCTCTCGTGGGTGCCGACGTCTTCCCAGTAGCCCTCGGCGATGTAGCCGTAGATGGGCTTGCCCTCCTTCATGAGCTGAGGGAAGACATCACCCGACCAGTCGACGGGAACGTCCGCCTGGACGTAGTCGAAGACCTCGGGCTCCATCACGTAGATGCCCGTGTTCACGGTGTCCGAGAAGACCTGTCCCCAGGTGGGCTTCTCCAGGAAGCGCTCGACCTTGCCTTCCTCGTCCACGATCGTGATGCCGAACTCCAGCGGATTCGGCACCCGGGTGAGGCAGACCGTGACGAGGGCGCCCTTCTCCTTGTGGAAGGCGATGAGATCGGTGAGGTCGAAGTCGGTGAGCGCGTCCCCGGAGATGACGAGGAAGGCGTCGTCCTTCAACGCTTCCTCGGCATTCTTCACACTGCCCGCTGTACCGAGTGGCTTCTCCTCGTTGGCATACGTGAGCTCCATCCCGAGTTCCTCGCCGTCGCCGAAGTAGTTCCGGACGAGTGAGGCCAGGAATTGCACGGTGACGACGGTCTCGTTGAGACCGTGCCTCTTGAGCAGTCGTAGGACGTGCTCCATGATCGGCCGGTTCACCACCGGCAGAAGAGGCTTGGGCATGCTCGAGGTCATGGGGCGAAGACGGGTTCCCTCGCCACCGGCCATCACAACGGCCTTCATGTCGGAAACGTCCTCCTTCAAGAGATGACGGTCCTGCCGACTTCGCCTGTCCGCTCAGTGGACCGCGGACGTCCTCGTCGTTGCCGGCGACGCTGCTCGACACGGAGGGAACGGGCTCAATCGGCCTCGGTATCCGTCTTCACGAGTCGACGGACCTGGACCACGTAGAGGATCCCTGCCCACCAATACAGAGTTGTACCCCATCCGGCGAAAGCCCATCCGAAAACTTCAGCGAGTGACGAAAGCCAGCCCGTTCCGTCACTGAGAAGCAGCAGGGGGAACGCGTACATCAAGTTGAAAGTCGCAGCTTTGCCGAGGAAGTTCACCTGCGGCGGCGGGTAGCCGTGCCGTCGGAGGATTCCCACCATGACCAGCAGCATGGCCTCGCGCGCCAGGAGAGCGGCCGTCAGCCACCACGGCAGGATCTCCCGCCAGGTGAGCCCCACGAGAGTGGACAGGATGTACAGCCGGTCGGCGGCGGGGTCGAGCAGCCGGCCGAGTTTGCTGATCTGGTTCCAGCGCCGGGCCAGCTTGCCGTCGAGATAGTCACTGACGCCGCTGAGCATCAGCACGAGGAGCGCCCAGCCGTCGCTCTTGGGGCCGCCGAACTCCGGCCGGAGAATCAGCCACAGAAACAGGGGCACGCCGAGGAGGCGCGCCATGCTGAGAATGTTGGGGATGGTGAAGACCCGGTCGGTCTGCACACGGGTCTCCTGGACCTCCACCCGGGGGCCTCCTGCTGGGAACGTACGGACGATGCCCCCTGACCTTACCCTCAGCCACAAGGCCGGGCGTACAGGGGCTCCCCCGCCGCCGGAACGCAAAAATGCCTCAACCCCCGGACAGAGTCCGGGGGTTGAGGCTAAAAATTGTTCGGCGGCGTCCTACTCTCCCACAGGGTCCCCCCTGCAGTACCATCGGCGCTGAAAGGCTTAGCTTCCGGGTTCGGAATGTAACCGGGCG
>NZ_JBHXSA010000008.1:0-282834 GCF_042716475.1 Streptomyces sp. NPDC058671 | reverse complement strand
GGTACTGCAGGGGGGACCCTGTGGGAGAGTAGGACGCCGCCGAACAATCATTGTGGGAAAGCCCCGCACCTCATGGTGCGGGGCTTTTCTGCGTTTACGACCAGTTTCACCTTGTGGCGGAGGGGTTCGCCGCCGGTCGGTTGTCAGAGGCGGCCGGAAGATTTCAGGGCGAGGTACGCGTCTGCCAGAGCAGGGGCGAGTGTTTCGGGAGAGGCGTCGACGACCGTGACGCCTCGGCGCTGGAGCTGTTCCGCCGTACGGGCGCGCTGGGACTGCGTCTGGGCGGCCGCAGCAGCTTCGTAGACGCCGTCGATCGTGCCGCGTGTGGCTGCCATGCCGGCGATGTGGGGGTCGGACACCGAGGCCACCAGGACCGTGTGGCGCTGGGCGAGCTGCGGCAGGACCGGGAGGAGGCCCTCTTCGATCGGGGCTGCGTCGAGGCTCGTCAGCAGGACGATCAGGGAGCGGCGAGGAGCGCGTGCCAGGGCGGTCGCGGCCAGGCCTCGGGCGTCGGTCTCCACCAGCTCGGGTTCGAGCGGGGCGAGAGCGTCGACCATCGCGGGAAGTACGTCACCGGCGGAGCGGCCCTGCACCTGGGCGCGGAGCCGTCGGTCGTAGGCCAGCAGGTCCACGCGGTCACCGGCGCGGGAGGCCAGCGCGGTCAGAAGGAGCGCCGCGTCCATGGAGGCGTCCAGGCGGGGGACATCGCCGACGCGGCCGGCGGAGGTACGGCCGGTGTCCAGGACGATAAGGATGTGGCGGTCGCGTTCGGGGCGCCAGGTGCGGACGGCAACCGTGGTCTGCCGGGCGGTGGCGCGCCAGTCGATGGAGCGGGTGTCGTCGCCGGGGACGTACTCGCGGAGGCTGTCGAACTCGGTGCCCTCACCGCGTGTGAGCACGCTGGTGCGGCCGTCGAGTTCGCGGAGCCTCGCCAGGCGTGAGGGCAGGTGCTTGCGGCTGGTGAAGGGCGGTAGGACGCGGACGGTCCACGGGACCTCGTGGTTGCCCTGGCGGGCCGCGAGGCCGAGGGGGCCGTACGAGCGGACAGTGACCCTTTCGGCGTGGCGATCGCCGCGCCGGGTGGGGCGCAGGGTCGTGGTGAGGCGGCGGCGCTCGCCGGCGGGGACGGTGAGCCGGTGGCGGGAGGATGCCTGATCGGTGCCGGGGCGCCAGCTACTGGGCGGCCAGGCGTCGCGGAGCTGGGCGCGGAGAGTCCGGCGCGATGGGTTGGTGACGGTCAGCTGGACGTCAACTCCGTCACCGAGTCGAACGGATGTGTCACCGCTTCGGGTGAATTGGAGCGTTCGTACTGGCGCTGCGAGAGCGTAGTCGCACAGAATTGCGAGGGAGAGAGGCGCGTTCACCGCGAGCATCCCCGTCCAGCTGGGGGCGAGGATGCCGACGGGGAGCGATCCGAGGGCGGCGAGCAGCGCGGTTCGTCCGGTGAGGGCCATGGGGCGCCGTTCTCAGCGGGGGACGGGGACGTGGGCGAGGATCGAGTGGATGACGGAGTCGGGGGTGACCCCCTCCATCTCCGCCTCGGGCCGCAGGTGGATGCGATGACGCAGGGTGGGGAGAGCCAGGGCCTTCACATCGTCCGGGGTGACGTAGTCCCGGCCGGTGAGCCAGGCCCAGGCGCGGGCGGTGGAGAGCAGGGCGGTGGCGCCTCGGGGAGAGACCCCGAGCGTGAGTGAGGGGGATTCACGCGTGGCTCGACAGATATCGACGACATAGCCGGCGATCTCGGGGGAGACCGAGACCTTGGCGACGGCGGTCCGGGCGGCTTCAAGTTCGGCGGGACCTGCGACGGGGCGGACGCCGGCGGCCTTCAGGTCGCGGGGATCGAAGCCCTCGGCGTGACGGGTGAGGACCTGGATCTCGTCCGCGCGCGAGGGCAGAGGAATCGTCAGCTTGAGCAGGAAACGGTCCAGTTGGGCTTCGGGGAGGGGGTAGGTGCCCTCGTACTCGACCGGGTTCTGGGTCGCTGCGACCAGGAAGGGCTCGGGCAGGGCGCGGGGGGTTCCGTCCACCGTGACCTGGTGTTCCTCCATTGCCTCCAGGAGGGACGACTGGGTCTTCGGGGGCGTGCGGTTGATCTCGTCTGCGAGCAGGAGGTTGGTGAAGACCGGACCGGGCTGGAAGGAGAACTCGGATGTGCGGGTGTCGTAGACCAGGGAGCCGGTGACATCGCTCGGCATGAGGTCGGGGGTGAACTGGACGCGCTTGGTGTCGAGTTCGAGCGCGGCGGCGAGCGAGCGGACCAGCAGGGTCTTGGCGACGCCGGGTACGCCTTCGAGGAGGACGTGGCCCCGGCAGAGCAAGGCGACGACGAGACCGGTGACGGCGGGGTCCTGGCCGACCACCGCCTTCGCGATCTCGGTGCGCAGGGCCTCCAGGGAGGCGCGGGCGCTGTCCGAGTCCGTGGTGGTCTCGGGGGTCGGGGCGCTCATGAGGTGCGTACCTCTCTTTCGAGGGCGTCGAGTTGGTCCGCCAGGCGGATGAGAGTGGCGTCGTCGGCCGGAGCCGGGCCGAAGAGGAGGTGTCCGGGGTCCGAGGCGGTCTCGGGGAGACGGGCGGAGAGCGCGGGGAGGAGGCGCTCGGGGGAGTGGGCGTCCTGGACGGGGACGCCGAGTGCGGGGGCTAGTCGGGTCCGGGTCGCGGTGCGGAGGACGGTGGCGGCGCGGTCGCGGGCGTTCGCCTTGCGGTAGAGGCGGGCTCGGCCCTCGGTGGCCTCCGAGGCGCGGACGGCGACGGGGAGGCGCTCGGTCACCAGGGGGCCGAGGCGGCGGCCGCGCCAGAGGGCGGCGAGCAGGGCCGCGAGGGCGAGTTGGAGTGTGCCCCACAGCCAGCCGGACGGGATGAGTGCGAAGAAGTTGCCCGTGGTGTCGTCGTCGGGTGCGTCGACGGCGGAGGTGCCGGAGAGAGAGGGGAGGTACCAGACGAGATGGGCACGGGAACCGAGGAGTTGCAGGGCGAGCGAGGCGTTGCCCTGCTGGTCGAGACGGTCGTTGTAGAGGATGTCGGGCGAACCAAGGAGGACGGTGTCGGTGGCGTCGGGGCCGGGGAGGCGGACCAGGGTCGGCAGGCCGTCGGAGGGGTAGCAGGCGTCGATGTCGGCGCCGGGGTCGGTGAGGTACCGCTCGCCGCCGAGCTCGGCGCTGCCCGCGCGGGTGGCGGCGTCCAAGGTGCAGGAGGGGGCCAGGCTCTCCACGGGGGCGCTGGTGGCGCTGGTGACGTCCGGGGCCAGGGTGGGGAGGGAGGGCATGCCGGGGCCGAGAAGGACGGTGCGGCCCGCGGCTCCGGCGAGGGTCCGGCGGAGCGTCACCTGTTGAGTCTCCGTCAGCAGGTCCGGGGCGGTGACCAGGAGGGTGCTTTCGCCGTCGGTCGCGGCCGTGGCCTCGTCGAGGGTCGTGGCGAGGGTGATCGTGACACCGCGGGCTCGGAGGAGTTCGGCGACGGCGCGGCTGCCGTGGGGGTCGGTGGAGCGGGGGTCGAGCGCGCCGTGGGAGCCGGTGGACTGCACGGTCGCCAGGACGATGCCGCCGATGAGGACCAGGACGAGGACGAGGGCCGCGCCGCGGGCGCGGGTCCAGTGCTGGCCGGGGGTGAGCGCGGTCGAGGTGGTGCCGGTGGCGGGGCGGTTCACGCGGGTGTCCCCGTGGAGGCGGTGTCGAGGGTGGGTCGGGTCCGCTCGAGGGCGGTGTCCAGTTCCTCGATGCGGCGGTACGCGGGTTCGTCGGCGGTGCGGCCGCCGTATGTGACGTCGTCGAAGGTGCGGGCGGCGAGGCGCAGTTCGTCTGCCTGGGAGGGCAGGGAGCGGCCGGCCTCGGCGGCTGCCTCGTCGGCGGTACGGCCGGGGCGGGGGTCGAGGAGGCTGCGCTCTTCGAGGGAGCGGACGACGGCCCGCATGCGTTCCTGGACCGCCTGGTTCCAGAGTCCTGCGGAGGCGTGTCGGGCGGCGGCGGCCCGGTGGTCGCGGGCGGTGCGGGGTCCGTCCGTAAAAAGGGAGTCGCCGGTGGCGCCGGGGGCGCGGCGCGGGGCGCCGAGGCGCCACCAGAGGGCGGCGACGAGGGCGGCCACGAACAACACCACGACGACGAGGCCGAGTACGCCGCCGGGGGTGGCCGCGGATGCCGCGCTGAAGAGGTCACCTACCCACTCCCAGAAGCGGTCGAGGCCGCGCTGGAGGAGGTTCGGGTCGTTCTCGTGGTACATCGGCTTGGACAGCTCCCGTTCCGCGGCCTCGCGGGCCGGGACGCGGGAGATGTCCACCGGTACGTCGCCGTCGGCGCGCGGTCGTCCCGGTGCCGTGGCCGTTCCCCCGGTGACCGTCACGGCATCAGCCTCCGACGGTGTGGTCGCCCGGTGTGGGGCCGTAGCCGGGGAGGCCGGCGGCTCGTGCGAGTTCGAGGTCCAGGGCTTCCCGGCGGATGCGCTGGTCCACGTAGAGGAGCACCGTGACGCCGGCGGAGATCGGGTAGGTGATCGCGCTGGTGATCACGCTGCCGATGCCGGTGATGATCAGGAACGGCCAGCCGAAGGTGGGGGACGAGCCGGAGAGCAGGCCGGAGAAGCCGTCGCCGTCGACCGCGATGGCGATGATCGCGAAGGGAATCGCGATGATCATCGCGAAGACGAAGATCAGCAGCTGGGTGAGGAGGGTGATGCCGAAGATCCGCCACCAGGAGCCCTGGACCAGCTTGGCGGAGCGCTTCAGCGACGGGATCACGCCTTGGCGCTCCAGCATCAGGGCGGGGGAGGCCAGGCTGAAGCGGATCATCAGCCACGCTGCGACCGCCAGGGCGCCGACTCCCCCGAGGAGGACGAGGGCCGCGCCTGCGGCGCCTCCGAGCAGAAGCCCGGGAAGCACGCCGGTCAGGACGAGGGCCGCGCTCAGGCCCGCGAGCAGCAGAGTGAGACCGAGGAGCTGGAGGAGGCGGGGACGGGCCTCCTGCCAGGCGGAGCTGAGCGAGACCGGGCGGCCGAGTACGGCGCGGCTGATGACGACGGTCAGCAGGGCGGCGCAGACCAGGGAGGCCATGAGCGTCACGAGGAGGACGGGACCGAGACCGATCAGGGACGACTGGGCCGAGTCGAGGGACTGCTCGAGCGCCTCGGCGGGGGTGACGTCCGGGTTGGTCGCCGGGGCGGCCGGGACGAGATACCGCTGGGCGAGGATGCTCGTGATCTGGGAGACCACCGCGACGGTGACCGAGATGGTGAGGACCGTGCGCCAGTAGGTGCGGAGTGTCTTCACCGCGCCGTCGAGGATCTCGCCCATGCCCAGCGGGCGCAGCGGGATGACGCCGGGCTTCGCGGCCGGAGGCCGGCCCCAGTGGGCGTTCGGCGGCGGACCGCCCCAGCCCTGGCCCGGTACCGGGGTGCGCGGCGGGGGCGGGGTCCGGTCGGTGGGCGGGGACCACTGGCCGGCGGGCGGCTGGTCCTTCGACCACTGAGGGGCGGAGCCGGAGCCGTTCGCGTCGGCCGGAGCGGGCCGGGGAACGCCGGTGCCGTCCTGGTCGTCGGAGGGGGCGGATCCGGGCGAGGTCCAGCCCGGAGTGTCGTTCACGGTCGTCCACCTCGGAGGAATGGTCGCGGTGCCGGATCGGCGAAACCGGCTCGGTCACGGCGGCCGACACCTGACATGGCGGCGGGCCGGGTGCCATCGTGCCACGCGGGACCCGCCCGTGGGCGGGCCCGGCCTTGTCGTTCGTACCTTCGTCCGGAGGTTCATTGTGCGAGCGGCAGGCTGCACACTGTGCGGATACCCGATCATCATGCGCGAACCGTGCGATGACGGGCCGAGCGGGGTGCGGCCGACGGGGTCGCGGTCCAGGCTGGGGGAGGCGCTGTGGGACAGGTCACGGCAGGTAACGATTGGCTAATGGGATGATGTCGATATGAAGGGACGCGTTCTTGTCGTCGACGACGACACCGCACTGGCCGAGATGCTCGGCATCGTGCTGCGGGGTGAAGGGTTCGAGCCGTCGTTCGTCGCGGACGGTGACAAGGCGCTTGCCGCATTCCGGGAGGCCAAGCCTGACCTGGTGCTGCTCGACCTGATGCTGCCCGGTAGGGACGGCATCGAGGTGTGCCGCCTGATCAGGGCCGAGTCGGGTGTGCCGATCGTCATGCTCACGGCCAAGAGCGACACGGTGGACATCGTGGTGGGTCTGGAGTCCGGGGCCGACGACTACATCGTGAAGCCGTTCAAGCCGAAGGAGCTGGTCGCCCGTATCAGGGCACGGCTCCGGCGGTCGGAGGAGCCGGCTCCGGAGCAGCTCACCATCGGTGACCTCGTCATCGACGTGGCCGG
This sequence comes from Streptomyces sp. NPDC058671, assembly GCF_042716475.1. Lineage (NCBI taxonomy): Bacteria > Bacillati > Actinomycetota > Actinomycetes > Kitasatosporales > Streptomycetaceae > Streptomyces > Streptomyces sp. NPDC058671. The sequence continues at coordinate 276,518 of NZ_JBHXSA010000008.1, read as the reverse complement.
GCACTCCGTGAAGCGGGACGGGCAGTCCATCGCCCTGACCCCGCTCGAGTTCGACCTGCTGGTCGCGCTCGCGCGCAAGCCGTGGCAGGTCTTCACCCGTGAGGTCCTGCTGGAGCAGGTCTGGGGCTACCGGCACGCGGCCGACACCCGGCTGGTGAACGTGCACGTCCAACGGCTGCGCTCGAAGGTCGAGAAGGACCCGGAGCGTCCGGAGATCGTGGTCACCGTCCGTGGTGTCGGTTACAAGGCGGGGCCGAGCTGACATGAGCCAGGGCAGTGCTGCTCCGAAGCCCGGGGACCCGGGAGTCCGTACGGGGCGGACTGCCGGACCGGGGCGGGGGGGCTCGCGTTCCGGTCGTCTGCCGCGCGGCGGACGGCTGTTCCGGGACGGGGCGCCGGGTGGACCGGTGCTCCGCCTCTTCGCGCGCTGGGTGCGCCGGCCGTTGCTGCCCGCTGTGCGGCTGTGGCGGCGGAACATCCAGCTGAGGATCGTCGCGGGCACCCTGTTGATGTCCCTCGGAGTGGTGCTGCTGCTCGGCCTGGTCGTCATCGGCCAGGTCCGCAACGGTCTGCTCGACGCCAAGGAGAGGGCCGCCCAGAGTCAGGCCGCGGGTGGCTTCTCCGCCGCCCAGGACAGGGCGGCGACCACCTCGTCGGCGCCCGGCCAGCAGGTCGGCGGGCGGACCGGTTCCTCGGTGAACTGGCGCTCCACGCTGGTCGAGCAGCTCGCCAGCGGCGGCCAGAGCGCCTTCAACGTGGTGGCGCTCTCCCTCGACACCGATGACACCGCGAGTCGCGGGGTGCGTGCCTCGGGTGAGGTCGACCCCGCCACGAGCATCCCCGTCGAGCTGCGGCACTCGGTCGCGCAGGGCGCGGACACCTTCCAGAAGTTCACGAGGATCCACTACACGAGCGGCAAGGCGTCCGAGGCCGGTCTGGTGATCGGCAAGCGGCTGAACGATGCCGACGGTACCCAGTACGAGCTGTACTACCTCTTCCCGCTGACGCAGGAGGAGGACTCCCTCACCCTGGTCAAGGGCACTCTGGCGACTGCCGGGCTGTTCGTCATGGTGTTGCTCGGTGCCATCGCCTGGCTCATGGTGCGACAGGTCGTCACGCCCGTGCGGATGGCAGCGGGGATCGCCGAGCGGCTCTCGGCCGGCCGGCTGCAGGAACGTATGAAGGTCACTGGCGAGGACGACATCGCCCGGCTCGGCGAGGCCTTCAACAAGATGGCGCAGAACCTCCAGCTCAAGATCCAGCAGCTGGAGGAGCTGTCGCGGATGCAGCGCAGGTTCGTCTCGGACGTGTCGCACGAGCTGCGCACCCCGCTGACCACGGTCCGGATGGCCGCCGATGTCATCCACGAGGCCCGGGTCGACTTCGACCCCGTCACCGCCCGCTCCGCCGAGCTCCTCGGCGACCAGCTCGACCGCTTCGAGTCGCTGCTCTCCGACCTCCTGGAGATCAGCCGCTTCGACGCGGGCGCGGCTGCCCTGGAAGCCGAGCCGATAGACCTGCGGCAGGTGGTGCGCCGGGTCATCGGCGGCGCCGAGCCCCTGGCCGAGCGCAAGGGGACCCGGATCGTGGTCGTCGGCGACCAGCAGCCCGTGGTGGCCGAGGCGGACGCCCGCCGGGTCGAGCGGGTGCTGCGCAACCTCGTCGTCAACGCCGTCGAGCACGGTGAGGGCCGGGACGTGGTGGTGAAGCTGGCCGCCGCGGGCGGCGCCGTCGCCGTGGCCGTACGCGACTACGGCGTCGGGCTGAAGCCCGGCGAGGCGACCCGGGTGTTCAACCGCTTCTGGCGTGCCGACCCCGCGCGGGCGCGGACCACCGGCGGCACCGGCCTCGGGCTGTCCATCGCGGTCGAGGACGCCCGGCTGCACGGCGGCTGGCTCCAGGCCTGGGGCGAGGCCGGTGGTGGCTCGCAGTTCCGGCTCACCCTGCCGCGTACCGCGGACGAGCCGCTGCGGGGCTCCCCCATCCCCCTGGAGCCCGAGGACTCACGACGCAACCGTGAGCAGACGGCCGTCGGACGCGCCCAGGAGGTCGCCCGCCGCACGGCGGTGCCGGCGCAGTCCGTCGGCGACCGGGCGCAGCTCGCCGTACCGCCGAGGCTGCCGGTGCCGTCGCGGGCGTCCGTCGACCCGACGGCCCTGCCCGGCAGCGGCGCACGGGTGGTGGCGCGCCCGGCGACGGACGGTGACGTCGGTGGGCCCGGCCCGGTGACGGCCGGCGGGAACGGGAACGCGGAGCGGGAGGACGGGACACGTGGGCGTTGACTCCACGGCGGGGCACGCGGGGCGGGACTTCCGAGACGGACGGGGGGTACGGGCACGGAGCACGCGCGCGATGGTGCTCGCCGCGTGCGGCGGGCTCCTGGTGACCGGCTGCGCGACGATGCCCGACAGCGGTGACGTCCAGGTCGTGCGGGGTGCCAATCAGGGCGACTCACAGGTCCGGGTCTACGCCGTGGCGCCCCGGGCGAACGCGGACCCGGACGAGATCGTCGACGGCTTCCTGGAAGCCATGACCAGTGACGACCCCGGATTCGCCACCGCACGCAAGTACCTGACGAAGCAGGCCGCGCGGACCTGGGAGCCGGAGGAGAGCATCACGGTGCTCACCACGGCGCCCGCCCGCGAGGCCGCCGACCGCAACGCCGACCCCGACATTGAGGGCCGCGCCTACCCGCTCTCCGGCCGCAAGATCGCGACCGTGGACGCGCGGCACGCGTACCAGCCGATCAGTCCCGCCCCGTATCTGCAGTCGATCCATGTCGTGCAGCAGCCGGCCGCCGACGGCAAGTCCAAGGAGTGGCGGATCGCCAGCCTGCCGCCCGGTCTGGTGCTCGGCGAGGCCGACTTCCTGCGCAACTACCGGTCGGTCAACAAGTACTACTTCGCGTCCGGGGAGGACTGGGTCGTCGCCGATCCCGTCTACATCCGGCAGCGGCAGGACCCCGTCACCCGGATGGACTCGGTCACACAGACGGTGAAGGCGCTCCTCGAAGGCCCCACGAACTGGCTCAAACCGGCTGTGGACTCGCGCTTCCCGTCCGGTACGGAGCTGGCGAAGGGCGTCACCACGCTGACGACCGACGACCAGTCCACGCTGAAGGTGCCGCTGAACGCCAAGGCGGACCGGGTCGGCGGCGAGGCGTGTCGGCGGATGGCGGCGCAGCTGCTGTTCACCCTGGGCGATCTGACCTCCGTACGCGTCGAGCAGGTGGAGCTGCTGGGGTCGACGGGTCAGTCGCTGTGCCGTCTGGGCAAGGGGCAGAAGTCCGAGTTCGCCGCGGTCAGGAACACGGACCGGCAGGAGAACCCGTACTTCGTCGACGCCCACCACAAGCTGATGATGCTGGTCGTCGGGGCCAAGGAGGCGAACACGCCCGTGGAGGTGCCCGGCCCGTTCGGCAAGGGCACGACGCCGCTGCGGTCGGTCGCCGTCGACCGGGGCGAGACCCGCGCCGCCGGGGTCGGGCAGAGCGGCCGGGATCTCCTCGTCTCGTCCATCACCACCGAGCAGGACTCCCTGCCGCCGGTTCTGAGCAGCAAGGCCGCCAAGCCCGGCGACCGGCTGTCCGCGCCCAGCTGGGACGGCCGGGGTGATCTGTGGGTCGCCGACCGCGACCCCGCCGCGCCCCATCTGTGGATGGTGCCCGACGGCACCGGTGTCCCCGTCAAGGTGCGGACGCCGTGGCTGGGGGAGGACGCCAGGATCGAGTCCCTGCGGGTCTCCGCCGACGGGGTCCGGATCGCTCTGGTGGTCACCCGCGGCGAGCGCACCACCCTGCAGATCGGCCGGATCCAGCGGCAGACCACGGGGGAGGAGCCGGTTGTCTCGGTGCTCGACCTCCAGCCCGCCGCGCCCCGGATGGAGTCGGTGACGGCCGTGTCCTGGGCGGGGCCGAGCCGGCTCGTCGTCGTCGGCAGGGAGGCGGGCGGGGTCCAGCAGATCCGCTACCTGCAGACGGACGGCTCGACGTCGGCGACCTCGGTGCTCCCCGGTCTGAACGGGGTGACCTCGGTGGCCGCGCCGCACGGCGACTCGGTGCCGCACGACGACTCCGCGCCGGTGGTCGCCGACTCCGGTGACGACGGCATCGTCCGGCTCGCGCCGGGCACCAACTGGCAGCCGGTGGTCAAGGACGGCACCTCGCCCGTCTACCCGGGGTAGCGGGAAGCGTCGGGGGGCGCCGGACCTGACGTACTCCGGCGCCCGGCCGAGGTCCCTCGGGTCTCCGGCCGGAGTCTGGGATTCCAGGGTTTTCCACAGGGGTGGTCCGGGAGCCGCGCAGGGCGCAGAGTGGAGCCATGCGGGGGTGGTGGCGCGAGATCGCCGGGCTGGTGCTGCCGGTGGCCTGCGGAGGCTGCGGCAGACCGCGTACGGAGCTGTGCGCCTCCTGCGCGGCCGTACTGAGCGGGGGAGAGGCGGGACCGCGCCGGGTGCGGCCCTCGCCCGAGCCCGCCGGGCTGCCCGCGGTCCATGCCGTCGCGCCGTACGCCGACGCCGTGCGGGAGTTGCTCCTCGCCCACAAGGAACGCGGGGCGCTCACCCTGGCCCGCCCCCTGGGCGACGCGCTGGCCCGTGCCGTGGAGGCCGCCGCCGTGGGCGCCAGGGGCTCTTCGGCCGCCCCGCTGCTCCTCGTACCGGTGCCGTCCTCCCGGCGCTCCGTGCGGGCGCGTGGCCATGATCCGACGCGGCGGATCGCGCTGGCCGCGGCGGCACGGCTGCGGTCGACGGGGTGGCCGACGCGGGTCGTGCCGGTGCTGCGGCAGCGGCGGTACGTGGCGGACCAGGCAGGTCTCGGAGCGCGCGGGCGGCTCGCGAATCTCTCCGGCGCCCTGGAGGTCGTACCGGGCGGCAGACGGCTGCTCGCGCCGGGAAAGGTGGTGCTCGTGGACGACCTGATGACCACGGGAGCCTCGCTGGCGGAAGCGGCGCGCGCCCTCGGAGCCGTCCATCTTCCGTTCATTCCTGAATTACCGAACGGTTTACCGGGCGGTTCGGCGCAGCACGGATTCGAACAGCGGGTGGCGGCTGTCATCGCATCCTCTCCCGCTTCGTTCGAAATAAACCGGAACTCCTCGGGAACCTGGATCGTTGCAGGTGGTGAGAGGTGAAAGCACCCGTGTGGAGGTATGTCGCGGTAGCGGGTGCCGACACCCGTCCGGAGGGGCTATGTTCGGTTGAGAGGAATGGTGAAAGCCATCGCCTCGACGAATACTGGTTGCGCCTGCAGGACAGGAGTTCAGTGCGAATCAACCTCTTGTCGATGGGGTGGGGATCTTGTCGACTGGGGAGGAGGAGGTGAAGTCGCCTAGTCCGAGCTCCGGTAAACCACCGGAGTCTGGTGCAAAGGGAGAAGCCCTGCGGCCGAGGAGCCGATCAGGGCGATCCGGGAACGGAGTTCTGCGTGGACATCGTCGTCAAGGGCCGCAAGACCGAGGTGCCCGAGCGGTTCCGCAAGCACGTGGCCGAGAAGCTGAAGCTGGAGAAGATCCAGAAGCTCGACGGCAAGGTGATCAGCCTCGACGTCGAGGTGTCCAAGGAACACAACCCGCGGCAGGCCGACAGGTCTGACCGAGTGGAGATCACCCTCCACTCCCGAGGCCCGGTGATCCGGGCGGAAGCTGCGGCAGGCGACCCGTACGCGGCGCTCGACCTCGCGAGTGACAAGCTCGAGGCGCGACTGCGCAAGCAGCACGACAAGCGGTACACCCGCCGTGGAAACGGCAGGCTTTCGGCGGCCGAGGTCGGGGACGTCGTGCCCGGCGTCGCCCAGTTCGACGGGGACGGCAACCTCGTCGCGGACGAGACCGACGAGGTACCGACCAAGATGGTGGGCCCGATCGAGGTCCAGGGCGACGGCCCGCTGGTGGTCCGCGAGAAGACGCACAAGGCCGCCCCGATGACGCTCGACCAGGCGCTCTACGAGATGGAGCTGGTCGGTCACGACTTCTATCTCTTCGTCGACTCCGACACGAAGCAGCCGAGCGTCGTCTACCGGCGACACGCCTACGACTACGGCGTCATCCATCTGGAGAGCGACCCGCTCGCCGAGGGCCGAGGCGCCGGCGGCGCGCTCGGCGGCTGACGGCCCGGAGCCGCGCCCACCGACCCCACACTCCTCAGTTGCCCCCTATGGTGCCCCTGGAGCGCTTTTCGCGCCCTCAGGGGCACCCCCGTGCGTCCAGGGAACACACCGTCACCGCCCGGGCATGAAATCATGACGTGCACGCCAACCGGTGCTCTCCGGGCACCGGTTGAAGGACCGGAAACGAATTCAGGCCACGGCCTTCAGGGGGAAGAGCGATGGCGGACAGCTTCGGACCGGTGCTCAGCGGGCGCGAGCACGGTAGTGCGGTCCCCGAGGGATCGGATTCGGACAGCGGCGCATTCCGCAGGGAGCCCATCCGGGTCCTCGTCGTGGACGACCACGCGCTCTTCCGGCGCGGACTGGAGATCGTCCTCGCGCAGGAGGAGGACATCCAGGTCGTCGGAGAGGCCGGGGACGGGGCGGAGGCGGTCGACAAGGCCGCCGACCTGCTGCCCGACATCGTCCTGATGGACGTGCGGATGCCCCGGCGCGGCGGTATCGAGGCGTGCACCTCCATCAAGGAGGTGGCCCCCAGCGCGAAGATCATCATGCTGACGATCAGCGACGAGGAGGCCGACCTCTACGAAGCGATCAAGGCGGGCGCCACCGGCTACCTCCTCAAGGAGATCTCCACCGACGAGGTCGCGACCGCCATCCGCGCGGTCGCGGACGGGCAGTCGCAGATCAGCCCCTCGATGGCGTCGAAGCTCCTCACCGAGTTCAAGTCGATGATCCAGCGCACCGACGAGCGCCGGCTCGTGCCCGCGCCCCGGCTGACCGACCGCGAGCTGGAGGTCCTCAAGCTCGTCGCGACCGGGATGAACAACCGGGACATCGCCAAGGAGCTGTTCATCTCGGAGAACACCGTGAAGAACCACGTCCGGAACATCCTGGAGAAGCTCCAGCTCCACTCCCGGATGGAGGCCGTGGTCTACGCGATGCGGGAGAAGATCCTCGAGATCCGCTAGCCGCCCCCGGCGGACGCCCGTTCGGGCCCGGCGGACGCTCGCTCAGGCCAGTGCGCGGACCAGCTCCGGTGCCAGCTCGGGGTGGTTCATCCGCTCCGGCACCACCGACACCGCGTCGCAGCCGACCCACGCGGCCGCCTCGCGCAGGGCCGTCGCCACCGCGGGCACGGCCCTCGGGCCGTCGAGCGTCACCTGCCGGGCGACGAGCGTGCTGCCCTCGCGGGCGGGGTCCACCCGGCCGACGAGACGGCCCCCGGCGAGGACCGGCATCGCGAAGTAGCCGTGGACCCGCTTGGGCTTCGGCACGTACGCCTCCAGACGGTGGGTGAAGCCGAAGATCCGCTCCGTGCGGGCCCGCTCCCAGATCAGCGAGTCGAACGGCGACAGCAGCGTCGTACGGTGCCGGCCGCGGGGCTCCGAGGCCAGCGCCGCCGGGTCCGCCCAGGCGGGCTTGCCCCAGCCCGCCACCGTGACGGGGACCAGCCCCGCCGCCTCGACCACGGCGTCGAACTGCTCGCCCTTGATCCGGTGGTAGTCGGCGATGTCCGCGCGCGTCCCCACCCCCAGCGCCTCCCCGGCCTGCCGCACCAGGCGCCGCACGCACTCGGTGTCGTCCAGGTCGTCGTGCAGCAGGGCCTCCGGAATGGCCCGCTCGGCCAGGTCGTACACCCGCTTCCAGCCGCGCCGCTCGATCACGACCACCTCGCCGTACATCAGGGCCCGCTCGACGGCGATCTTGGCGTCGGACCAGTCCCACCACTCGCCCTTGTTCTTCGCGCCGCCCAGCTCCGTCGCCGTCTGCGGTCCCTCGGCCCGCAGCTGGTCGACCACCTTGTCGTACGCCCCCGCGGACAGATCGTGGTGCCACTGCGGGCGGCTGCGGTAGGCGCGGCGGCGGAAGGCGAAGTGCGGCCACTCCTCGACGGGCAGGACGCAGGCCGCGTGCGACCAGTACTCGAAGGCGTGGGCCTCGGTCCAGTAGGCGTCCTCGACCGTCGTACGGCCGACGGCGCCCAGGCGCGCGTACGGAATGAGTTCGTGCGAGCGGGCGAGTACGGAGATGGTGTCGAGCTGCACCTGCCCCAGGGCGCGCAGCACCCCGCGCACACCGGCGCGACGGTCGGGCGCGCCCAGGAAGCCCTGGGCGCGCAGCGCGATCCGCCGGGCTTCGTCGGCGGACAGTTCGGCGGCGGGGCGCGGCACAGTCGTCATGGACGGCACCCTAGGCCCCGGCACTGACAGCCGGTCCCGGGCGGCCCGTCGGCCGTGAGCGGACCCGCCAGGTCGCACGTCAGCCCCCGCCCTGTACCCGGCCTCCCGCCGTACGTCCGCGCGCCCAGGTCCGCCCGGCCCCCCGGGTCGCACGTCAACCCCGTCCTGCCCCCGGCCTCCCGCCGTACGTCCGTCCCGTCCCGGTCCGTCGAGCCGTCGGCCGGACGTCAGCCCTGGGCGGGCAGGTCGCGGGTCGTGAGGTACGGCAGCGGGCTCGGGAGGCCGAAGTCGGAGGGGAGCAGGGCGCCCACCCAGCTGTCCCTGAGCGTGCCCTTGTTGGTGAGGCCGGCGCGCTGGGCGCCCTCCATCACGAAGCCCACGCGCTCGGCCACCGCGCGCGAACCGACGTTGCCGACCTCGGCACGCCACAGCAGGCGGGTGCAGCCGAGCGCGGTGAAGGCCCAGTGGGCGAGGGCCCGGACGGTCTCCGTCATGTAACCGCTGCCCCGGTGCTCCTTGCCCAGCCAGAAACCGACCTCCCAGACGCCCGTGCCCCGGCTGGACAGGGTGACGGCGGCGAGCAGCGGGCCGCCTGCCAGCGGTTCGACGGCGAAGGCGTACTCGGTGTCGTCGCGCCAGCCGTCGGGCACGAGCCGGTTCAGGAAGAACTCGGCGTCCTGCCGGGTGTAGGGGTCGGGGACGACGGTCCAGCGCAGGATGTCCGGATCCTGACAGATGGTGTACACCGCGTCGGCGTCCTCCGGAACCCAGTTCCGCAGGCGCAGGCGGTCGGTGGTGAGGGTGATCGGCTCCATGACTGGATTGTGGTGAGCCGCCGGATCGGAAGCGAACACTTTTCGGATGGGGCGGCACCTTCCGCCCACCTCGTGCGTTCTCTTTCCGGGCGGACGTACGGCTCCGGCACTGTGGGCCTCCCTTCGCGAGGGCGGTCTCGCTTACGATGGCCGTTGCGGTGGGGACCACCTGCCGTGCCCGCGCTCGCGTCCATGACAAGACCCAGTGCCAGGCCCGACCGGCAAGGAGACCAGCCTCAGTGTCCGTCTTCAACAAGCTCATGCGTGCAGGCGAAGGAAAGATCCTGCGCAAACTGCACCGCATCGCGGACCAGGTCAACTCCATCGAAGAGGACTTCGTCAACCTCTCCGACGCCGAGTTGCGGGCGCTCACCGATGAGTACAAGCAGCGGTACGCCGACGGTGAGAGCCTCGACGACCTGATGCCCGAGGCCTTCGCGACCGTGCGCGAGGCCGCCAAGCGTGTTCTCGGTCAGCGCCACTACGACGTCCAGCTGATGGGTGGCGCCGCCCTCCACCTCGGCTATGTCGCCGAAATGAAGACCGGTGAGGGCAAGACCCTCGTCGGCACCCTCCCGGCGTACCTCAACGCGCTGTCCGGCAAGGGCGTCCACCTGATCACGGTGAACGACTACCTCGCCGAGCGCGACTCCGAGCTCATGGGCCGGGTGCACCGCTTCCTCGGCCTGTCCATCGGCTGCATCCTCGCCAACATGACGCCGGCCCAGCGCCGCGAGCAGTACAACTGCGACATCACGTACGGCACGAACAACGAGTTCGGCTTCGACTACCTGCGCGACAACATGGCGTGGTCCAAGGACGAGCTCGTCCAGCGCGGCCACAACTTCGCCTGTGTCGACGAGGTCGACTCCATCCTCGTCGACGAGGCCCGTACGCCGCTGATCATCTCCGGCCCGGCCGACCAGGCGACGAAGTGGTACGGCGACTTCGCCAAGCTCGTCACCCGCCTCGCCAAGGGCGAGCCCGGGAACACGCTCAAGGGCATCGAGGAGACCGGCGACTACGAGGTCGACGAGAAGAAGCGGACCGTCGCCATCCACGAGGCCGGTGTCGCCAAGGTCGAGGACTGGCTGGGCATCGACAACCTCTACGAGTCGGTGAACACGCCGCTCGTGGGCTACTTGAACAACGCCATCAAGGCGAAGGAACTGTTCAAGAAGGACAAGGACTACGTCGTCATGGACGGCGAAGTCATGATCGTCGACGAGCACACCGGCCGTATCCTCGCCGGCCGCCGCTACAACGAGGGCATGCACCAGGCGATCGAGGCCAAGGAGGGGGTGGCGATCAAGGACGAGAACCAGACCCTCGCCACGATCACCCTGCAGAACTTCTTCCTCCTGTACGACAAGCTCTCCGGCATGACCGGTACGGCCATGACCGAGGCCGCCGAGTTCCACCAGATCTACAAGCTGGGCGTCGTCCCGATCCCCACGAACAGGCCGATGATCCGCAAGGACCAGTCGGACCTGATCTACCGGACCGAGGTCGCCAAGTTCGCCGCCGTCGTCGACGACATCGCGGAGAAGCACGAGAAGGGTCAGCCGATCCTCGTCGGCACGACCTCCGTCGAGAAGTCCGAGTACCTCTCGCAGCAGCTCTCCAAGCGCGGCGTGCAGCACGAGGTCCTCAACGCCAAGCACCACGACCGTGAGGCGAGCATCGTCGCCCAGGCCGGCCGCCGCGGCGCCGTCACCGTCGCCACGAACATGGCCGGTCGCGGTACGGACATCAAGCTCGGCGGCAACCCGGACGACCTCGCCGAGGCCGAGCTGCGCCAGGCGGGCCTGGACCCGGTCGAGCACGTCGAGGAGTGGGCCGCGGCCCTTCCCGGCGCCCTGGAGCGGGCCAAGAAGGCGGTGCAGGCGGAGTTCGAGGAGGTCAAGGACCTCGGCGGGCTGTACGTGCTGGGAACCGAGCGGCATGAGTCCCGCCGTATCGACAACCAGCTGCGCGGTCGTTCCGGCCGTCAGGGCGACCCCGGCGAGTCCCGCTTCTACCTCTCCCTCGGCGACGACCTGATGCGTCTGTTCAAGGCGCAGATGGTCGAGCGCGTGATGGCCATGGCCAACGTGCCGGACGACGTGCCGATCGAGAACAAGATGGTCACCCGCGCCATCGCCTCCGCCCAGTCGCAGGTCGAGACCCAGAACTTCGAGACCCGTAAGAACGTCCTGAAGTACGACGACGTCCTCAACCGGCAGCGTCAGGTCATCTACGGCGAGCGCCGTCGAGTCCTGGAGGGCGAGGACCTGCAGGAGCAGATCCAGCACTTCATGGACGACACGATCGACGACTACATCCGCCAGGAGACCGCCGAGGGCTTCGCGGAGGAGTGGGACCTCGACCGCCTGTGGAACGCCTTCAAGCAGCTCTACCCGGTGAAGGTCACCGTGGAGGAGCTGGAGGACGCGGCGGGCGACCGGGCGGGCATCACCGCCGAGTTCATCGCCGAGTCCATCAAGGGCGACATCCACGAGCAGTACGAGGCGCGTGAGAAGCAGCTCGGCTCGGAGATCATGCGCGAGCTGGAGCGGCGCGTGGTCCTCTCCGTCCTGGACCGCAAGTGGCGCGAGCACCTCTACGAGATGGACTACCTCCAGGAGGGCATCGGTCTGCGCGCCATGGCGCAGAAGGACCCCCTGGTCGAGTACCAGCGCGAGGGCTTCGACATGTTCACCGCCATGATGGAGGGCATCAAGGAGGAGTCCGTCGGCTACCTGTTCAACCTGGAGGTCCAGGTCGAGCAGCAGGTCGAGGAGGTCCCGGTGCAGGCGAGCGCTCCCTCGCTCGACAAGCAGGACGCGGTGCCGGCCCCCGCCGGGCGTCCGGAGATCCGCGCCAAGGGCCTCGAAGCCCCGCAGCGGCCGGACCGGCTGCACTTCTCCGCGCCGACCGTGGACGGTGACGGCGGCGTCGTCGAGGGCGACTTCGCCTCCGACGACGCGGACGCCGGCGACGGGATGACCCGGGCGGAGCGCCGCAAGGCCCAGAAGAACGCGGGCGGTGGGCGTCGCCGTAAGAAGTGACGTCGTGCCGCTGAGGCGGTGAAGCGTCGCGTGGGGGCCGGTCGCCTGTCGGGCGACCGGCCCCTTCGTCATGCGCGGCCGGTCGCCGTGCCCAGGCCGTCCAGTTCGACCGCGGCGCAGCGCCAGCGCTGGTCGGCGCCGCGCTCCAGGCGGAACGCCATCGCGCGGACGCGGGGCCCCGTGGCGATCGTCGCGAAGGCCTCCACCGCCGTCCGGTCGGTGTCGACCTGGGCCGAGCAGCGGCGCAGGACCGGGCGGGGTCCCAGGGACCGCAGGGGCGTCTCCGGGGCGATCCGGACCAGCTGCTCGTACGCCTCGCCGACGGTGTGCCCGAGCATGCAGTGGACCGGTCGTTCCCCGCTGAGTACGGCGAGCAGGCGCTCGGCGAAGACGGTGTGCGGGGGGAGCGCGCGGGGCGCGGTGGCGGCAGCGGGACGGGTGCCCGCGGGGCCACGCGGGCGGGTGCCGGCGGGGCCGCCGGGCGCGGTGCGGGGGCGGGGGGTGCGCGGGGCGCTGGGGCGGGTGGTCGCGGTGGAGGGGTGCGGCTGCGGGTGCGGCGTCGCCGTGGTGGTCGCAGTGGAGGCGTGCGGCGTCGCGGTGGCGGTCGCCGCGGAGGCGTGTGGTGTGGCGGCGGAGGCGTGCGCTGTCCGGGTGGTGGTCCTGAGGGTGGTGGTCATGACGGTCCCCTGTCGTTGCGTAACCGGTTGGTACCGGTCAGTAACTTCCGTTGGGGATCTTGTACGGGTGGGCCCGGACCGCCCGCAAGCGGCCCCGGCCCCCGGAGCCGTCGGGACGGGAATCACCTATCCGGGTGACGCGCCGGAAAATCGGCTCTCCGGGCCGTACGGAAGGGCATGCCGTGGTGGACGCGGGGCGACCGCCGCCCGGATCCCCGAAGGGGGACCTCCCACGTATCCTGAGGGCCTCTCCGTCGACGAAAGCGGCCAGCCATGCGCGTGTACGTTCCACTGACCCTCCCCGGTCTCGCACAGGCGCACAAGGCGGGCGAGCTGGGCCCCGGCCCGCTGACGGCCTACGCCGTGACCCCCGCCCTGCGCGAGTGGTACGTCTCCGACGACATCGAGGAACTGGAGTACGCGGCGCTCAACCGGGCCGCGTCCGCCTCCCTGCGTCTCCTCGCCGGCGACCCCGGAGCGCCCCGGCGCCGGATCGTCGTCGCCGTCGACGTGGCCGACAAGGACGCGGTCACGGACCCCGACCGCGGGCTCGACGCCGGTTCCATCGGCGAGGTCCGGATCGCCGCAGCCGTGCCGATCGCCAAGGCGGCCGCGGTGCACGCCGACGCGGACGACGCCGAGCGGGACGTGACGGCCGCCGCCGCCGCGCTGGGGGCGGCGGACCAGGGTGACGACGACGCGCAGTTCGTCGTGGACGGGGCCGAGGACCACGAACTGCTGTGGTTCGGGGTGCAGGAGATTCCGGCGTTGCTGGGCTGACCTGCGCGGACCCCACCGGCGAGTCTTCGTTGTCGTAGCCGCCGGGTACCGTCCTTCCATGGGGAAGCGCGACGGCTTGCGCGGCAAGCATCTGGTCTGGGACTGGAACGGAACACTGCTCGACGACACCAGCGCGGTCATCGGCGCGACGAACGCGGCCTTCGCCGAGCTCGGGCTCGAACCGATCACGCTGGAGCGGTACCGCGAGCTGTACACGGTGCCGGTGCCCAAGTTCTACGAGCGGCTCATGGGGCGGCTGCCCACCGACGCCGAATGGACCGTCATGGACGGCGTCTTCCACCGGCACTACTGGGTGCGCGCCGAGAACTGCGGGCTGACCTCCGGTGCGGCGGAGCTGCTCGCCGCGCGGCAGGCGTCCGGGTTGACGCAGTCGCTGCTGTCCCTCGCCCCGCACGCCGACCTGATCCCTCTGGTCCGGCGGCACGGGATCGCGGAGCGGTTCCTGCGCATGGACGGGCGCGTCGACACCTCGACGGACGGGAAGTCCGGGCACATGGTGCGGCACCTGGCCGCGCTCCAGGGCGTCCCGGCGGACCGGGTCGTGGTCATCGGTGACGCGGCGGACGACGCGGCGGCGGCGGCGCACGTGGGCGCGCGGGCCGTGCTGTACACCGGGGGGTCGCACAGCCGGGCGTCGCTGGAGCGGGTGGGCGTGCCGGTGGTGGACTCCCTCGAGGAGGCGGTGGCTGTCGCGGAGACGTTGATGTAGACCGCCGCCGCGACGCGCCCGCCTCGCGCCTCAGGCCTCGTGGGGAGCCGCGTCCCGTCTCGCGCCTCAGGCCTTCGAGCGGAGGACCTTCAGGAACTCGCGCATCCAGGTGGGGTGGTCCGGCCAGGCCCGGGAGGAGACCAGGAGGCCGTCGACCACCGCCGCGCTGTCCTGGAAGGTCGCTCCCGCCGCCTGCATGTCGAGTTCGAGCGCCGGGTACGCCGTGACCCGGCGGCCCTCGAGGCCGCCGACCGCCGCCGTCAGGAGCGGGCCGTGGCAGATCTGGGCCACCGGCTTGTCCGCGTCGAAGAAGGCCTTGAGCACCTTGCGGAGTTCCGGGTCGTTGCGCAGGTACTCCGGCGCCCGGCCCCCCGGGATCACCACCGCCACGTAGGCGCCCGGGTCGACCTCCGAGAAGGCCAGGTCGGCGGGCCAGGTGTAGCCGGGCTTCTCGGTGTACGTGTCGAAGCCGGGCTCGAAGTCGTGGACGACGAACCGGAGCTGCTTGCGCGCGGGGGCCGCGATGTCGACCTCGTATCCCTCTTCGAGCAGCCTCTGGTAGGGGTACATCACCTCCAGCGACTCCGCCGCGTCCCCGGTCACGATCAGGATCTTCGCCATGGCTCTCCCAGATCACAGATGTCGGTCTGCCGTGTGCTGCGCCCGTGCTCGGGTACACGCTGCCCGTGGCGGGGTGCTTTGCCAAGAGGACATGTGTCGCTGTCCATAACGTCAAACTTCCACCCCCTCTTTTGTACACATACGGACCATGACGGCGCGGGGGGCGAGGGCGATAGGCTTTTCCCGTGATCAGCGCAATACGCCGAGGGGGCAATGCAGCCCCCGGCTGCCGCCCGGCCCGCGACAGGGGCCGGGCCGACCGTGCGTTCGCCGATCCCCTCCGTCCGGGCGGGCCGCGCTCCGTGGCCGGCAACGACCCGGGCATCTCTCATCAGGGCACAGCGTCGACCTCGACCGGAATCACCGCGTCGTGGCGTTGTGCCCCTTCTTCCACCGACGTCACGCAACGGCGCGCGACAGGAGTCAGAGGACATGCAGACCAAGCTGGACGAAGCCAAGGCCGAGCTGCTCGAAAGGGCCGCCCGGGTAGCTGAGCACAGCCCGGTCGGGGGGCGACTTCCGACGGGCCCGGAGGGTGCTGGGGAGCGCCCGGACCGGGACGCCGTACTCGAGTACCTCCAGCGCTACTACCTCCACACGGCGCCGGAAGACCTCGGTGACCGCGACCCGGTCGACGTGTTCGGTGCCGCGCTCTCCCATTACCGGCTCGCGGAGAACCGTCCACAGGGCACGGCGAACGTACGCGTCCACACTCCGACGGTCGAGGAGAACGGCTGGACAAGCAGCCACTCCGTGGTCGAGGTCGTCACCGACGACATGCCGTTCCTCGTCGACTCGGTCACCAACGAGCTGTCACGCCAGGGTCGTGGAATCCATGTCGTGATCCACCCGCAGGTCCTGGTCCGCCGGGATGTCACGGGAAGGCTGATCGAGGTCCTCTCGGCCCAGATCCAGGGCGAGCTGCCGCACGACGCGCTGACCGAGTCCTGGATCCACGTCGAGATCGACCGCGAGACCGACCGCGCCGACCTCAAGCAGATCACCGCCGATCTGCTGCGTGTCCTGTCCGACGTCCGCGAGACGGTCGAGGACTGGGACAAGATGCGCGAGGCCGCCCTGCGGATCGCCGAAGGCCTCCCGGCCGAGCCCACGGCGACCGATCTGCGTCCCACCGAGGTGGAGGAGGCCCGCGAGCTGCTGCGCTGGCTCGCCGACGACCACTTCACCTTCCTCGGCTACCGCGAGTACGAGCTGGTCGACGGTGACGCCCTCTCCGCCGTCCCCGGTACGGGCCTCGGCATCCTGCGCTCCGACCCGCACCACTCGGGCGACGACGAGGGCCACCACGCCCACCCCGTCTCCCCGTCCTTCAGCCGGCTGCCGGCCGACGCCCGTGCCAAGGCGCGCGAGCACAAGCTGCTGATCCTGACGAAGGCCAACAGCCGGGCGACCGTGCACCGCCCCTCGTACCTCGACTACATCGGTGTGAAGAAGTTCGACGCCGCCGGCAACGTCATCGGTGAGCGCCGCTTCCTCGGCCTGTTCTCCTCGGCCGCCTACACCGAGTCCGTCCGTCGCGTCCCGGTCGTCAAGCGCAAGGTGCAGGAGGTCCTGGAGGGCGCCGGCTTCTCGCCGAACAGCCACGACGGCCGCGACCTGCTCCAGATCCTGGAGACGTACCCGCGCGACGAGCTGTTCCAGACGCCGGTCGACCAGCTCCGGTCCATCGTCACCAGCGTCCTGTACCTCCAGGAGCGGCGCCGGCTGCGGCTCTACCTGCGCCAGGACGAGTACGGCCGCTACTACTCGGCCCTCGTCTACCTGCCGCGCGACCGCTACACGACCCGCGTCCGGCTGCGGATCATCGAGATCCTGAAGGAGGAACTCGACGGCACCAGCGTCGACTTCACCGCCTGGAACACCGAGTCGATCCTGTCCCGGCTGCACTTCGTCGTCCGCGTCAAGACCGGCACCGAGCTGGCGAAGCTCACCGACGCCGACGTCGAGCGCATCGAGGCCCGGCTCGTCGACGCCGCCCGCTCCTGGGCCGACGGCTTCGCCGAGGCGCTGAACGCCGAGTGCGGCGAGGAGCGCGCCGCCGAGCTGCTCCGCCGTTACGGCAACGCCTTCCCCGAGGGCTACAAGGCCGACCACTCGCCGCGCGCGGCCGTCGCCGACCTCGTCCACATGGAAGCCCTCATCCGCACCAGCGGCAAGGACTTCGCACTCTCCCTGTACGAGCCGGTCGTCGCGGCCCCCGGTGAGCGCCGCTTCAAGGTCTACAAGACGGGCGACCCGATCTCGCTCTCCGCCGTCCTGCCGGTCCTCAACCGGCTCGGCGTCGAGGTCACCGACGAGCGCCCGTACGAGCTGCGCTGCGCCGACCGTACGCACGCCTGGATCTACGACTTCGGTCTGCGGCTGCCCGTCTCCACCGGCAACGGCGGCGACTCCTTCGGCGACGACGCCCGCGAGCGTTTCCAGGAGGCCTTCGCCGCCACCTGGACCGGCGAGGCCGAGAACGACAACTTCAACTCGCTCGTCCTCTCCGCCGGGCTGACCTGGCGCGAGGCGATGGTGCTGCGCGCGTACGCCAAGTACCTGCGTCAGGCCGGCGCGATGTTCAGCCAGGACTACATGGAGGACACCCTCCGCAACAACGTCCACACGACCCGGCTGCTCGTCTCCCTCTTCGAGGCCCGGATGTCCCCGGAGCGCCAGCGCGCCGGCACCGAGCTGACCGACGGCATCCTGGAGGAGCTGGACGGCGCCCTCGACCAGGTCGCGAGCCTGGACGAGGACCGGATCCTGCGGTCCTTCCTCACCGTCATCAAGGCCACGCTGCGCACGAACTTCTTCCAGAAGACGTCGGACGGGCAGCGCCACTCCTACGTGTCGATGAAGTTCGACCCGCAGGCCATCCCCGACCTCCCGGCGCCCCGCCCGGCCTTCGAGATCTGGGTGTACTCCCCGCGCGTCGAGGGCGTCCACCTGCGCTTCGGCAAGGTCGCCCGAGGCGGTCTGCGCTGGTCCGACCGCCGTGAGGACTTCCGTACGGAGATCCTCGGCCTGGTCAAGGCCCAGATGGTGAAGAACACCGTCATCGTGCCGGTCGGCGCCAAGGGCGGCTTCGTCGCCAAGCAGCTCCCGGACCCGTCCGTGGACCGTGACGCCTGGCTGGCCGAGGGCATCGCCTCGTACAAGACCTTCATCTCGGCGCTGCTCGACATCACCGACAACCTGGTCGCGGGCGAGGTCGTGCCCCCGGTCGACGTCGTCCGCCACGACGAGGACGACACCTACCTCGTGGTCGCCGCGGACAAGGGCACCGCGACCTTCTCCGACATCGCCAACGGCGTCGCGGAGTCGTACGGCTTCTGGCTCGGTGACGCCTTCGCCTCCGGCGGCTCCGCCGGCTACGACCACAAGGGCATGGGCATCACGGCCCGCGGCGCCTGGGAGTCCGTCAAGCGCCACTTCCGCGAGCTGGGCCACGACACCCAGACCGAGGACTTCACGGTCGTCGGCGTCGGTGACATGTCCGGCGACGTCTTCGGCAACGGCATGCTGCTCTCCGAGCACATCCGCCTCGTCGCCGCCTTCGACCACCGCCACATCTTCATCGACCCGAACCCGGACGCGGCCGTCTCCTACGCCGAGCGCCGCCGCCTCTTCGACCTGCCCCGCTCGTCCTGGGCCGACTACGACCCGTCGCTGCTCTCCGCCGGCGGTGGCATCCACCCCCGCAGCGCCAAGTCGATCCCGGTCAACGCGCACGTCAGGGCCGCCCTCGGCATCGAGGACGGCGTCACCAAGATGACCCCGGCCGAGCTGATGAAGGCGGTGCTCCAGGCACCCGTCGACCTGCTGTGGAACGGCGGCATCGGTACGTACGTCAAGTCCTCCGTCGAGTCCAACGCCGACGTCGGCGACAAGGCCAACGACGCCATCCGCGTCGACGGCCAGGACGTCCGCGCCAAGGTCATCGGCGAGGGCGGCAACCTCGGCGCGACCCAGCTGGGCCGCATCGAGTTCGCTCGCTCCGGCGGCCCCGAGGGCCACGGCGGCAAGGTCAACACCGACGCCATCGACAACAGCGCCGGCGTCGACACCTCCGACCACGAGGTCAACATCAAGATCCTGCTCAACGGGCTCGTCACCGAGGGCGACATGACCGTGAAGCAGCGCAACCGGATCCTCGCGGAGATGACCGACGAGGTCGGCACGCTCGTCCTGCGCAACAACTACGCGCAGAACACGGCCCTGGCCAACGCCGTCGCCCAGTCGCCCTCGCTCCTCCACGCCCACCAGCGGTACATGCGCCGCATGGGCCGTGACGGGAACCTCGACCGGTCCCTGGAGTTCCTGCCCAACGACCGGCAGATCCGCGAGCTGCTCAACAACGGCCGGGGCCTGAGCCAGCCGGAGCTCGCCGTCCTCCTCGCGTACACCAAGATCACGGTGGCCGACGAGCTCATCGGTACGGGGCTGCCCGACGACCCGTACCTGCGCGGGCTGCTCCACGCGTACTTCCCGACGCTGCTGCGCGAGAGGTTCCCCGAGGCCGTCGACAACCACGCCCTGCGCCGCGAGATCGTCACCACGATCCTCGTCAACGACGTCGTCAACACCGGCGGCTCGACCTTCCTGCACCGTCTGCGCGAGGAGACCGGCGCGTCGATCGAGGAGATCGTCCGGGCCCAGACCGCCGCCCGCGTCGTCTTCCGTCTCAGCCAGGTCTGGGACGCCGTCGAGGCGCTCGACAACCGGGTGCCGGCCGAGATCCAGACCCGGATGCGGCTGCACTCCCGCCGGCTCGTCGAGCGCGGTACGCGCTGGCTGCTCAACAACCGGCCGCAGCCGCTGCAGCTCACCGAGACCATCGACTTCTTCGCCGAGCGCGTCGACGAGGTCTGGGAGCAGCTTCCGTCGCTGCTGCGCGGTGCGGACCTGGAGTGGTACCAGTCGATCCTGGACGAGCTGACCGCGTTCGGTGTGCCGGAGGAGCTCGCGCTGCGGGTCGCCGGTTTCTCGTCCGCGTTCCCGATCCTCGACGTCGTCGCGATCGCGGACCGCACGGGCAAGGACCCGCTGGCGGTGGCCGAGGTCTACTACGACCTGGCCGACCGGCTGCGGATCACCGACCTGATGGACCGGATCATCGAGCTGCCGCGCAGCGACCGGTGGCAGTCCATGGCCCGCGCCTCGATCCGAGAGGACCTGTTCGCGGCGCACTCGGCGCTGACGGCGGACGTCCTGGCGGCGGGGGAGGAGACGGAGAGCCCGGAGCAGCGGTTCAAGGCCTGGGAGGAAAAGAACGCGGCGATCCTGGGCCGCGCGCGGACGACCCTGGAGGAGATCCAGGGCTCGGACACCTTCGACCTGGCGAACCTGTCCGTGGCGATGCGGACGATGCGGACGCTGCTGCGTACGCACAGCTAGGGATGTGAGAGGCAGGGGCCCCGCCGGTGTTCCGGCGGGGCCCCGCGTCGTTCCGCGTTCCGTCACTCCGTGGGGGGTGTGACCGTCGACGTCCACAGGCGGCGGGCGGCGAGCAGGGCCGCCGCGAGCAGCAGGCCGTTGCGGAGCACCATCACGGCGAGCCCCTGGGTGGTGCCGGCGATGACCTCGTCGTAGAGGACGGGGTACGCGAGCGAGCTCAGCGCGGCCGCCGGGAGCAGCAGCAGCGCCACCGGGCGCATCACGGTCTTCCGGGACGTCAGACAGACGGCGGCGAGCCCGAGCAGCCAGATCATGTACTGGGGGCTGATCACCCTGCTGGTCGCGGTGAACAGCAGGACGGCGGCGAGGGCCGCGTCGAGCGGGGTGGCCGGTGTCCAGCGGTGGGCGCGGAGGCGCCACAGGAGCAGCCAGCCGAAGGCGATGACGGTGAGCAGCAGGGCCAGGTGGCCGAGGGTGGAGACGTACGGGCCGACGTACTCGAAGGCCCCGTACCGGAACTCGACCCTTCCCGGCCAGGCCCCCGTGGCCCCGGCGAGCGCGAGGACCGTGCCGCCGAGGGACTCGATCTGGATGCCGCGGCCACCCTGCTGGCGCAGGAAGCCGAGGGGCCCGGAGAAGAAGAGCGTCAGGGTGGCCAGGAGGACGAGGGCGGCGACGGCCGCGGCGGTCCAGGCCTCGCGGCTGGTCCGGCCCCGGGGGGTGCCGATCAGGGTGAGCGCCGGCCAGACCTTGACCATGGCGCCGATGCCGGCGAGGGCGCCGCCGAGACGGCGGGAGGCGGTCGAGCGGGCTCCGAGGGCCAGCAGGGCGAGGACGGCGAGGGCGGTGGTCTGGACGTCGTACCGGGCCAGGGGCAGGTGCAGGAGGAGCGGCAGGCCGCAGACCCAGATCCAGGCGCCGTGGGTGAGGCGGGCGCTGTCGGCGCGGGCGAGGGCGAGGGCGATGACCGCGTCGGCGAGGAGGCTGAGGGCGACGAACGCCTGGAAGTACGTCAGCCAGGGCAGGAGGCCCGGCGACATGATGACGAGCCCGGCGCCGGGCGGGTACTGCCAGGTGACGTCGCCGACGGGGAAGGTGCCCTGGGCGAACTGCGTGTACCAGTGCTGGTAGAGCTCCACCTCGCGGCCGACCCCGCCGATGCCGAGGGTGTCGCGGACGAGCAGCAGGACCATGCCGACGCGGGTGAGGAGCCAGACGGAGGCGAGGGCGAGGTAGGGGCCGCTGCCGACGGTGACGAAGGTGGCGGAGGTGAAGGTGTCCGAGTCGAAGGGGGACCCGGTGAGGGAGGGGGGTTCGGGACCGGTCCGGGGCGGGGGCGCGGTGCCGGTGTCCGTCCCGGTGCCGGGTGCGTGTCCGGTTCCGGGTGGGGGTTCGGGGCCGGGGGGCGACTGAGGGTGATCGTTCGTCATCCCTCCGCACTGTAGTCCCCTTTGTCTCATTTGCCCCTTTCCTTCGCGCCCATCCCGGTGAACTCCTCGTACGCCGCCACCACCTCCTCCGCCGGGCCGTCCATCCGCAGGGAGCCCGACTCGTCGGCGCTCTCGCGGCCCAGGGCATGCCGGCCCCCGCCACCGGCTCCCTCCACGGGGACGTGCGCGCGCTCCTCGAAGTGGTCTCGGGAGCCCTCCGCCACCCGGTCGCCTCGCAGGTCATCCCCGACCTGCTCGTCGAGGCCGCCCGGCACCCCGAGATCGCCGAGGCGGTCACCGTCGCGCTGCTCGACGGCCAGCAGGGCGTCATGACCCGGATCGTCCGCGAGGCCGTCGGGCGCGGCGAACTCCCGGAGGGCAGCGACCCGGGCCGCGCCCTCGACCTGGTCCTCGGGCCGCTCTACTGGCGCCTCGCCGTCGTCCGTACCCCGCTGCCCCCGGGGTACGTGGACGACCTCGCGCGGTCGGCGGTGGCGGCGCTCACGGCGTGACCGGGCTGGGCCGGTCCGCCCTACTTCACCGCGCCCGCCATCACCCCGGTCGCGAACTGGCGCTGGAACGCGAAGAACACCACCAGCGGCACCACCATCGACACGAAGGCACCCGGCGCCAGCACGTCCACGTTGTTGCCGAACTGACGTACCTGCTGCTGGAGTGCCACCGTGATCGGCGGCGACTGCGAGTCCGCGAAGATCAGCGCGATCAGCATGTCGTTCCACACCCACAGGAACTGGAAGATGCCCAGTGAGGCGATCGCGGGACCGCCCAGCGGCAGCACCACCCGGGTGAAGAGACGGATCTCGCCCGCCCCGTCGAGGCGCGCCGCCTCGAGCAGCTCGCGGGGGATCTCCGCGAAGAAGTTCCGCAGCAGGAAGATCGCGAACGGCAGCCCGAAAGCCGTGTGGAAGAGGACCACCCCGAGGGTCGTCTCGAAGAGCCCCACCGCCCCGAACAGCTTCGAGACCGGGACCAGGGCGACCTGCACCGGCACCACGAGCAGCGCGACCACGCCCAGGAACCACCAGTCCCGGCCGGGGAACTCCAGCCACGCGAACGCGTATCCGGCGAACGAGCCGATGACGAGCACGAGCAGGGTCGCCGGGACGGTGATCAGGACGGTGGAGCCGAGGGAACCCGTGATCGTGTCGTTCGCGAGGAGATGGGTGTAGTTCTCGGTGGTCAGCCGGGCCGGGGCCGTGAACACCTGCCACCAGCCGCTCGCCGCGATGTCGGACGGCGAGCGCAGCGAGGACAGCAGCAGCCCCACCGTCGGCAGCAGCCAGAACAGGCCGGTGAGGACCAGGAACACCCGCACCGCACCCCCGGCGGCACGGGCGGCGACCCGCGCGACGAGGGGGCGGGACGGCCGGACGTCGGGGGAGCTGCTCATCGGCGGGCCTCCTGGCGCAGGCGGCGGATGTTGAAGACCATCACCGGGACCACCAGGAGCAGCAGCAGGACGGCGATGGCCGAGCCGACCCCGAGATCGGCGTCCGTACCGAAGGACGAGCGGTACAGCTGGAGCGCGAGCACGTTGGCGTCGTCCTGGGCGGAGCCCGGCGCGATGACGAAGACCAGGTCGAAGACCTTGAGCACGTTGATCATCAGGGTGACGAGGACGACCGCGAGGACCGGAGCGAGCAGCGGCACCGTGATCCGGCGGAACACCTGCCACTCGTTGGCCCCGTCCACCCGCGCCGCTTCGAGCAGCTCGCGCGGCACGGCGGCGAGCCCGGCGCCGATCAGGACCATGGCGAACCCGGCCCACATCCACACGTACGCGCCGATGACGGCGGGGGTGACGAGCGACGGCCCCAGCCACTCCACGCCGTTGTACTGCTCCCGGAAGTTGCTCGCGGGCAGACGCAGTACGGCTCCGTCGACGCGGTCGGCGGGCAGCGTGAAGGTGCCGTCGGCGGCGGCCGTGGTCCTGGCGACCACCGCTCCGTCCCGCACGGCCTCGATCCGCAGCCCCGCGAGGCCCAGCTCGGCCGGGTCGACGGCGTTCGGCCGGCCTCCGCCGCCCCGGGTGAAGTCCAGCCAGGCCGTGCCCGCGACCGTCCCCGGCGCGGGCGGGTTCTCGCGGGCCGGACGGGCGTCCTCCGGCATCTGGCCGGGCGCCACTCCGATCAGCGGGAGCCGTACGGGCTCCCCGGCGCGGACGGGAACCTTCGTGACGAACGCGCCGCCCTCGGCCGCCTCCAGCGGATGGACGGGCAGCGGCCGGGCCCGGGGGAAGACGGACGACTCGGCGAAGGTGTCGTGGACCCCGACCCAGACGGCGTTGGCCACCCCGCGGTCCGGATCCTGCTCGTAGACGAGCCGGAAGATGATCCCGGCGGCGAGCATCGAGATCGCCATCGGCATGAAGACGACCAGCTTGAACGCCGTCCCCCACCGCACCCGTTCGGTGAGCACGGCGAAGACCAGACCGAGCGCGGTCGCGACCGCGGGCGCGAGCACCAGCCAGATCAGGTTGTTGCGGACGGCGGTGCGGAGCGAGTCGTCGGTGACGAGGGAGATGTAGTTGTCCAGGCCGACGAAGGAGTCGCCGGAGCGGTCGAAGAACGAGCGCTGGACCGAGTACCCGATCGGGTAGACGACGAGCGCGCCGAGCAACAGCAGGGCCGGGAGCAGGAACCCGGCGGCGACGGTCCTGCTCCTGCCCCTGTCCCCGGTGCGCCGCGGGTGGGCGCCGGTGCTGCTCGCGATGCCGGCTTCGGCGGTGCGGGTGCGGGCGGTCCTCGGCATGCCGGGGCCTCAGCTCTTCGCCGCGGCCCGGTACGCCTTCTCCGCGTCCGCCTCCAGGCGCGCCTGCGTCCCCGCGATGTCCTTCGGGTTCTTCAGGAAGTCCTGGAGCGCCTTCCACTCGCCCTTGCCCGGCGTCCCGCCGAAGGACTGCGGCATCTGGTCCGACATGTCGAAGCGGAAGCCGTCACCGGCGCCGATGAGCGCCTTCGCGATCTCGCGCTGGACGTCGTTGGGATACGCCGCCGGGTCCAGGTTCTTGTTGGGGGAGAGGAAGCCGCCCTCGGCCGCCCAGATCTTCGCCGCGTCCGGGGAGGCGAGGAAGGCGAGCAGTGCCTGCGCGCCCTTGGTGTCCTTGAGCGCCACGGCCGCGTCGCCGGCCGTCACCACCGGGGTGGAGCCCGCGCCGACGGTGGGGAAGGGGAAGACCTTCGCGTCCGTACCGATCTTCGCCTTCGTCTGCGCGATGTTGACGGCGGCGAAGTCACCCTCGAAGACCATCGCCCCCTTGGGCTGATCACCGCCGGTGAAGGTCTGCGTGACCGACACCGGGTACTCCGTCTGGAGCGCTCCGCTCGTCCCGCCGGCGAGCAGTGCCGGCTTGCCGAACAGTTCGGCGAGCGTGGTCAGGGCGGCGGTGACGGACGGGTCGGTCCACTTGATCTCGTGCTTCGCCAGCTGGTCGTACTTGGCCGGACCGGCCTGGGAGAGATAGACGTTCTCGAACCAGTCCGTGAGTGTCCAGCCGTCCGCACCGCCCACCGACACCGGGGTGACGCCGGAGGCCGAGATCGTCTCGGCCGTGGCGAGGAACTCCTTCCACGTCTTCGGCTCGGTGGCGCCCGCGTTCTCGAAGACGGCGGAGTTGTACCAGATCAGGGACTTGTTGGCGGCCTTGAAGTAGACCCCGTACTGGGTGCCGTCGACCGCGCCGAGGTCCTGCCAGCCGCGGGAGTAGTTCGCCGCCAGCTGGGCCTTGACCTCCGGACCGACCGGTTTGAGCCACTTCTGGGCGGCGGCCTGCTGGATCGCGCCCACCTGCGGGAGCATCGCCACGTCGGGCGGCGAACCGCCCGCGATCTTCGTGCCGAGGAAGTTCACGATCGGGTCCTGGGCCGGCACGAAGGTGACGGTCGCACCCGTGCGCTTCTCGAACTCCCGCAGGACCTTGGTGAAGTTCTCCTGCTCCGGTCCCGTCCAGACGGCCGCGACCTCGATCTTCTGGCCCTTGAGGGGGAGCGCGCCGCCGCTGGGCGCGGGGTCCCCCGGATCCTTCTCGGCTCCGCCGCCGCCGCACGCCGCGAGGGCGAGTGCGGCGAGCGCGGCGAACGCCGTCATGCTCACTGCGGCCTTGCGTGGACGAAGAGTTGTACGCATCACTGCCCCGTCTCTCCTGTGCGTGTCGCTGTCCCGTGCCGACAGGTCTACGCCGGGTGGCGGGGCCCCGCAATACCGCCTTCCGTGTCAAGCGGGCGATCGTGACTGCCTCGTGACGTGACGTCAGTGGTGGGACGCGGGGGTCAGCGGGGGCACGGGGGTCGCCTCGACCGAGCGGGCCGCCCGGTCGAGCGCGCTCGCCAGGAGGGCCAGATCCGTCGGTCCGTTGCCCAGCTCACGGACCGGGCGGCGGGTGGGCGGATCGCCCATGCGCTCCCACTCCAGCGGGACGACCGTCGGGCGGAGCGTCGCCGTCCGGGGGATGCGGCCGGTGACGCGGCCCGCCTGGAACGGGGTGACCCGGCCGTCCGGATGCCCGAGGCGCCCGCGTCCGGCCGCCGGGACGTCGGGGCCGACGGTCACCGGGGGCGCGTCGAGCACGATCCGCAGCCGGGCCCCGTGCGCCAGCTCCGTGTCGGCGGTCCGGTCCGGTCGCGCGGAGGTCGCGACGAGGTGCACGCCGAGGCGCTCGCCGTTCCGCGCGACGGCCTCCAGGGCCCGTACGACCGAGCCGGCGGCGGGCCGTCCCGAGGCGCCGAGCGCGGGGGCGACGAGGGCGTCGAAGTCGTCGACGAGGACGACGAGCCGGGGGAGGTACGCGGGGCCCGCGGCCCTGGCCGGTTCACCGGAGGCGGGTCGCGGAATCCGGCCACCGGCCTCCTCCCCGGCCGCCCGGGAAGCCCGACCGCCGGAGCCCTCCCCGGCGGGCCGGGGTACGCGTCCGCCGGGGTGTCCGCCCAGGTCCTCGGCTGCGCCGCGGGGCACGCGTCCGCTCGGGCGCTCGGTGAGGTCCTCGGTCCCCGGCCGGGGTACGCGTCCGCTGGGGCGTCCGCCCAAATCCTCGGCCCCCGGCCGGGCTACGCGTCCGCTCGGGCGTTCGGTGAGGTCGCCGTCGCCCGTACGCAGGGTGCGGCTGCTCGGGAGGTCGTCCAGGGGGCCGTCGTCCCGTCGCGGCAGGCGCCCGCTGGGCGTGTCGGCCAGGAGGGCGTCCGCACCGGGGCGCGCCCGGGTGCTGTGCCGCTCGTCGAGCGAGCCGTCCCCGGCGCGGGGGACGCGTCCGCCGGGGTGGTCGGCGCGGGGCGCGTGTCCACCGAGACCCTCGGCCCCCGGCCGGGGCACGCGTCCGCTCGATCGCTCGCCGAGGTCGCCGTCGCCCGTACGGAGCGTACGGCTGCTGGGCCGACCACCCAGGTCACCCGCCGGATACGCGGTCCGCCCGCTCGAACGCCCCCCGAGCTCGTCGGCGCCCGGGTAGGCGGCGCGGCTGCCGGGACGGTTGTCGGGCTCGCCGGGGTACGACGTCCGGCTGCTGGGCTGTCTGTCGAGGTCACCCGGGTACGAAGTCCGCCCGCTGGCACGGCTGTCGATGTCACCGGGGTACGAGGTCCGGTCGCCGGTGGGCTCGCTCGGGTACGACGTCCGGCTGCTGGGCTGTCTGTCGAGGTCACCCGGGTACGAAGTCCGCCCGCTGGCACGGCTGTCGATGTCACCGGGGTACGAGGTCCGGTCGCCGGTGGGGTCGACGGGGTACGAAGCCCGGCCACTCGCACGGCCGTCGATCTCGCCCGGGTAGGACGTCCGGCCGTCGGTCCTGCCGTCGGGGTCTCCCGGGTACGGCGTCCTGCCGCTGTCGCGTTCGTCCGGGTACGTCGGGCGACCGTTCGTTCGGGGGTCGGGGATGCCGTACGTGATCCGGCCGCTGGGGCGGCCGCCGAGGTCGTCCGTGCCGGGGTACGGGTCGCCAGCGCGGCTCCCTCGGGTGTTCGGCAGGGCGCCGATCGTGCCGTCGCCCGTGCGGAGGGTGCGGCCGCTGGTCCGGCCGTCGAGGTCGTCCGTGTCCTGGACGCGGACGGTCACCCGGGCCCCCCGGGGCACGGCTTCCGCCGCGCTCGGAGCGCGCTGGCCGATCAGCCGGTCGGTCCCGCGCGTGCCCCGGCGGTCGGCGAAGTGGCCGTCGCCGATGAGCTCCGCCCGCCGCTTCAGCTCCGCGCCGAGCGCCTGCGCGAACTCCCGCATCCGCACCGGGTCCGAGGCGACCAGGTGCTCGGTGACGTGCGGCAGCTCCGTACAGGCCGCGAGTCCTTCGCCGCGCTCACCGCCCGCCCCGTCCACCAGGAGCAGACCGAGCCGGTCGGGGCGCCCGCCGGCCGCCAGCGAGGCGGCGATCGAGCGGAGGAGCTCCGTCCGCCCGCTTCCGGCGGGACCCTCGATCAGCAGATGCGGACCCTCCCGGGTGAGGTCCACCGCGAGCGGGCCGCGCGGTCCGGCGCCCAGGACGGCCGTGCCGTCACCCGCGGAGGCCCAGCGGGCCATCAGGGAGGCGGGTGTGGCGCGGGCGAGCCCGAGCTCGTCGAGGAGCCGCGCCGACGAGGGCAGCGCGGCGGCACGGGCGCCCGGGGTCGCCGTGGTGTCCGTACGCAGGGGGGCCAGCGCGCGCCCGAACCGCTCGGCCCAGGGGACGGAGACCGCGTCGACCACGCCGACGGTGCCGTGGCCCGCGACCCGGCCGCCGGCGGTCCGCAGCAGCCGCAGCGCCGTCGCCACGTCGCCGCTGAGGAGCACGGCGGCTCCGCACTCGCGGAACGCGAGCGACGAGGCGCAGGCGGTCTCGTACGTGGCGGCCACCGGGGAGACGGGGGAGGCCGAGGGCGCCTCGGCGAGGCACAGGAGGTGGATGCCGGCGGCCGCTCCCGCTCCGGCGAGCCGCGCCACCGTCTCGCGCAGGGCCGCCGAACCGGGGTCGCCGTCGACGACCACGACCGTCCTGGGCCCCTCGTGGCGGGCCGCGACCTCGGCGACGGACGCGCGGTCGGCGCTGGGCCAGCCGGGGCCGAGCGGGCCGTCGTCGAGCCGCCGGGTCAGCTCCGCCGTACGGGCCTGGGCCTGCTCGCGGTCGTACG
Organism: Streptomyces sp. NPDC058671; assembly: GCF_042716475.1. Lineage (NCBI taxonomy): Bacteria > Bacillati > Actinomycetota > Actinomycetes > Kitasatosporales > Streptomycetaceae > Streptomyces > Streptomyces sp. NPDC058671. The sequence continues at coordinate 247,620 of NZ_JBHXSA010000008.1, read as the reverse complement.
CGAGGAGCAGTCGGCAGTCCTGGCCGTGGGCCGGTCGGACGTGCGGGAGCCAGCCGAGCCAGCCCCAGGCGCGGCGCCGCTCGTCGAGCGAGCGGTTCCGGTCGGCGCTGATCAGCACGATCTCGAGGTCGGAGGGGGAGTGCAGGGCGGCGAGCTGCGCGACCACCGACCGGGCGAGACCGGCGAGCCGGTCGGCGGGGCCGGCGAGGCCGAGGGAGCCGGCCTCGCGCAGTCCGACGGTGACGGGCACACCGGAGAGTTCGGCGCGTTCCGTCGTGCCGAGCCGGACCACCAGGGACTCGGGGTGGTTCTCGTCGCGCTCCCAGAGCCGGGGGCCGGGGCCGAGGGCGGTGAGCAGGAGGGTGGCCGGGTCGGGCCAGGTGTCGGCCGTCGGGCCGGGCGCGGGCGCGCCGTCCCGTGTGCCGGGGCCGGGCCGGACGCCGGCATGGGTGTCCGGGGCGGTACGGGGGCCGGCGGCGGGTGCCGGGAGTTCCTCGCGACCGCCGGTCAGCCGCCGGGCCCAGGCGCCGAGTCCGCGCCTGCCACCCGCCCGCGTGGGCGAGGTGGGGGCCTCGCCCCGGGCCTGGCGGATCGTGTCGTGGTCCTCGCCGCCGGGGCCTTCGGGGCGGTCCTGGTGGTCCTCCGCGCGCGTGTCGCCCGGGGAGCCGGTGTCGTACGGGTCGGCGTACGCGCCCGGGCCCGCGCCGTCGTACGGGACACCGCCCGCATTGCCGTACGGGACACCGCCCGTGCCGCCGTGGGTCGCGTCGTCCGTGGGGTGCCCGGGAGCAGTGCCGGGCACGCCCGCCGGCCCCGGCCGGTCGGGGCCGGCGGTCCGGTCGGTCCCGTCCTGCGCGGCCACCCGGCGAGCGATCCGCAGATGGCCCTCGCCGTCCGGGGACGTCGCCCTCGCGTCCGTACCGCGGAGGTCGTCGCCGGCGCCGGTCAGGCGGAGGGCGGACTCGCCGAGCCGCAGCAGCGCGCCCGGGGCGAACCGCACCGGGCGGTCGCCGACCGGCACGCCGTCGAGGGTCGTGCCGTTCGTCGAGCCGCGGTCGGCGACCGTGACCCGGCCGTCCTCGCCGACGGTCACGACGCAGTGGGCGCGAGAGACGTCCGGGTCGTCGAGCGGCACGTCGGCGTCGGCGGAACGGCCGATTCTGATCGGTCCGCCGTGCAGCAGGTGCACCCCGCCCGCGTCCGGGCCCGCCACCACGTGCAGTCGGGCGGTGGCGGTCTCGCCGACGCGGTCGTCCGGTCCCGGGACCTGGAGGGAGAGCACGGCGCCGTCGACCAGCGGGGGCTCGCCGAGGACGCTGCGGCGGGTGTCGAGCCGCTCCGCGCCCGCGTAGAGCACGGTCGTCCCCGAGGCGGAGGTGTCCGGGCCCGTGACGGCCGCGGCGAGGTTCGAGGCCACGGCGGCGAGCGCCGTGCCGGCGGGGGCCGTGACGAGCACGTCGCAGGCGCGCCCGGTGCCGTGGCCGGCGTACGGCGCGAGGACGGTCAGCCGGATCTGCATCGCCGTCAGCGGTCCCTTCTGCGCGACATGCCCGGCAGGGGGACCGCCCTGTGACTCCCCCCACCCGACACGGACACGTCGTCCGGTACAGGTCGGCACGGCGCGGGGGCTCCCGACCCCTTGGCGCGACGTGCTGGAGGCATCCTCGCACCTGCCACCGACAGCCCGTCCCCGGGTCGGCCGGAAGTGATCTTGAATGGTCGGCTGTGGACGCAAAAGTGCCTGGTTGGGCATGCCTTCGGAAGGCGCCCGGCAACCGTCGCGGCCTCAGGAGCGTCTTCCCCCGGACAGATGTCCGGCTGCTCCGGGGCAGGAGCCGGGGCCGCCCCGACGTCCCGGGCCGGGACACCCACCGCGAGGAACCGCCGGTGCCCCCGCCCAGCGGCGCCGGAACCGGCCTGTGGACGACCGGCCGGCAGCCCGTTCGGCGGCACTAAAGTGGGTCGGAAACCCGGACGGGTCACAACAGAGGACAGGGACCCCGGGGACATCACCGGACCAGCCCCGACCACGGACAGCAGGGAGCTCGCGACGTGCGGCCTATCGGCAGCAAGTACCTGCTCGAGGAGCCGCTCGGCCGCGGCGCCACGGGCACCGTCTGGCGAGCCCGCCAGCGGGAGACGGCGGGCGCCGAGGCGGCCGTGCCCGGCCAGCCCGGCGAGACCGTGGCGATCAAGGTCCTCAAGGAGGAGCTGGCCAACGACGCGGACATCGTGATGCGCTTCCTGCGCGAGCGGTCCGTGCTCCTCCGGCTCACCCACCCCAACATCGTGCGCACCCGCGACCTGGTGGTCGAGGGCGACGTCCTCGCGCTCGTCATGGACCTCGTCGAGGGCCCCGACCTGCACCGGTACATCCGGGAGAGCGGCCCGCTCACCCCGGTAGCCGCCGCCCTCCTGACCGCCCAGATCGCCGACGCGCTCGCCGCGAGCCACGCCGACGGCGTCGTGCACCGCGACCTCAAGCCGGCCAACGTGCTGCTCGCCGAGCACGGCGGGCAGATGCACCCGATGCTCACCGACTTCGGCATCGCGCGCCTCGCGGACTCCCCGGGCCTGACCCGGACCCACGAGTTCGTCGGCACGCCCGCGTACGTGGCGCCCGAGTCCGCCGAGGGACGCCCCCAGACCTCCGCCGTCGACATCTACGGCGCGGGCATCCTGCTCTACGAGCTGGTCACCGGCCGGCCCCCGTTCGCGGGCGGGTCCGCCCTCGAAGTCCTCCACCGGCACCTGAGCGAGGAGCCCCGCCGCCCCTCGACCGTGCCGGGCCCGCTGTGGACGGTCATAGAGCGCTGCCTCAGCAAGGACCCGGACCGGCGTCCGAGCGCCGTCAACCTCGCCCGCGGGCTGCGCGCGGTCGCCGCGGGCATCGGCGTCCACTCCACGCCCGCCCAGATCGAGGCGGCGGACGGCGTCGGGGCGCTCCTCGCGCCGGACCCGGCGCCCGCGCCCGTCCCCGAGACGCCGGGGGCCGCGGATCCCACCCAGGTGCTGCCCAGCGGCGCGGGGACGCCGCCGCGGTTCGACCCCGCCGGCGCGACCAGCGTCATGCCGACCAGCGGCCCGGCGGGCGCCGCCGACCCCACGGCCGTCATGCCGCCCGTACCGCCGAGGCCGCCGCAGTCCGGGCAGGACGCGCAGTCCGAGGAGCCGCACCCCTGGCAGAACCAGCTGCGGGCCGCCCGCGACCGCAACGAGCAGACGCAGGTGCAGTACCTGGACCCGAGCCAGGACCCGCTGCGCCGACGCCCGCAGCGGCAGCCGCAGCAGCGGCAGCCGCAGCAGCCGCAGCCGCAGGACCGGCAGCAGCCCGGGGCGTACGGGCAGCAGCAGCCGCCCCAGCCGTACCGGCAGCAGCGCCCGGCCCCGCAGCGCCCCGCACCCCAGCCGTACCAGCAGCACCAGCAGCAGCACCAGCACCAGCCGCAGCAGTACGCGCCGCCGCCCGCCCCGCAGCATTACGCCCCGCCCCAGCAGCAGTACACCCCGCCGCAGCCGCCGCCCCAGGCCCCGGCGCCGCGCCGCGAGCCGCGCCCGCCGCGTCAGCGCAGTGCCAACCCGGTGCGGATCCCCGGCCTCGGCTGCCTCAAGGGCTGCCTGGTCATGATCGTCCTGTTCGTGGTCGCGGGCTGGCTCGTCTGGGAGCTGACCCCGCTCCAGGACTGGATCGCCGAGGGCAAGAGCTACTGGGAGGCCATCGGCGACGGCATCAGCACGGTCACCGACTGGATCTCCTCGATCGGCGAGAGCACCGGCTCCGGGGGTACTACCGGCGGTACGGGGCAGTAATACTGCCGATTTATCGACTTCCGAGGGGTGATTTCCCCTCGGAAGTGACGACCGGCGGCTGCGGACGCGTAACTTTGCTCGCGAACGCAGCCGCTGAGGGAGCAGTCTTGGCACGGAACATCGGCAGCCGCTACACCACCCACCAGATCCTCGGGCGGGGCAGCGCCGGAACGGTGTGGCTCGGCGAGGGGCCCGAGGGTCCCGTCGCCGTCAAACTGCTGCGCGAGGACCTGGCGTCCGACCAGGAGCTCGTCGGCCGCTTCGTCCAGGAGCGCACCGCCCTGCTCGGCCTCGACCACCCCCGGGTGGTCAAGGTCCGCGACCTCGTCGTCGACGGCAACGACCTGGCCCTCGTCATGGACCTCGTGCGCGGCACCGACCTGCGCACCCGTCTCGACCGGGAACGGCGGCTCGCTCCCGAGGCCGCCGTCGCGATCACCGCGGACGTCGCCGACGCCCTCGCCGCCGCGCACGCCGCCGGCGTGGTCCACCGGGACGTCAAGCCGGAGAACATCCTGCTCGACATGGAGGGCCCGCTCGGTCCCGGCGGCGCCCACCCCGCCCTCCTCACCGACTTCGGCGTCGCCAAGCTGATCGACACCCCCGGCCGCACCAAGGCCACCCGGATCATCGGCACCCCCGACTACCTCGCCCCCGAGATCGTCGAAGGTCTCCCGCCGCGCGCCGCCGTCGACATCTACGCCCTCGCGACGGTCCTGTACGAGCTGCTCGCCGGTTTCACCCCCTTCGGCGGCGGCCACCCCGGCGCCGTCCTGCGCCGCCATGTCACCGAGACCGTCGTCCCCCTGCCCGGCATCCCCGAGGAGCTGTGGCAGCTGATCGCGCAGTGTCTCGCGAAGGCACCGGCCTCCCGGCTGCGCGCCTCCGAGCTGTCCGCCCGCCTCAAGGACGTCCTGCCGCTGCTCAAGGGCATGCCGCCGCTCGACGTCGACGAGCTGGACCCGGAGGAACCGGCGTCGGCGCCGGAACCGGAGCCGGAGGCGTACGCCACGGGTGAGGGGGCCGGTCAGCCCGCCCCGCGCCGGGCGGCCGTCCCGCTCGTCCCCGGCGCCTCGGCCGACTCCAACCGCGACACCCACACCTCCATGCGGGTCCCGGCCCCCGACGAGCTCTCGGGCGGCCCCCTCGGCACCGCGAGGGCCCCGCGTCCGGCGGGCGCCCGCCGCCCCGGCTCGGCCCGCCACAAGGCGGAGGCGGTCCGCAAGCGCCGGATCACGCTGGCCGTCGCGGCGGTCGTCGTCGCCGGCGCGCTGGGTGGCGGCGGCTACCTGCTGGCCTCCGGGGACGCGGACACCCCGCCGCAGGACTCCAAGCAGTCCTCCGTCCCGTAGCCGCCCCGGGGCGCGGTCAAAGGTTCGGCTCCCCGCCAGGAGCCGTTACGCTGGACGCGTGGCAGTCGTCGATGTATCAGAAGAGCTGAAGTCCCTCTCCTCGACCATGGGGTCGATCGAGGCCGTCCTGGACCTCGAGAAGCTGAGGGCCGACATCGCCGTGCTCGAGGAGCAGGCCGCGGCCCCGTCCCTGTGGGACGACCCGGAGGCGGCGCAGAAGATCACGAGCAAGCTTTCGCACCTCCAGGCCGAGGTCCGCAAGGCCGAGACCCTGCGCGGGCGCATCGACGATCTCTCGATCCTCTTCGAGCTCGCCGAGGAGATGGACGACGCGGACGCCCTCGCCGAGGCCGAGACGGAGCTGGCCTCCGTCCGCAAGGCCCTCGACGAGATGGAGGTCCGCACCCTCCTCTCCGGCGAGTACGACGCGCGCGAGGCCCTGGTCAACATCCGCGCGGAGGCCGGCGGCGTCGACGCCTCCGACTTCGCCGAGCGGCTCCAGCGCATGTACCTGCGCTGGGCGGAGCGCCACGGCTACTCGACCGAGATCTACGAGACCTCGTACGCGGAGGAGGCCGGCATCAAGTCGACCACCTTCGTGGTGAAGGCGCCGTACGCGTACGGCACGCTCTCCGTCGAGCAGGGCACCCACCGCCTGGTCCGCATCTCGCCCTTCGACAACCAGGGCCGCCGCCAGACCTCCTTCGCCGGTGTCGAGATCCTGCCGGTCGTGGAGTCCTCCGACCACGTCGAGATCGACGAGTCGGAGCTGCGCATCGACGTCTACCGCGCGTCGGGCCCCGGCGGCCAGGGCGTCAACACGACCGACTCGGCCGTGCGCATCACGCACCTTCCGACCGGCATCGTGGTCTCCTGTCAGAACGAGCGCTCGCAGATCCAGAACAAGGCGAGCGCCATGAACGTCCTCCAGGCCAAGCTCCTCGAGCGCCAGCGCCAGGAGGAGCGGGCCAGGATGGACGCCCTGAAGGACAGCGGCAGCTCCTGGGGCAACCAGATGCGCTCGTACGTCCTCCACCCGTACCAGATGGTCAAGGACCTCCGCACGGACTTCGAGGTCGGCAACCCGCAGGCCGTCCTGGACGGGGAGATCGACGGCTTCCTCGAGGCGGGCATCCGCTGGCGCAAGCAGCAGGACAAGTAGCCCACGGCAGCACACGTCCGGGCCCCGCACCCTCCGGTGCGGGGCCCGTCGTCGTGCGGTCCTTCACGCTGTCCGTCGTGCTGACCGTCATGCTGTCCCGAGGCACGCGCCGGGCCCGCGGATTCGCTGACGCAAGCGGAATCCGGGTGAGCGGGACGCTTTGTCGACAAGGGAACTGGTCTTGCGGGGCCCGGAGTTCTGGGTTTACGTCACAGTTGCATCGTCGCATGTGGGGCGCGCGGTGATCTTTCGGGCATCGCACGCGCAACGACCTTGACGCCTCATCGGAAACTCGGAAGGGTGACGTACTGGCATGCGCATTTCCGGGGCGTGTGCGAGCGGGGGCAGGCCCAGTCGTGAGCCGCCTCTGCCGCTGCCCCGAGCGTTGCCCCATGACGAGTTGAGCTACTGGGGGTAGCAGCCAGATGACCAAGCAGATGCGAGTCCGTATCGCGCGCATCGCCGCCGGTGCGGTGATCGCAGCGGGTGCGTCGCTCACCGCGGCGGGTGCGGCGCAGGCCGTGGGCGCCTTCGGCGATGTGCCGACCCCGACGCCCACGTGCCTTCCCGAGAGCGCCGGTTGTGAGACCACGCCTCCCGTGGAGACCACTCCGCCGGTGGAGACCACTCCGCCGGTCGAGACGACCCCTCCGGTGGAGACCACTCCGCCGGTGGAGACGACCCCTCCGGTGGAGACCACTCCGCCGGTGGAGACGACCCCTCCGGTGGAGACGACCCCTCCGGTGGAGACCACTCCGCCGGTCGAGACGACCCCTCCGGTCGAGACGACGGAGCCGGGCACGGGTGAGACGACCGAGCCGGGCACGGGTGAGACGACCGAGCCGGGCACGGGCGAGACCACCGCCCCGGGCACCGGTGAGACCACCGACCCCGGTTCGACCGACTCACCCGTCACCCCGGGTGACGACACCGACGGTGGTTCCACCGACTCCGGCGACCCCGGCACCTGCACCGTCGACCTCGACGGCGCCGAGTGCGTGGACACCGGCAACAGCAACACCGACACCAACAACGCCGGCTCGCAGCCCGTGCAGCAGGGCCAGGCGAAGGAGGAGCTCGCCGAGACCGGTGCGGCCGAGACCTCGTTCCTGGTCATCGGCGCCGCCACCATGATCGCCGGTGGCATCGGCTTCCGTATGCTGCCGCGTCTCGTCGCCGGTGGTCACACCGCCGTCTGACCGCGATCCGCGACGGACAGCGCATGAAGAAGGGCCGGGGAACCCTCCCCGGCCCTTCCTCGTGTTTCCGGCTCGTGTGGACGCCGCGCGGCCCGGCTAGGCCGTGCGGACCGCGGCGAGCAGTGCCAGCGCGGCCAGCAGGGCGATCGCCAGCGTCAGCAGCATCGCGGGCGAGAGACCCTGCGGGGTCAGACGCTCCCGGTTGGCCCGGCAGACGCGGCAGCGGCCCTCGGTCACCGGGGCCGCGCAGTTGGCGCACACCAGTCGGTCGTAGGTCATGCGCTCTCCTCCTCCCGCACTGGGGGCTCCATCAGGACAACGCCCGGTGGTACCCGGACGTTCCCCCTACCACTGTGCCAGCTCGACGGCGTTTCGGCGCGCCCCACCGGATCGTCCCCGCCCGGCCCGCAAGGGCGAAAAGGATAAAGTACGCAAGCCAGGACCGCGACTGCGCGGGGTCACCCCGTTCGCGTAAGGTCACGCACACCTACTCCCGGCCGACCGTGGTGCATCCGTGATCCGATTCGACAACGTCTCCAAGTCCTATCCGAAGCAGAACCGCCCCGCGCTCCGGGATGTCTCCCTGGAGATCGAGAAGGGGGAGTTCGTCTTCCTCGTCGGTTCCTCCGGCTCCGGTAAGTCGACTTTCCTGCGGCTGCTCCTCCGTGAGGAGCGCGCCAGTCAAGGCCAGGTGCACGTCCTCGGCAAGGACCTGGCCCGGCTGTCCAACTGGAAGGTGCCGCACATGCGGCGTCAACTCGGCACCGTCTTCCAGGACTTCCGCCTGCTGCCCAACAAGACCGTCGCCCAGAACGTGGCCTTCGCCCAGGAGGTCATCGGCAAGCCGCGCGGCGAGATCCGCAAGGCCGTGCCGCAGGTGCTCGACCTGGTCGGCCTCGGCGGCAAGGAGGACCGGATGCCGGGCGAGCTCTCCGGCGGTGAGCAGCAGCGCGTCGCCATCGCCCGTGCCTTCGTCAACCGCCCGATGCTGCTGATCGCCGACGAGCCCACCGGCAACCTCGACCCGCAGACCTCGGTCGGCATCATGAAGCTGCTCGACCGCATCAACAGGACAGGGACCACCGTCGTCATGGCGACCCACGACCAGAACATCGTCGACCAGATGCGCAAGCGCGTCATCGAGCTCGAGAAGGGCCGCCTGGTCCGCGACCAGGCACGCGGCGTCTACGGATACCAGCACTGAGCCTGTAGCGAGTAGGAGAAAGCAGACCCATGCGCGCTCAGTTCGTGCTCTCCGAGATCGGTGTCGGTCTCCGGCGCAATCTCACGATGACCTTCGCCGTCATCGTCTCCGTGGCCCTTTCGCTCGCCCTCTTCGGCGGCGCGCTGCTCATGCGCGAGCAGGTCAGCACGATGAAGGACTACTGGTACGACAAGGTCAACGTCTCCATCTACCTCTGCAACAAGGCCGACGCGTCGGCCGCGGCGGCCAAGTGCTCCAAGGGTGCGGTCACGGCCCAGCAGAAGGAGCAGATCGAGGCCGACCTGCAGAAGATGGACATCGTCGAGACCGTCTACTACGAGTCGGCCGACGAGGCGTACAAGCACTACAAGGAGGAGTACAGCGACACCGCCATCGCCTCCGTCATCACGCCGGACCAGATGCCGGAGTCGTTCCGGGTCAAGCTCAAGGACCCGGAGAAGTACAAGGTGGTCGCCACCGCCTTCGCGGGCCGCGAGGGCGTCGAGTCGGTGCAGGACCAGCGGAACATCCTGCAGAACCTCTTCGACCTGATGAACGGCATGAACATCGCCGCCCTCGGTGTCATGGGCCTGATGCTGGTCATCGCGCTGATGCTGATCGTCAACACCGTGCGCGTCTCGGCGTTCAGCCGCCGCCGCGAGACGGGCATCATGCGGCTCGTCGGCGCGTCCAGCTTCTACATCCAGATGCCGTTCATCATGGAGGCCGCATTCGCCGGACTCCTGGGCGGCGCGGTCGCCTGTGTGCTGCTGCTCGTCGGCCGGTACTTCCTGATCGACCACGGCATCGCCCTCGCGGAGAAGATGCAGCTGGTCAACTTCATCGGCTGGGACGCGGTCTTCGCCAAGCTGCCGCTGGTGATCGCCATCGGGCTCCTCATGCCCGCCGTGGCTGCTTTCATCGCGTTGCGCAAGTACCTGAAGGTGTGAGAAGAGACCCCTGACGACGGATGGCGTCGTACGGCCAAAGCCCGTGCGGCGCCATCGTCTTGTCCTAGAGTGGGCGGCATGTCGGCTGACACCGAACACCTCTGTATCCGGCCCCGCGGCTTACTCCGTGGGGCCGTTCTGACGTTGGTCTTCGCCGGGGTCCTCGCCACCGCCGCCGCCACCGGCTCCCTGCCCCGGCAGGACGCGGGAGGCGATCCCGCGGCCGCGTCCACGCGCGCGGGGCGGCCGCCCGCGGCCGACGCGCCCGTCGACCGCGCCGCCCTGAACCGCGCCGCCGCCGCGGCCATGGCCGACGGGAAGTCGGGCAAGCAGGCCGCCGAGGAGTTCGTCAGCCGCAGCGGCGACCGCTGGGGCGCGGTGTACGACAAGAAGGAGTACGCCGAGTTCGAGCAGGCCCTTGACGGCGCCTACACCGGTGTCGGGCTCTCCGCGGGCCGGGCCGACGGGAACCGCGTCCGGGTGACCCGGGTGCAGTCCGGAGGTCCCGCCGAGCGGGCCGGGCTCCGGGTCGGGGACCGGCTCGTCTCCGTCGACGGACGCCCCGTCGACGGGCTCTCGGTCTCCGAGGTCGTCGCCCTGCTGCGCGGCGACGGAGTGCCCGGCTCGGCCGTCGCCCTCCGCGTCGAGCGCGGCCGCGCCGCCTGGACGCGGACCCTGCACCGGGCCCGGCTCGCCACGGACCCCGTCACCGTCCGCCGCCTGGACGACGGGACCCTGCTCATCCGGGTCGCCGCCTTCACCAAGGGCGCGGGCACACGCGTGCGTGACGCGGTGCGGGACGCCCCGGCCGGCGCCGGCGTCCTCCTGGACCTGCGGGGCAACGCGGGCGGCCTGGTCGCCGAGGCGGCCGTGGCCGCCTCCGCCTTCCTCGACGGCGGCCTGGTCGCCACGTACGACGTGGAGGGCGAGCAGCGGGCCGTGTACGCGGAGGGCGGCGGCGACACCGACCGGCCCCTGGTGGCGCTGATCGACGGGGGCACCATGAGCGCGGCCGAGCTGCTCACCGGCGCCCTCCAGGACCGGGGCCGGGCGGTCACGGTCGGTTCGCGCACGTTCGGCAAGGGCGCCGTCCAGATGCCGAGCGCCCTGCCGGACGGCTCCGTCGCCGAGCTGACCGTCGGCCACTACCGGACGCCGGCCGGGCACGCGGTGGACGGTCGGGGCATCACCCCCGACCTGGCGGCCGGGGAGCGGGCCGAGGAACGGGCGAAGACGGTATTGAGTGGCCTCGGAGGGGGCTCGTAGTGCGAAAATGACCGCACTATGGCAAAGGGACTCGTGAACGTGCAGGGCAAGCCTGCGAAGAAGAACCAGGACAAGGCGCCCGAGCGCAAGATCATCGCGCAGAACAAGAAGGCGCGCCACGACTACCACATCGTCGACACGTACGAGTGCGGTGTGGTCCTCATGGGCACCGAGGTGAAGTCGCTGCGGATGGGCCGCGCCTCGCTGGTCGACGGCTTCGTGCAGATCGACAACCACGAGGCGTGGCTGCACAACATCCATGTGCCCGAGTACATGCAGGGCAGCTGGACCAACCACTCGGCGAAGCGGAAGCGCAAGCTGCTGCTGCACCGCGAGGAGATCGACAAGCTGGAGTCGAAGTCCCAGGAGACGGGTCACACGATCGTGCCCCTGGCGCTGTACTTCCTCAACGGCCGGGTCAAGGTCGAGATCGCGCTCGCCAAGGGCAAGAAGGAGTTCGACAAGCGTCAGACGCTGCGCGAGAAGCAGGACACCCGCGAGACCAACCGGGCCATCGCGGCGGCCAAGCGCAGGGAGCGGGCCGCGAAGATCGCCTAGCGGCGCGGCCGCGGGTAATACGCTGGCGACAGCGGCCGTCGGTCACGTACGATGGGCCGTGCCCGCCTCGCGAGGGGCGTGCACCTTGATAAGTCAACATGGGGATGATCGGTTTCGACAGCGGATACCGATGCAGAGGAAGCGTGTCGAGGAAGCGGCAATGATCTCGTTAACCATATGTCGCAACCAATAATCGCCAACTCCAAGAGCGATAACTCCCGCTTCGCCCTCGCTGCCTAATTTTAGGTAACGACAAGAAGCCTCTGTGAGGAGCGTCAGCCCGGGGGTGGTCCCGACCCGGATCCTGGCGTCATTTAGGGATCTAAACCTCTCGGCCCGGTCACGGGGCTGAGGGGGAAATCAAACAGTGACTGAGCCCGTCGGAGACTTGTCCGCGTGATCTCCGGGGCTGAGAAACTCGTAGCGGACTGCACACGGAGAAGCTCTGTTTCCGTACCGTTGGACGCGGGTTCGATTCCCGCCATCTCCACCGAGCGTCCGAGGGGCTTGCCCGCTCGGACACCTCATCCCATGTGGGCGAAGGCCCGGCAGTCAGCAGACTGCCGGGCCTTCATCATGCGTCAGTAGTGGTAGCGGGCTTTGAGGATCTTCACTTCCTTGTCGTCCGCCCGGTAGACGAGTCGGTGCTCGTCGTCGATCCGGCGCGACCAGTAGCCCGACAGGTCACCCTTGAGTGGCTCGGGCTTGCCGATCCCGCCGAAGGGGTCGCGCTGGATCTCGCCGATCAGGCGGGTGATCCTTCGGGCCGTCTTCCGGTCCGAGGAGAGCCAGAACAGGAAGTCCTCCCAGGCGGCAGGGTCGAAGTGGATGCTCCTCACTCCTCGCCCCCGGCCAAGTCCCTCAGCTCGTCCATCGACTTGGTGATCACCGGGGTGCTTTCGCGGTCGCGGGCCACCGCCTCCATCAGGCGCTGGGCGTTGGCGGGAGAGCGGAGCAGGTAGACGGTCTCCTGCCAGGAGTCGTAGTCGGCGGCCGACATGAGGACGGCGTCGCCGTTCTTGGAGGTGATGCGTACGGGGTCGTGATCGGTGTTGACGCGCTCGATCAGGGGGAACAGGGTCGCCCTGGCTTCGCTGGCGCTTATGGACATGACGTCCGCTCCTCCGTATGTACAGCTTTAAGGTACGAGTACCGTACCATAAACTTGTACCAGTCTAGGGGGTGGAGGGCTCGTAGTCGGCACGGTCGACGCGCAGGGCCAGCGTCAGGGCCAGGCTCGCCGCCGTGACCGGGATCAGGAAGCCGAAGGCGGGGAACGGGGCGTGGTCGGCGGCCCAGCCTCCGGTGGCGGAGCCGGCCGCGATGCCGCCGAGGAGGGCGGTCACGGCAAGGGTCATGCCCTCGTTGAGCTGGGACGCCGGTGTCATGCGCTGGACCAGCCCCATGCCCGTCACCATCGTGGGAGCCGTCGCCATCCCCGCCACGAGCAGCCCGGCGGCGAGGGCGAGCAGCGAGCCGGTCGAGGCGGCGAGCAGCGGCAGCGTCATCAGGACGCTCATCGCGGCCAGGCAGAAGCGCAGCCGGGCCGTACGGCGGGCGCGGCCGTAGAGGAGACCCGCCGCGCAGGACCCGGCGGCCTGGAGGGCGAGGACGGGCCCGGCGAGGGGGCCGTCCACGTACGCGAGGGTCACCACCTCCATGGAGCCGAAGACGGCCCCGGTGGCGAGGAAGACCGCGAGGAGGGGGACCATGCCGGGGACCCGCAGCGGGGAACCGGCGGCGGTGCGGGGCGCGACCGGCGGTTCGGTGGCGCGCTGGGCGGTGAAGACCAGGACCCCGCCGAGGAAGAGGGTGGCGGCGACGAGGGTGCCCGCCTCGGGGAAGAGGGTCGAGCAGACGAGCGCGGCGACGACCGGGCCGAGCATGAAGCAGAGTTCGTCGACGGCCTGTTCGAAGGCGTTGGCGGTGTGGAGGGCGTCCCGGTCGCCCCGGAAGAGGTGGGCCCAGCGGGCCCGGGACATGCCGCCCGTGTTGGGGCTCGTGGCGGTGAGGGCGGCCGTGGCGAAGAGGGCCCAGACGGGCGCCCTCTGATGGACGCAGAGCAGCAGGACCACCTGGCCGAGGACCGCGTAGGCGGTGGCGGGGACCGCGATCCGCGCCTGGCCGCACCGGTCGACGAGCCGGGCGATCCAGGGGGCGGTGAGGGCCCCGGCGGCCGTGCCGGTGGCGGTGACGGCGCCGGCGAGCGCGTACGAGTCGTAGGCCGCGGCGATCATGATGACGGCGCTGACGCCGAACATGCCCATGGGCAGCCGGGCGATCAGATTGCCGGCGGTGAAGGCACGGGTGCCGGGTGCGGCGAAGAGCCGGAGGTAGGGGTTGCGGGGGAGGGGGCCGGGGACGGGGGCGGGCTGTCCGTGGTGCCCGGAGGTCGAGGGCGGTCGTCCCTGGTCGCCGGGGGCGGCAGGTGGTCGTTCCTCAGGGCGGGGGGAGTGGGGGGCCTGGTGGCGGGCGGCGAGCACCGGGCCCGCCGGGGTCGGGGGGAGCTCCGGATGCGGCATGGGTCAAGGCTCGGGGCAGCGGGCCGGGCGGGTCCAACACCTGTTCGGTGGCCATTCACGCGTCTGTGTTGTTGAATGCGGCGGTGCCCGCCACCCCGTCCCCGTACGACATCGACCCCCGCCTGCTGCGCGCCTTCACCGCCGTCGCCGAGGAGCTGCACTTCACCCGGGCCGCCGCCCGCCTCTACGTCGCCCAGCAGGCCCTCAGCCGGGACATCCGGCGCCTGGAGCGCGAGCTGGCCGCCGAGCTCTTCGTACGGACCACCCGGCAGGTCGCCCTCACCCCGGACGGGGAGCGCCTCCTCCCGTACGCCCGCCGGGTCCTCGCCGCCCACGACGAGCTGACCGAGGCCTTCCGCGCCGCCCCCCGGCCCCTCCTCGTCGACCTCAACAGTCCGGGCCTCGTCCAGGAACGCGTCCTGCGCCGGGCCCGTGAACTCGCTCCGGAGCACGAGCTGATGGCCCGCTACGAGAGCGGGCTCACCGGCGCGGTGCGGGACATCCTCGCCGGACGGCTCGACACCTCCTTCGGCCGGTACGGAGGGCTCGAAGCGGGGCTGCGGGCGCGGCTCGACTTCCAGTTCGTACGGTACGAGCGAATGGCGGTGATCCTTCCCGAGGACCATCCGCTGGCCGGCCTGTCCGAGGTGCCGCTCGCGGGCCTCGCCGGGGAACGGGTCTACGCGGGCGCGGGGAACGACCGTACGCCCGAGTGGACCGACCTCGCCGCCCGGCTCTTCGCCGGGCGCGGCATCGAGGTCGCCCCGCCCGCGCCGCTCGCGGTCGGCCATGAGGAGTTCCGCCGCATCATGGCCAAACACCGCAACCCGGTGCTCGCCGTCGTCGACTTCCCGCCCATGCCGGGCTGCGTCCTGCGGCCGCTCACCGACCCCGTACCCCTGTCGCCCGTGAGCCTGGTGTGGCGCAAGGGTCTGCGCCACCCCGGCCTCGACGCCCTGCGGGCCGCAGCCGCGGAGATCGGCGCGGCGGAGGGCTGGCTGAAACGCCCGCCCGGCTCCTGGCTGCCCGAGGCCGAGCCCGGCGTGGACCGGGCGGGACCGCAGGCGCTCACAGGGGCCTTCCGCGCCGGGTGAGAGCAAGGTTCCGCTCCCGTCACCTCTCGGCATCGGGCCGAAACGCGACCTTACTAGCCTCGCCGACAGGTGGACCGGGGCTGTGGACGCCCCAGGACCCGACACCCGCGGAGGTACGACATGGGCGGCCGGTGGATCGAGCAGTGGGAGCCGGAGGACGAGACCTTCTGGCGTGAGAAGGGCGAGCGGATCGCCCGGCGGAACCTGATCTTCTCCGTGCTCTCCGAGCACATCGGGTTCTCCGTCTGGAGCCTGTGGTCGGTCATGGTGCTCTTCATGGGGCCGCAGTACGGCGTCGACCCGGCCGGCAAGTTCTTCCTGATCGCGACCGCGACCTTCGTCGGCGCGCTGATCCGGATCCCGTACACCTTCGCCGTCGCCCGCTTCGGCGGCCGTAACTGGACCGTCTTCAGCGCCCTGATGCTCCTGCTGCCCACGGGCCTCGCCTTCGCGGTGATGGAGCCCGGCACCTCGTACACCACGTTCGTCCTGGTGGCCGCGCTCACCGGTGTCGGCGGTGGCAACTTCGCCTCCTCGATGACCAACATCAACGCGTTCTTCCCGCTCCGCAGGAAGGGCTGGGCTCTCGGGCTCAACGCGGGCGGCGGCAACATCGGCGTCCCCGTCGTACAGCTCGTCGGCCTCCTCGTCATCGGCACCGCCGGTGCCGTGCACCCCCGGATCGTGCTCGGGGTCTACCTCCCCCTGATCGTGGTCGCCGCCGTGTGCGCCGCGCTCTTCATGGACAACCTCGCCCCCGTCAAGAACGACACCGGGGCCGCGAAGGAGGCCGTACGGGCCCGCCACACCTGGATCATGGCCTTCCTGTACATCGGCTGCTTCGGCTCCTTCATCGGCTACAGCTTCGCATTCGGACTCGTCCTCCAGACCCAGTTCGGACGCACCCCGCTCCAGGCCGCCTCGCTCACCTTCATCGGCCCGTTGCTCGGCTCGCTGATCCGGCCCGTCGGCGGCTCCCTCGCCGACCGGCACGGCGGCGCCCGCATCACCCTGGGGACGTTCGCCGGGATGGCCGCCGCGACCGGAGTGGTGATCTACGCCTCCGTCGTCGAGTCGCTCGCCGTCTTCCTCGTCGGCTTCATCGCCCTCTTCGTCCTCAGCGGACTCGGCAACGGCTCCACGTTCAAGATGATCCCGGCGATCTTCCTCGCCCAGGGGCACCGCAAGGGGCTCTCGGGAGACGCGGCGGAGGCGTACGGCCGGCGTCTCTCCGGCGCCGCCATGGGTCTCATCGGGGCGGTCGGCGCGCTCGGCGGACTGGGCATCAACCTCGCCTTCCGCCAGTCCTTCCAGACCGTCGGCAGCGGCACCGCCGCCTTCGTCGCCTTCCTGGTCTTCTACGCGGCCTGCATGGCCGTCACCTGGTCGGTATACCTTCGGCGCCCCACCGCGGTCCCCCGGACCGCCGAGGCCGTCACCGCGTCGGAGCCCCGGCCCGGCTACGCGAAGGTGTGATCTCCGGTGCACGGCGCGGACCGTAACGACCAGGAAATACGGGCGAACCGAGTCTGTCACGCGTCCCCGTCAGGCTCGGGCCCCATGGACGAGCAAGAACACGGCCCCCTCGCCGGCTTCACCGTCGGCGTCACCGCGGCGCGGCGCGCGGACGAACTCATCGCGCTGCTGCGCCGGCGCGGCGCCGCCGTCGTCCACGGCCCCGCACTGCGGATCGTGCCCCTCGCGGACGACACCGAACTCCTCGCCGCCACCAAGGAACTCCTCGACCACGCCCCGGACGTCGTCGTCGCCACCACGGCGATCGGCTTCCGGGGCTGGGTCGAGGCGGCCGAGGGCTGGGGATACGGCGAGGAACTCCTCGCCGTCCTGCGGGACACCGAACTCCTCGCCCGCGGCCCCAAGGTCAAGGGCGCCGTGCGGGCCGCGGGACTCACCGAGTCCTGGTCGCCCGGCTCGGAGTCCATGGCCGAGGTCCTCGACCGGCTCCTCGACGAGGGCGTCGCCGGGCGCCGCATCGCGCTCCAGCTGCACGGGGAGCCGCTGCCCGGCTTCGTGGAGGCGCTCGGCGCCGCCGGAGCGGAGGTCGTCGGCGTCCCCGTCTACCGCTGGATGCCCCCGGAGGACACCGCGCCGCTCGACCGGCTCCTCGACGCGGCCCTCTCCGGCACCCTGGACGCCGTCACCTTCACCAGCGCCCCCGCGGCCGCCTCGCTGCTCTCCCGGGCCGAGGAGAAGGGCGTACGGGACGCACTCGTCGCCGCGCTGCGGCACGACGTGCTCGCCGTGTGCGTGGGGCCCGTGACGGCGCTGCCGCTCCAGGCCGAGGGCATCGACACCTACCAGCCG
This sequence comes from Streptomyces sp. NPDC058671, assembly GCF_042716475.1. Taxonomy (NCBI): domain Bacteria; kingdom Bacillati; phylum Actinomycetota; class Actinomycetes; order Kitasatosporales; family Streptomycetaceae; genus Streptomyces; species Streptomyces sp. NPDC058671. The sequence continues at coordinate 230,178 of NZ_JBHXSA010000008.1, read as the reverse complement.
GAGCGGTTCCGGCTCGGGCCGCTCGTCCAGCTCCTCTGCAAGGAGCTGCCCGGCCGCTCGCGGGTCCTGCCGGTGGCGGGGCACCGGATGGAGGTCCGGGGCCACGCCGTCCTCGTCGACGGCGTCCTGCGGCCCGTGCCGCCCGCCGGAATGGCCCTCCTCGGGCTGCTCGCGCGCCGCCCCGGCTGGGTGGTCTCCCGGGCCGACCTGCTGCGGGCGCTGCCCGGGGCGGGCCGGGACGAGCACGCGGTGGAGACGGCGATGGCGCGCCTGCGGGCGGCGCTCGGGACGCCGAAGCTGATCCAGACGGTGGTGAAGCGGGGGTACCGGCTGGCGCTGGATCCCTCCGCCGACGCGAAGTACGACGGCTGAGACCCCTCCCGGGGGTCAGGGCCGGGTGGCCGCGTCGATGTCCGGGTGAAGGGTGAAGACCTGATCGAGGCCGACGATGTGCAGGATGCGAAGGGTGTGGGCGGGGACGCCGGCGAGGGCGATGTCCGCCTGGGCGGCGTGGGCCCGCGCGCGGGCGGCGAGCAGGGCGGTGATGCCGCTGGAGTCGCAGAACTCCATGCCGGCCAGGTCCAGCACGAGTCGCTGGCCCGGCCGCAGGGTGACGGTGGCGAGCGTGTCCCGCAGCCGGGTGGCGGTGGTGTAGTCGAGTTCGCCGACGACCTGGAGGACGGGGCCGGTCGCGGCGACCAGGGTGGTGATGCTCAGCGGTGTCATGTCCGACTCTCGGTCGTGGGGACGCCGAGGGCGAGGAGCGCGGTGTCGTCGTCCAGGCCGTCGCCGAAGCCGTCCAGCAGGACGGTCAGGGCCTCGATGACCGCGTGGGGCGGTCTGCCCGCGTGGGGGGTGGCGAAGGCGCGCAAGGCGTCGTCTCCGTACAGGCCGGTGCGGCCGGGGCCGGTGCGGGCTTCGGTGAGCCCGTCGGTGTAGAGCAGCAGGGTGTCCCCGGGGCCCAGGGTGGTGGTCGCGGTGACGAAGGGCGCGGTGGGCAGGATGCCGACGAGGAGGCCGCCCGGGGTGGGCAGGAAGTCGGCGGTGCCGTCGCCCCGCAGGACGAGGGCCGACGGGTGGCCTCCCGAGGCGATGCGGACGGCGGCCCGGCCGGTGGCGGGATCGGGTTCCATGACGCCGACGATGGCGGTGCAGTACCGCGGATCGCCGGCGCTGTAGCGCTCGTGGAGCGCGGTGTTGAGGGTCGTCAGGGCGGCCACCGGGTCGGGGTCGTGCAGGACGGCGGTGCGCAGGGTGTAGCGGGCCAGTGAGGTGACGGCGGCGGCCTGGGGGCCCTTGCCGCACACGTCTCCCAGGAAGAAGGCGAAGCGTCCGCCGCCGAGGGGGAGGACGTCGTAGAAGTCGCCGCCCAGCCGGTCGGGGGAGGCCGTGCGGTAGTGGGCGGCCGTCTCCACCCCCGGTATCGGCGGCAGGGTGTCGGGCAGCAGCGATGCCTGGAGTACGGCGAGGGCGTCCTGCAGCCGGGCCCGGTCGGCCTCCGCCTCCCGGCGGGCCTGTTCGGCGGCCTTCTGGGCCCGCAGGAGCTCCACTTCGTAGGCGCGGCGGTCGCGGGCGTCGAAGACGGTGGTGCGGATCAGCAGCGGCTCGCCGGATTCGCCGTACTTGAGCGCGGAGGAGATCAGCACCGGCAGGCGGCCGCCGTCGGCCTGCCTCATCTCCAGGGCGATGCCGCCGATCTCGCCCTGCATGCGCAGCAGCGGCGCGAAGTGGGTCTCGTGGTACAGCTTGCCGCCCACGGTCAGCAGGTCGGTGAAGCGCATGCGGCCGATCACCGCCTTCCGCTCCAGACCGAGCCACCCCAGGAGCGTGCCGTTGATCTTCGCGACGGTGCCGTCGAGCAGCGTCGACAGGTAGCCGCACGGCGCGCTCTCGTACAGCTCCTCGGCGCTGTCCTCGAGGAGCGCGGTGAACGTGATGTCCGAGGACTCCTCGCCACCGGTGCCGTAGGGGTCGGGCCGGTGCCCGGTGCGGCACATCACCGCAACTCCGCCAGGAAGCGGGTGATCGCGTCGTTGGTGGCCTCCGGCGCGGACAGGTGGGGGCAGTGGCCGGTCGCGTCCAGCGTGACCAGCGTGGAGCCGGGGATCGCCCGGTGGACGAAGGCGCCGACCTCCCGGGGGGCGATGACGTCCTGGACGCAGTCCAGGATCAGCGTCGGCACCTCCACGCCCTTCAGGTCGTCCCGCGAGTCCGACAGGAACGTGGCCCGGGCGAAGACCCGTGCCATGTCCGGGTCCGTGGCGCAGAAGCTGTTGGTCAGCTCCTCGCCGAGCTCGGGCCGGTCCGCGTTGCCCATGATGGCCGGAGCCATGGCCGCCGACCAGCCCAGGTAGTTCGACTCCAGGGACGCCAGCAGTTCGTCGATGTCCTCGGCGCCGAACCCGCCCCGGTACCCCTCGTCGTCGAGGTAACGCGGCGAGGGGGCGACCATCACCAGCGCACCGATCCGCCCCGGGACCATGCCGAGGGCCGTCACGCCGATCATCGCGCTGACCGAGTGCCCCACGAACACCGCGTCACGCAGGTCGAGCGCCTCGCACACCTCGGCCACGTCCCTGGCGTAGCCGTCCAGGGAGGCGTAGCGCTCCGCGGAGAAGGCGGACGCGTCCGAACGTCCCGAGCCCACGTAGTCGAACAGCACCACGCGGTGGTCCGGCGCCAGAGCGGGCACCGTCAGCCGCCACATGTTCTGATCACACCCGAACCCATGAGCCAGCACCACCGTGCGTCCCTCGGGGTTCCCGGTCACGGTGACGTTGTTCCTGCGCTCGATGTCCATACCTGCACCCTCTCAGACTCACGCCATCACTCCCACACGGCCATGAATCCCCCACAATCCACCCCGTGCCTCCACCTGCGGCCCGCGATCTGCCGCCGGGAGTCGATCGCGCCTGACACGGCGGCTCCCGGTGGCGTACGCTCGACGGCTGCCCAGTGCACGTCAGAAGGGGGCCTTAGGTGGCCGCGCAGGAAGCCGTGGACACGGTCAGAGACCGTGAGATCGGTGTCGAGCAGGAACATCTGGATCACGTCTACCGCCGGCTGGAGGAAAAGATCCACGAGGCGGAGTTCCTGATGAACGACGCCGCCCAGCGGGGCCAGGTCGGCACGCCCGGCGCTCTCGCCGAGCGCGACGCCCAGGTCTTCCGGGCCGGCATCCACCTCAACCGGCTCAACAACGAGTTCGAGGACTTCCTCTTCGGCCGGATCGATCTGCTGTACGGCGAGGACGGCAAGAAGGGGCCCGACGGCGCCTACACCTCGATCGAGCCCGCCGAGGACGCCGTCCGCCCCGACAACACCGCCGACATCGGCGAGACCCTCCACATCGGCCGGATCGGCGTCCTCGACTCCGACTACGCGCCGCTGGTCATCGACTGGCGCGCGCCCGCCGCCGCGCCCTTCTACCGGTCCACCCCGGTGGACCCCGGCCGGGTCGTGCGCCGCCGGGTCATCCGCTCCAAGGGCCGCAAGGTCCTCGGCGTGGAGGACGACCTGATGCGCCCCGAGCTGCGGGCCACCCTCGACGGGCGCGAGCTGCCCGTGATCGGCGACGGCGCCCTGATGGCCGCCCTCGGCCAGGCCCGCAGCCACACCATGCGGGACATCGTGTCCTCCATCCAGGCGGAGCAGGACCTCGTCATCCGCGCGCCCGCCGCCTCCGTCACGTACGTGGAGGGCGGCCCCGGCACCGGCAAGACCGCCGTCGCCCTGCACCGGGCCGCGTACCTGCTCTACCAGGACCGGCGGCGGTACGCGGGAGGCATCCTCATCGTCTCCCCGACCCCGCTCCTCGTCTCGTACACCGAGGGTGTCCTGCCCTCCCTCGGCGAGGAGGGCCAGGTCGCGATCAGGGCCGTCGGCTCGCTGGTCGACGGCGTCGAGGCCACCGCCTACGACGAACCCGCCGTCGCCCGGATCAAGGGCTCCTCCCGGATGCTCCACGTGCTGCGCAAGGCGGCCCGCGGAGCCCTGGAGAACCCGGCGCCCAGGAGACCGCAGGGGCAGCTCGCCCTGGGCGATGAGGACCACACCGGGACGCCCGACCGGCTCCGTGTCGTCGCCTTCGGCCGCCGCCTGGAGCTGGAGTCCGACGAGCTGCGGCGCATCCGCCACAACGTCCTCGGCGGCACCGCCCCCGTCAACCTGCTCCGCCCCCGCGCCCGCAGGCTGCTCCTCGACGCGCTGTACGCCAAGTCCGGCGCCGTCGGCCGGCACAGCGACCCCGAGCTCGCCGCCGAGCTGCGCTCCTCCTTCGACGAGGACGTCTCCACCGAGGACTCCTTCCTCTCCTTCCTCGACGCCTGGTGGCCGGAGCTCACCCCGCGCGGGGTCCTCGACGCGATGGCCGACGAGCGGCGGCTCGGCCGCTGGGCCCGCCGCATCCTCAACCAGGGCGAGGTGCGGCGGCTGGCCCGCTCGCTGCGCCGCCGGGAGCTGTCCGTCCACGACGTGGCCCTCCTCGACGAGCTGGGCACGCTCCTGGGCGCCCCGTCCCGGCCGAAGAAGCGCCGGGAGTACGACCCGCTGGACCAGCTCACGGGCCTGGAGGAGCTGATGCCCGAACGGGAGGAGACGCAGCGCGAGCGGGCCGAGCGGCTCGCGGCCGAGCGCACCGAGTACGCGCACGTGATCGTCGACGAGGCGCAGGACCTCACGCCCATGCAGTGGCGGATGGTCGGGCGGCGCGGCCGGCACGCGACCTGGACGGTCGTCGGCGACCCGGCGCAGTCCTCCTGGTCGGACCCGGACGAGGCCGCGGAGGCCCGTGACGAGGCCCTCGGCTCCCGGCCGCGGCGCCGCTTCGAGCTGACCGTGAACTACCGGAACCCGGCCGAGATCGCCGAACTCGCCGCCAAGGTGCTCGCCCTCGCCATGCCGGGCAAGGAGTCGCCGCGCGCCGTCCGCTCCACGGGTGTCGAGCCCCGTTTCGTGGCCGTACCGGAGAAGGCCGACCTGGCCGAAACCGTACGGTCCGAGGCGCGGCTGCTCCTGGAGCGGGTGGAGGGCACCGTCGGTGTCGTCGTCGCCATGAACCGGCGCGCGGAGGCGGCACGCTGGCTCGCCGAGCTGGGCGACCGCGTGGTGGCGCTCGGCTCCCTCGAGGCGAAGGGCCTGGAGTACGACGCCACGGTGGTCGTCTCGCCGGCGGAGATCGCGGACGAGTCCCCGGCCGGGCTGCGGGTGCTGTACGTGGCCCTCACCCGTGCGACGCAGCAGCTCACGGTGGTCGCGGGCGCGGGCGACATGCCGGACGGGGCGGGGGTGCCCGACCTGCTGCGGGACTGAGTTCCCGGGCGTCGCCGGGGGGCCTGCCCGAGGCCGATTTCAGGTCAACCTGTGGCGCCTGAATCACTTGGCAGGGTGGTTTGTTAGCCTTGTGGTGGCACCGGCTCGATCCAAGCCCCCGGGCCCAACCTTCGTCCCCCAGAGGGACCACTTGCCGCGAGGCGAGCATGGCGGGTCGGTGCCACTTAGACGCTTTTGTTCTCGTACGTAGTCACGAAGTCGAGGTCCTCGTCGCCCCTGGTGACGGGGACCTCTTCTGTTTCCCCATGGGTTCTCGTATGGTGGAAACTACTTTCCGAAAACAAAATGACCGCATTACCTGCTACCGGCTGGTAGGTGCGACCATCGGAGGGCGCCGCCGGGCAACCAGCCGAGGCGGCGTAGCAACGAAGCTCAGGGAAAGCAGAGGAACTCGGCCATGGCAACGGCGCCCAGCGTCTCGTACTCGATGACGGTCCGGCTGGAGGTTCCCGCGAGCGGAACCGCGGTCTCGCAGCTGACCACGGCGGTGGAGTCCCACGGCGGATCCGTCACCGGCCTCGACGTGACCGCCTCCGGCCACGAGAAGCTCCGCATCGACGTCACCATCGCCGCGACGTCCACCTCGCACGCCGACGAGATCGTCGAGCAGCTGCGCACCATCGAGGGCGTGACCCTCGGCAAGGTCTCCGACCGCACGTTCCTGATGCACCTCGGCGGCAAGATCGAGATGGCGTCCAAGCATCCCATCCGCAACCGTGACGACCTCTCGATGATCTACACCCCGGGCGTCGCCCGGGTCTGCATGGCGATCGCCGAGAACCCCGAGGACGCCCGCCGCCTCACCATCAAGCGCAACTCGGTCGCGGTCGTCACCGACGGCTCCGCCGTCCTCGGCCTCGGCAACATCGGCCCGATGGCCGCCCTGCCCGTCATGGAGGGCAAGGCGGCCCTCTTCAAGCGCTTCGCCGGCATCGACGCCTGGCCGATCTGCCTCGACACGCAGGACACCGACGAGATCGTCGCGATCGTCAAGGCCATCGCCCCCGGCTTCGCGGGCATCAACCTGGAGGACATCTCCGCGCCCCGCTGCTTCGAGATCGAGGCCCGGCTGCGCGAGGCCCTCGACATCCCCGTCTTCCACGACGACCAGCACGGCACCGCCATCGTCGTCCTCGCCGCCCTCACCAACGCCCTGCGCGTGGTGAACAAGAGCGTCGGTGACGTACGGGTCGTCATGTCCGGGGCCGGCGCCGCCGGTACGGCCATCCTGAAACTGCTGATCGCGGCGGGTGTCAAGCACGCCGTCGTCGCCGACATCCAGGGCGTCGTGCACGCGGGCCGCGAGGACCTCGTGGACGCCCCCGCGGACTCCCCGCTGCGCTGGATCGCCGACAACACCAACCCCGAGGGCGTCACCGGCACCCTCAAGGAGGCCGTCGTCGGCGCGGACGTCTTCATCGGCGTGTCGGCCCCGAACCTGCTCGGCGCGGAGGACGTGGCCGCCATGGCGGAAGGCGCGATCGTGTTCGCGCTCGCGAACCCCGACCCCGAGGTCGACCCGGCAGCCGCCCGGCAGACGGCCGCCGTCGTCGCCACCGGCCGCTCGGACTTCCCGAACCAGATCAACAACGTACTGGTCTTCCCGGGTGTCTTCCGCGGCCTGCTCGACGCCCACTCCCGTACCGTCAACACGGAGATGATGCTCGCGGCCGCCACGGCTCTCGCGGACGTCGTCACCGAGGACGAGCTGAACCCGAACTACATCATCCCGTCCGTCTTCAACGACAAGGTGGCCGGCGCGGTCGCCGGAGCGGTGCGCAACGCGGCGAAGGCCGCGGGCGGCGGCTCGGCGGCGACCGGGCGCTGACGGCGCGTCGCGATTCGCGGAGCCGGAAACCCGCCTTTAGGGTGGCTTTTCGGCTCCGCTTCGTTTTCGCGGAGTCGACAGAACGTCACCACCACGGGGCTCTGGCGTTTTTCGTGTGACCCCAGGGGGTGCCGGATTGGCGTTCCCGCCGCTGGTGGGGGCAGGATGCGTGTTTGGGCGCGAGGGTCTGTCATTAGACCCGGGTCCGGGGACTGTCCGAAGGCCCTGGCAGCATCGGCTTCGCTGTACCCAATCACGCGGCTTCCGCCGCGTGGCACGCCTCACAGGCAAGAAGAACACGGGAGTAACAACATGAACCGCAGTGAGCTGGTGGCCGCCCTGGCCGACCGCGCCGAGGTGACCCGCAAGGACGCCGACGCCGTGCTGGCCGCGCTCGCCGAGACCGTCGGTGAGGTCGTCGCCAAGGGCGACGAGAAGGTCACCATCCCCGGCTTCCTGACCTTCGAGCGCACTCACCGTGCCGCTCGCACCGCTCGTAACCCGCAGACCGGCGACCCGATCGACATCCCGGCCGGTTACAGCGTGAAGGTCTCCGCGGGCTCGAAGCTCAAGGAAGCCGCCAAGGGCAAGTAAGGCAGCTTGTAGGCGCAGAAAGGGCGGCCACCCTGTTCGGGGATGGCCGCCCTTTCTTGTGCGCCCGTACGGGCGCCAGGGGCCCTCCGTGGGCCCCTGGGCCTCCGTGCGGGCCCCGTGAGGTCCGCACGGAGGCCGTGACGCCCTACACCAGCGCGCGGCCCGGGAGCTCGACCTTGGCGCCCAGCTCGACGAGCTTCTCCATGAAGTTCTCGTAGCCGCGGTTGATCAGCTCGATACCGTGCACCCGGGAGGTGCCCTGCGCCGCCAGCGCCGCGATCAGGTACGAGAATCCGCCGCGCAGGTCGGGGATGACCAGGTCGGCGCCCTGGAGCCGGGTCGGGCCGGACACGACCGCCGAGTGCAGGAAGTTCCGCTGGCCGAAGCGGCAGTCGGAGCCGCCGAGGCACTCGCGGTACAGCTGGATGTGCGCACCCATCTGGTTCAGCGCGGAGGTGAATCCGAGCCGCGACTCGTACACCGTCTCGTGGATGATGGAGAGGCCGGACGCCTGCGTCAGGGCCACGACCAGCGGCTGCTGCCAGTCGGTCTGGAAGCCCGGGTGCACGTCCGTCTCCAGGTGGATCGCGTTGAGCGAGCCGCCCGGGTGCCAGAAGCGGATGCCCTCGTCGTCGATCTCGAAGGCACCGCCGACCTTCCGGTACGTGTTGAGGAAGGTCATCATCGAGCGCTGCTGGGCGCCGCGCACGTAGATGTTGCCCTCGGTCGCCAGCGCGGCCGACGCCCAGGAGGCGGCCTCCAGGCGGTCCGGGAGCGCGCGGTGGGTGTAGCCGTCGAGGCGGTCGACACCGGTGATCCGGATGGTCCGGTCGGTGTCCATGGAGATGATCGCGCCCATTTTCTGCAGGACGCAGATCAGGTCCTCGATCTCGGGCTCCACCGCCGCGTTCGACAGCTCGGTGACGCCCTCGGCGAGGACGGCCGTCAGCAGCACCTGCTCGGTCGAGCCGACCGAGGGGTACGGCAGCCGGATCTTGCAGCCGCGGAGGCGCTGGGGGGCCTCCAGGTACTGCCCGTCCGCCCGCTTCTCGATGGTGGCACCGAACTGGCGCAGCACGTCGAAGTGGAAGTCGATGGGCCGGCCGCCGATGTCGCAGCCGCCGAGGCCCGGGATGAAGGCGTGGCCGAGGCGGTGCAGCAGCGGGCCGCAGAAGAGGATCGGGATGCGCGACGAGCCGGCGTGGGCGTCGATGTCGGCGACGTTCGCGGATTCGACGTGCGTCGGGTCGAGGACGAGCTCGCCGGGTTCCTCACCCGGACGGACCGTCACTCCGTGCAGCTGGAGCAGTCCGCGGACGACGCGGACGTCACGGATGTCGGGAACGTTGCGCAGGCGGCTGGGGCCGCTGCCGAGCAGGGCGGCGACCATCGCCTTGGGCACGAGGTTCTTCGCGCCGCGGACGCGGATCTCGCCCTCCAGCGGGGTTCCGCCATGGACGAGCAGTACATCATGGCTCTCTGTGCCGGTCATGAATCTCGCGTTCCGGAGTGGGTCGGTCGGGTGGCCAGTGAAAAGGGTAAGGGGCCATGAGACCTCTCTTGGATGCCCCGGGGGGCCTGTCAGACGTAATGAATTCGGCACAACACCCTCTGTTCCCGTGATCTTGCGGAGTGTCACCGTCCGCTTCCCTCGTCAAGGCGCCCCGGGGCCGCCCGCCGACCGCCGCGGTCACCGATCTGATCTGCGGCGCTCGTCGACTTCCCGCCATCCCGTCCCTCGGTCGCCCCGACAACCCCCGCGAAGCCCGAAGATGCGGGATCATGTGTCGCATGACCGAGGTGTCCTCGCTCACAGGACGGCTGCTCGTCGCCACCCCCGCGCTCGCGGACCCGAATTTCGACCGCGCGGTGGTCCTGCTCCTCGACCACGACGACGAGGGCTCCCTCGGCGTGGTCCTCAACCGGCCGACACCGGTGACCGTCGGCGACATCCTCGCCGGGTGGGCCGGGCTCGCCGGTGAACCCGGAGTCGTCTTCCAGGGCGGCCCCGTCTCGCTCGACGCCGCTCTCGGCGTCGCCGTGATCCCCGGCGACGAGGGCCCCCTCGGCTGGCGGCGGGTGCACGGGGCGATCGGCCTCGTCGACCTGGAAACCCCGCCCGAGCTGCTCGGACCGGCCCTCGGCTCGCTGCGGATCTTCGCGGGGTACGCGGGCTGGGGCCCCGGACAGCTGGAGTCCGAGCTCGGAGAGGGCGCCTGGTACGTGGTCGAGTCCGAGCCCGGCGACGTCTCCTCGCCGCAGCCCGAGACGCTCTGGCGGCAGGTGCTCCGCAGGCAGCGCGGGGAGCTCGCGATGATCGCCACGTACCCCGACGACCCGTCGCTCAACTGAGGGCCCCGGCTTTCAGTACCCTTGGCGCTTATGAGCACTCTCGAGCCCGAGCGCGGGTCAGGTACGGGAACCCTCGTCGAGCCGACGCCGCAGGTGTCCCACGGTGACGGGGACCACGAGCGCTACGCCCATTACGTCCAGAAGGACAAGATCATGGCGAGCGCCCTCGACGGGACGCCCGTCGTGGCGCTGTGCGGAAAGGTCTGGGTGCCGGGGCGCGACCCCAAGAAGTACCCGGTCTGTCCCATGTGCAAGGAGATCTACGAATCCATGGGCGCCGGCGGCGGCGACAAGGACAAGGGCAAGGGCGGCAAGGACAAGTAGCGGGCAGCGGACAGCGGTGTCCTGACGTCGGGGACGGCCCCCGTCGCGCGTACTTCGGTACGTGCGACGGGGGCCGTTCCGCGTTTCCGGCCCGCTTCCGTGTCTCCGGACCCGCGAAGGGGTCTCCCGTCCGTCTGCGGGGTCGCCCGGCCGTCGAGGTGGTCTCCCGCCCGAAAGGGGTCTCCCGCCCGTCGAAGTGGTCGAGACCTCTTGTCGGCCCACCGGGACCGCGCCTAACCTCACGCGTGTTGTGCAGAACGAAACGCGCGTTGCGCATGTTGCAACGGATGCATCCGGAGGGGATCCGCCATGAAGCTTCCTGCCCTCCCCCGAGCTCTCGGCTTCGCCCGAGCAGGGGGGACCCCCATCACCGCCACCGCCACCGCACTCCTGCTCGCGGGACTCACCGCCACCGCCTGCGCCCCCCAGACGTCCGACGGCAGGGCCACCACGGACGAGAGGACCGGCACCCTGCGCGTCTGGCTCTTCCAGGAGGTCGGCAACGCGCCCAAGGAACAGGTCGTCGACCAGGCCGTCGCCGCCTTCGAGAAGACCCACCGCGGCGCGAGGGTCGAGATCGAGTACATCCCCGTCGAGACCCGCGCCCAACGCGTCAAGGCCGCCTTCAACGACCCGAAGTCGGCCCCCGACCTCATCGAGTACGGCAACACCGACACCGCCGGATACGTCAAGGACGGCGGACTCGCCGACATCAGCACCGAGTTCGCCGGCTGGGACGAGGCCGAGGACACCGACCCCACCGCGAAACGGTCCGTCACCGTCGCCGGGAAGGTCTACGGCGCCCCGCTCTTCGTCGGCGTCCGTGCCCTCTACTACCGCACCGACGTGTTCCGGGAACTCGGCCTCACCGCCCCCAAGAGCCAGGCCGAACTCGTCTCCACCGCCAAGAAGATCCGCAAGGCGAGGCCCGAGCTGTACGGGATGGCCGTCGGTGGCGCCTACACCTACGGCGCCCTGCCCTTCGTCTGGGCGGCGGGCGGCGAACTCGCCACCCCGGTCGGCGACTCGTACAAGGCCGCCATCAACAGCGAGGCCGCCCTCAAGGGCATCACCACGTACACCTCGCTCTTCGGCGAGGACAACTGCCCGGCCGCCAAGTGCGCCCAGATGGGCGGCAACGCCACCGTCACCGCCTTCGCCTCCGGCAAGGCCGCCATGGCCATCGGCGGCGACTTCAGCCACGCCGCCGTCGAGGCCGGCACCGTCAAGGGCCGGTACGCCGTCGTCCCGCTGCCCGGCACCACCCCCGGCTCCATCGCCCCCGCCTTCGCGGGCGGCAACAACATCGGCGTCCTCAGGAGCACGTCGCACCGCACCCTCGCCGTCGACCTGCTCAAGTCCCTGACCGGCAAGGAGACCCAGGGCCGCCTCTTCGACGCGATGGGCTTCCTCCCCACGTACACCGACGTCCGCGCCGCGGCCGCCCGGCGCCAGCCGTTCGTGAAGCCCTTCATCGACACCCTCGGCGCCGGCACCGAGTTCGTCCCCGCGTCCCCCGGCTGGGGCCGGATCGACGCCTCCCTCGTACTGCCCACGATGTTCCAGGAGATCGTCAGCGGCCGTAAGGACGTCAAGGCGGCCGCCGACGACGCCGCGAAGAAGATGGACGCGGCCTTCGCGCCGGCGGGCTGACACCCATGACCACCCAGCTCACCGAGAAGCCCACCGGGACCGACCCGGGCACGCGGCCCACCCGCACCGCCCCGGCCGCGCGGCGCACCGGCATCCGGGGGCACCGCCCCTGGACCCCCTGGCTGTACCTGCTGCCCGCCCTCGTCGTCATCGGCGGACTGCTGGTCTACCCCGTCTACCAGCTCGGCCTGATCTCCTTCCTGGAGTACACCCAGGCGCAGGTCAGCGGCGGCGAACCCACCTCCTTCAAAGGCTTCGGCAACTACACGGCCCTCTTCGCCGACGCCCAGTTCCGGCAGGTCCTCCTCGCCACCGTCCTCTTCGCCGCCGCCTGCGTCGCCACCACGCTCACCGTCGGCTGCGCCCTCGCCGTCCTCCTCACGCGCGTGCGTGCCCTGCCCCGCCTCGCCCTGATGCTGGCCGCGCTCGGCGCCTGGGCCACCCCCGCGGTCACCGGCTCCACCGTCTGGGTCTTCCTCTTCGACCCCGACTTCGGCCCCGTCAACAAGCTGCTCGGGCTCGGTGACTTCTCCTGGACGTACGGGCGGTACAGCGCCTTCGCCCTCGTCCTCCTCGAAGTCGTCTGGTGCTCCTTCCCGTTCGTGATGGTCACCGTCTACGCGGGCATCCGGGCCGTCCCGTCCGAGATCCTGGAGGCCGCCGCCCTCGACGGCGCCTCCCAATGGCGGATCTGGCGCTCCGTCACCGCGCCGACGCTCCGGCCGATCCTGGCCGTCGTCACGATCCAGTCGGTCATCTGGGACTTCAAGGTCTTCACCCAGATCTACGTGATGACGAACGGCGGCGGAATCGCCGGCCAGAACCTCGTCCTCAACGTGTACGCCTACCAGAAGGCCTTCGCCTCGTCCGAGTACAGCCTCGGCGCGGCCATCGGCGTCGTCATGCTGCTGATCCTGCTGACCGTGACGCTGGTCCACCTGCGCCTGCTGCGACGACAGGGAGAAGAGCTGTGACCACGTTCCGCGTCAGGCGCCCCGGGCGCCTCGCCGCCGAGGCCCTCACCCTCCTCGTCGCCGCCGCCGTCGCCTTCCCGCTGTACTGGATGGTCCTCTCCGCCTTCAGACCGGCGGGCGAGATCCAGTCCACGAACCCGCGGCCGTGGACCCTGGCCCCGTCCCTCGACTCCTTCCGGCGCGTCTTCGCCCAGCAGGAGTTCGGCCGGTACTTCCTCAACTCGCTGATCGTCGCGGGGACCGTCGTCCTCGCCTCCGCCCTCATCGCCTTCCTGGCGGCGACGGCCGTGACCCGCTTCCGCTTCAGGTTCCGCACCACGCTGCTCATCATGTTCCTGATCGCCCAGATGGTGCCGGTCGAGGCCCTCACCATCCCGCTCTTCTTCCTCATGCGGGACGCCGGCCAGCTCAACACCCTCGGCTCGCTGATCCTGCCGCACCTCGCCTTCTCGCTGCCGTTCGCGATCTGGATGCTGCGCGGCTTCGTCAGGGCGGTCCCCGAGGCCCTGGAGGAACAGGCCCGGATCGACGGCGCGAGCCGCACCCGGTTCCTGTGGCAGATCCTCTTCCCCCTGGTCCTCCCCGGCCTGGTCGCGACGAGCGTCTTCTCGTTCATCTCGACCTGGAACGACTTCCTCTTCGCGAAGTCGTTCCTCATCAGCGACACCTCGCAGTCGACCCTCCCCATGGCGCTCCTCGTCTTCTTCAAGCCCGACGAGAACGACTGGGGAGGAATCATGGCCGGGTCGACCGTGATGACCGTCCCGGTGCTCGTCTTCTTCGTACTCGTACAGCGCCGTCTGGTCTCCGGACTGGGCGGGGCGGTGAAGGACTGACGCGATGACCCACCCCATGGACCTGATCCCGGCGCCCGCGCGGGTCGAAGGGCCGTACCGCTGCGGCTTCCTCCTGGACGCGCGCACGACCCTGTACGCCGCCCCCGGCACCGGCACCACCGAACGCTGGCTGCGCACCACCCTCGGCGCAGCCTTCGCGCTCCCCCTGCGGGAGACGGCCGACGAGAACGCCGCCAACAGCGTCCGGCTGCGCACCGACGGCACCCTCGCCCCGGAGGCGTACAGGCTCCACGTGGTGGCGGACCGGGTCGTCGAGATCGTCGGCGGCGGACCGGCGGGCGTCTTCTGGGGCGCCCAGACCCTCCGTCAGCTCCTCGGCCCGGAGGCGTACCGCAAGGCGCCCCCCGGCACCGCGCCCACCGCGGCGCTCACGACGCAGACCGTCGAGGACACCCCCCGCTTCGCCTGGCGCGGCCTCCTCCTCGACGTCTCCCGGCACTTCCTGCCCAAGGACGACGTCCTGCGGTACGTGGACCTCCTCGCCGCCCACAAGCTGAACGTCCTCCACCTCCACCTCACCGACGACCAGGGCTGGCGCATCGAGATCAAGCGCCATCCCCGGCTCACCGGGACCGGCTCCTGGCGGGCCCGCAGCAAGTGGGGCCACCGGGCCTCGCCCCTCTGGGACGACACCCCGCACGGCGGGTTCTACACCCAGGACGACATCCGCGAGATCGTCGCGTACGCCGCCGAACGGCACATCACCGTCGTCCCCGAGATCGACCTCCCCGGCCACTCGCAGGCCGCCATCGCCGCGTACCCCGAACTCGGCAACACCGACGTCGTCGACACCACCGCCCTCACCGTCTGGGACACCTGGGGCGTCAACCCGAACGTCCTCGCCCCCACCGAGGCCGTCCTGCGCTTCTACGAGGGCGTCTTCGAAGAGGTCCTCGACCTCTTCCCCTCCACCTTCGTCCACGTCGGCGGCGACGAGTGCCCCAGGGACCAGTGGAAGGCGTCCCCGGCCGCCCAGGCCCGCATCCGGGAACTGGGGCTCTCCGGCGAGGACGGGCTCCAGTCCTGGTTCATCCGCCACTTCGACCGCTGGCTCACCGCCCGGGGCCGCCGCCTCATCGGCTGGGACGAGATCCTGGAGGGCGGTCTCGCCGAGGGCGCGGCCGTCTCCTCCTGGCGCGGGTACGGAGGCGGGATCGCCGCCGCCGAGGCCGGACACGACGTCGTCATGTGCCCCGAACAGCAGGTGTACCTGGACCATCGTCAGGCGCCCGGCGAGGACGAGCCGATGCCCATCGGATACGTCCGCACCCTGGAGGACGTCTACCGCTTCGAGCCCGTCCCGCCGGGGCTCGCACCCGAGGCCGCCGCCCACATCCTGGGCACCCAGGCCAACGTCTGGACCGAGGTCATGCAGGACCGCGCCCGGATCGACTACCAGGTCTTCCCGCGCCTCGCCGCCTTCGCGGAGGTCGCCTGGTCCGCGCTGCCCGCACCGGAGGCCCGCGACTACCCGGCCTTCGAGCGCCGGATGAACACCCACTACCGGCGCCTCGACGCCCTCGGCGTCGACTACCGCCCGCCCACCGGACCCCACCCCCGGCAGCGGCGCCCCGGAGTCCTCGGCCGCCCCCTGGAGGGCACGCCCCCGAACGTGTGAGAGACCCGACGTCCCCCTGTCACCCAAGAGCGGCGAAACGGAAGTTACCGTCGCTCCTCGGGGCGTCCCGGACGGAACAGTCCTTCGCGGACCCTCGCGCCGGACCGCTCGGAAGATGTGCCAGAGTTGCCACGTCCGGCGTGTGAGCACGTACGGTACGCCCACACGCAGGCGCGACCGCCGGGCACAGTCGGGGACCACCGGGACACCGGGAAGGGGCAGCGGGTTGACCACGCACGCACCACAGACGGCGCAGTCCGTGACGCTGCCCGCCTCGCTCGACGAGGCCGTGGCGGCGCTCACGGCCATGCCGGCCGCCGTCCCCGTCGCCGGTGGAACCGACCTCATGGCCGCCGTCAACAAGGGCCAGCTCCGACCCGCCGGGCTCGTCGGCCTCAACCGCATCAACGAGATCCGCGGCTGGCAGTACCAGGACGGACACGCCCTCCTCGGCGCCGGCCTCACCCACGCCCGGATGGGCCGCCCCGACTTCGCCGCCCTCATCCCGGCCCTCGCCGCCGCCTCCCGCGCCGCCGGACCGCCCCAGATCCGCAACGCGGGCACCCTCGGGGGCAACGTCGTCACCGCCGCGCCCACCGGCGACTCGCTGCCCGTCCTCGCCGCCCTCGAAGCCGACCTCGTCGTCCTCGGGCCGCTCGGCAGCCGCGAGATCCCCGTCTCCCACCTGCTCGCGGGCCGCGACCTGCTCGCCCCCGGCGAACTCGTCGCCTTCGTCCGCGTCCCCCTGCTCCACGCCCCCCAGGTCTTCCTCAAGGCCACCGGCCGCACCGGCCCCGCCCGCGCCACCGCCTCCGTCGCCGTCGTCCTCGACCCGGCCCGGCGCGGAGTGCGCTGCGCGGTCGGCGCCGTCGCCCCGATGCCGCTGCGCCCGCTGGAGGCGGAGCGCTGGATCGCCTCGCTCGTGGACTGGGACAACGACCGGGGCCTGGCGCCGGAGGCACTCGCGGCGTTCGGCGAGTACGTCGCCGCCGCCTGCATCCCGGACCCGCAGGGCGACGACGTGTTGCCCCCTGCCGTACTGCACCTGCGGCGCACCGTCGCCGCACTCGCCCGACGGGCACTGGGGAGGGCACTGTCATGAGCAGCGACGACCACGAGAACCAGGGCGGGAGCCCCGGCGGCTGGGAGCCGATCCCGCAGAGCGAGGGGTACGACGGGGACGCGACCGCGTTCGTCCAGCTGCCGCCGGACTTCATGCTGGACGGCGTCCCCCTGGAGGCCCCCGGCCACGGTTACGTACCGCCGATGATCACCCCCCTCCAGCCCCTCACCCCGATGCCGACGGCGGACCCGGCGGCGACGGGCACGTGGACGGTGCACCCGCCGGCTCAGGCGGAGCAGACGACGCAGTACTTCGACGGGAACGAGTACGCGGAGCGGCCCGAGCCGTACGGGCGGACCGAGTACGAGCAGCCCCAGGAGTTCGGGCGGGCCGGGTACGTCGAGCAGCCCCAGGAGTTCGAGCGGACCGAGTACGTCGAGCAGCCCCAGGAGCTCGGGCAGACGCCGTACTTCGGACAGGCCGTACAGACCGGACAGGCCGGGCAGGCCGGGCACTTCGGTCAGGGTGGGCGGGCCGAGCAGGCCGGACGACCCGGGCACTTCGGTCAGGCTGGGCACGCCGGTCAGGGTGAGCGGGCCGGGCACGGCCAGCACCCCGGCCAGGAAGAGCGCGCCGGGCATGTCGAGCACCCCGGCCAGGGTGAGCGGGCCGGGTACGTCGAGCACTTCGCGTACGCCGAGCAGGACCCGCACGGGACGGCCGAGTGGCGTTTCACGGAGACCGCGCCGTCGGCCGGTCCCGGTGGCACGGGCCAGTGGGCGATCCCGGACGCACCGGGCGCACCGGACACGGCGGGCGGGTCTGGTGCGGCCGAGGCCGTCCCGGGGGAGTTCGCCGCGTCGGCCGTCAGGCCGTACGCCGAGGCACCGGCGACCCTGCCGGGCGGCGCGCCCGCACCGTGGGCGCTGCCGGAGGAGCCGGTCACGCAGGCCGAAGGCCCACCGGCCGACGCCGACGCCGCGGAGCGGGGCGCGAGCCCGGCGGCGGAGCCCGCCGCGACGGAGACCGAGGCGGCGGCGGACGCCCCCGCGGAGGTCCCGACGGAACCGACCGACGACGAGACGGGCGCGCCCGACGCGAGGGCGACCGCCCCGGTGTCGGCCCCCGAGGCGGAACACGATTCCACCCCGGCGACCACCCCGGTCCCGGGATCCGACCCCGCCCAGGAGTCCCCGCCCACCCCGGGATCCGACCCCGCCCCGGTCGCCATCCCGGCCCAGGTCTCCGCCTCCTCCGTCCCCGCCACCCCCGACGTCACGCTCAGCGCGAGCGTCCACGCGTCCACGGACAGCGACGAGCACCCCCACACCTCGTACACCCTCCGGGTCAACGGCGCCGACCGGCCCGTGACCGGGTCCTGGATCGGGGAGTCGCTGCTGTACGTCCTGCGGGAACGTCTCGGTCTCGCAGGGGCCAAGGACGGCTGCTCGCAGGGCGAGTGCGGCGCGTGCAACGTGCAGGTCGACGGCCGCCTCGTCGCCTCCTGCCTCGTCCCCGCGGCGACCGCCGCCGGCAGCGAGGTGCGGACGGTCGAGGGCCTCGCGGTCGACGGGGAGCCCTCGGACGTGCAGCGGGCCATGTCCAAGTGCGGCACCGTCCAGTGCGGCTTCTGCATCCCCGGCATGTGCATGACCGTGCACGACCTGCTGGAGGGCAACCACGCCCCCACGGAGCTCGAGACCCGCCAGGCGCTGGCCGGCAACCTGTGCCGCTGTTCCGGCTACCGGGGCGTGCTCGAAGCCGTACGGGACGTCGTCGACGAGCGCGAGGCGACCGCGGCGGCCACCGCGGCCGAGAGCGCCGACGAGCCCCGTGTCCCGCACCAGATCCCGCACCCGCACGACGGAGGCATGGCGTGAGCAGCGACGCGACCACCGCCGTTCCCACGGCTCCGGACCACTCCGGGCCGCTGGGCCAGGAACCGGCCGCGCACGGCCTCGGCACCTCGCTCCCGCAGGCCGAGGCGCGGGCGAAGACCGAGGGCACCTTCCCGTACGCCGCGGACCTGTGGGCCGAGGGGCTGCTGTGGGCCGCGATCCTGCGCTCCCCGCACCCCCACGCCCGCATCGTGTCCGTGGACACCAGCGCCGCGGCCGCCATGCCGGGCGTGCGGGCCGTGGTGACGGCCGCCGACGTGCCGGGCGCGGCGACGTACGGCCGCAGGGTCGCGGACCGGCCCGTCTTCGCGTCGGACCTGGTCCGGCACCACGGCGAGGCCCTCGCGGCGGTCGCCGCCGACCACCCGGACACGGCCCGGCTCGCCGCGGCGGCGATCAGCGTCGAGTACGAGGTGCTCGACCCGGTGACCGACCCGGAGAAGGCGTTCGCGGCGGAGGCGCTGCACCCCGACGGCAACCTGATCCGGCACATCCCGCTGCGCTTCGGCGACCCGGACGCGACGGGCGACGTCGTGGTCGAGGGCCTGTACCGGATCGGGCGCCAGGACCCGGCACCGATCGGCGCGGAGGCGGGACTCGCCGTACCGCGCCCGGACGGCGGCGTCGAGCTCTACACCGCCTCCACCGATCCGCACACCGACCGGGACCTGGCCGCCGCCTGTTTCGGACTGCCGCCCGAGCAGGTCAAGCTGGTCGTCACCGGTGTCCCCGGCGCCACCGGCGACCGTGAGGACCCGGGCTTCCAGATCCCGCTGGGCCTGCTCGCGCTGCGTACCGGCTGCCCGGTCAAGCTCACCGCCACGCGCGAGGAGTCCTTCCTCGGCCACGCCCACCGCCACCCCACCCTGCTGCGCTACCGGCACCACGCGGACGCGGAGGGACGCCTGGTGAAGGTGGAGGCGCAGATCCTGCTGGACGCGGGCGCGTACGCCGACTCGTCGTCCGAGTCCCTGGCGGCGGCCGTGGCCTTCGCCTGCGGCCCGTACGTCGTCCCGCACGCCTTCGTCGAAGGCTGGGCCGTCCGTACGAACAACCCCCCGTCCGGCCATGTGCGGGGCGAGGGCGCGATGCAGGTGTGCGCGGCGTACGAGGCACAGATGGACAGGCTCGCGGCGAAACTCGGCGTGGACCCGGCCGAGCTGCGCATGCGGAACGTCATGGCGACGGGTGACATCCTGCCCACCGGCCAGACGGTGACCTGCCCGGCGCCGGTGGCCGAACTCCTCGCCGCCGTACGGGACTTCCCCCTCCCCCCGCTTCCGAAGGACACCCCGGAGGGCGACTGGCTGCTGCCCGGCGGCCCGGAGGGCGCGGGCGAACCCGGCGCGGTGCGGCGGGGCGTGGGGTACGCGCTCGGCATGGTGCACATGCTGGGCGCGGAGGGCACCGACGAGGTCTCGACGGCGACGGTACGGGTCCAGGACGGGGTGGCGACGGTCATCTGCTCGGCGGTGGACACCGGTTCGGGCTTCTCGACGCTCGCCCGCCAGATCGTGCAGGACACGCTCGGCATCGACGAGGTGCACGTCGCCCCCGTCGACACCGACCAGCCCCCGGCCGGCCCGGCCGCCCACGGCCGCCACACATGGGTGTCCGGCGGAGCTGTGGAGCGGGCCGCGAAAATGGTCCGTACGCAGCTTCTGCAGCCGTTGGCCCACCAGTTCGGCATGTCGACGGAGCTCCTCCAGATCACCGACGGCAAGATCACCTCGTACGACGGGGTCCTCTCGACGACGGTCACGGAGGCGATGGACGGCAAGGAACTCTGGGCCACCGCCCAGTGCCGCCCCCACCCCACGGAGCCGCTCGACGACTCGGGCCAGGGCGACGCGTTCGTGGGCCTCGCGTTCTGCGCGATCCGCGCGGTGGTCGACGTGGACATCGAACTCGGCGCCGTACGCGTCGTGGAGATGGCCGTCGCCCAGGACGTCGGCCGCGTCCTCAACCCGGCCCAGCTCGCCACCCGCATCGAGGCGGGCGTCACCCAGGGCGTCGGCGCGGCCCTCACGGAGAACCTCCGCACCGCCCGCGGCCTGGTGCGGCACCCCGACTTCACGGGCTACGCACTCCCGACATCCCTGGATGCCCCGGACATTCGCATCGTGAAACTGGTCGAGGAACGCGACGTGGTGGCCCCCTTCGGCGCCAAGGCCGCGAGCGCGATCCCCGTCGTGACCTCACCCGCCGCGGTGGCCTCAGCGGTGCGTGCGGCGACGGGCCGCCCGGTCAACCGCCTCCCGATCCGCCCCCAGGCGGCCGTCGCCGTACCCAATTCGTAACCATGTGATGTGCGTTGCTTGTGCAACTGAGAGATGCGCACTGTCGTCGTTCCCAACTACAGTGAGCTTCCGGACTTGTGCGGTACATGGCGTGGTTGGACACGGGGGAGGACGCGGGCATGGAAGCCTACGTGGGCGGGGGCGCGTACGGAATGCAGGGCATGAGCGCGGATGCCGTGCGCTACAACTCCGAGTCGATGACGGAGTTCAAGTCGAGCATCGACGGTCTGATCGAGATGCTCACCGCGTCCGAGGCCGACAAGAGCAAGATGAAGGCCGATCCGGTGACGCGTAACCAGTTCGGTGGCGGCGGCGCGGCCTGGGCCGAGGCGCACGGTGTGTACGACGCGTACAACACCGTTCTCCAGCAGCTGACGGACCTCTCCGGCCTCCTGCGGGACAGCCTGGAGGGCCTCGGCATCGCTGTCGTCGCGTCCAAGGACGGCTTCGACCAGATGGACGAGGACGTCAAGCGGAAGATGATCAACATCCACGATCGGACGTGGAGCGCCAAGGAGAAGGCCGACAGGGAAGCGGGTCGGGGCGCTCCGGCGAGCCAGGGCAGCAGGACCGGTCAGGACCCGGAGAGCGAAAACTCCTTCCAGTAGGGCGGTGCGGACGGCGCATCGGGGACACGGGGACACGGGGAAGAGGGACAGATGGGGCTTGCAGAGGGCGGCGGAGGCGGCGGCGGAACGAACTTCCGCTCCATGACCCACCAGCAGATGCTGGACTGGCTGGACGAAGCCGAGACGTACCCGGTGCGGAACGCCGCCGACCGCTTGAAGGCGGCGGCTGTGGAACTGGAGCGCATCGCGGCCCAGTTGAAGAACCGGACCGGTCGGGTGGACTGGAAGGGCGAGGCGGAGAAGGCGTTCACGGAGTGGGCCGAGAGCGTCGTCAGCTCGACGCGCTCGCTCGGCAAGTACAGCACCGACGCCGCCACGTGGATGGACAACGCCTCCCAGGCCATCGCCTCCGCGAAGAGCGCCATTCCCCGGTACACCTCTCACGAGGCGGCCAAGGCGAGCCTGGAAGCCGCTCAGAAGTACCGCAACGACCCCGATTCGGCGACCATCGCGCGCGACGCGCAGAAGTCGCTGACGGCCAGCGAGGACCTCAAGGCCATCGAGGCCAAGGAGAAGGCGAACCAGCAGGCCGCGGCGGCCGAGATGGAGAAGCTCTCCAGCTCGTACCAGTGGTCGAGCTTGAACATGAAGAACCTCGAACCGCCGACGTTCCCGCCGCCGCCGGGTGACTTCGTGCCGGCGGACGCACGGGAAATCGGCACCGGTTCCCAGTCCACCGGCTACACGTCGCAGGGCGAGAAGTACTCCACGAGCACCGATGCGAGCACGGGGACGCACACCACGCGCTCGCAGCCGGACAACCGGACCACGCCCGACACGAACGTCGTCCGGCCCACGGACGATCCGACCGGGCCGACGCACGTCATCCGGCCCGAGGTCCGGCCCGACGTCCCCGTGGACCTCGGCATCGACAGCGTCGACACCCTCCCGTCGACCACGACCGGTCCCACGACGCAGACGCCCGGCGGCCCGCCGCCGGTCACCAAGCCGGACGGGGCCACGCCCCCGTTCGTGACCACCGGCATGCCTCCGCTGCCGGGGAAGGGCGGCCCGGGGGCCCTGGGCCGCACCGCGCCCGTCACGGGCGGCACCGGCAACGCGCGCGGCCCGGTCACCGGCGGTGCGCGTGGCCTCGTGGGCGGCCCCGGCCCGCTCGGCGGCACCCGCGAGGGCGTCAGTGGCGGCCGTGCGGTGCCCAGCACCACGGGCAGGCCCGGCACCGGCATCCCGCGCAGCACCGTCATCGGCACCGAGACCGGCAGCCGCAACGGAACGGCCATGGGCCGCGGTCCCATGGGCGGCGGCATGGGCAGTCCGATGGGCGGCGGCATGGGCGCAGGGCAGAACGGCGTCAGCGGCGGACGCCGCCTCGCCGGTGAGACCGGTGGAGTCGTCGGCGGCAAGGCGCAGCGCCCCGGGACCGCAGGTGCCGTAGGCGGCGGCGCCCGCCCCTTCACGCCCGGGGGCTCCGGCCTCGTGCGCGGAGGTTCCACGCAGGCCGGCGGCGAGCGCGAAGAACAGAACGGAAAGCGTCCCGACTACCTTGTCGAGGACGAGGAAACCTGGCAGCAGGGCAGCCGTCGCACGGCGCCGCCCGTCATCGACTGATCAGCGCGAGGAAGCAGATGTCTACCAGCAGTACGCGTCGTAGCCGTGTCCGAGTCACCGCCTCGGCCGCCTTGGGGATGCTGCTGGTGGGCATCGCTTCCGTACCCGCCCACGCGGAGAGCATCCGGGACCGGCAGTGGCACCTGGACGCCTTCGGCGCCGAGAAGATCTGGCAGCTCAGCACGGGCAAGGGCGTCACCGTCGCCGTCATCGACAGCGGAGTGGACCGACAGAGCCCGGACCTTCGGGGCCAGGTCCTCAAGGGCAGGGATTTCGCACCGGACGAAGCCGGTGACGAGTTCACCGACTACACAGGTCACGGCACGACCATGGCGGGCCTCATCGCGGGTACAGGTGAGGCGAACGGCGGTGACGGTGCTTTCGGACTGGCTCCGGGAGCCAAGATCCTCTCTGTGCGTGTGCCGGGATCGGATGGCGGAAAGCAGAGCCAGACCGAGGCCAACCGAGAGTTCAACAGGGTCATGCCCGAGGCCATCCGCTTCGCCGTCGACTCCGGGGCCAAGGTCGTCAATATCTCCCAGGCCTCCCCGGAGGACTCGCCGCAGCTCACGGATGCAGTGAAGTACGCCCTGGACAAGGGGGCCCTGGTCTTCGCCGGCGTCGGCAACAGCGGCGACAAGAGGAACTCCCGGCAGTATCCGGGGGCGACCCCGGGTGCTGTCGGCGTCGGCGCCGTCGACAAGAAGGCAACGCACATCCCTATCTCCCAGCACGGCCCCCAGGTCGACTTCGTCGCGCCCGGCAAGGACACCCTCGCCGCCTGTGCCGACAACCGCGTCTGCACGTCCTCCGGTACCAGTAACGCCACCGCCCTCGCCTCCGCCGCCGCCGCGCTCATCTGGTCGAAGCATCCCGACTGGACCAACAACCAGGTCCTCAAGGTCATGCTCAACACCGTCGCCAAGCCCTCCGGCGGCGAGAAGCGCAGCGACTTCATCGGCTACGGGGTCATCCGCCCCCTTCGTGCGCTGCAGACGCCCGGCGACCCCGGTCCGGCCGGTGTCAGGCCCATTCAGGACCTCGAGGAGACCATCACGGCGACTCCTTCCGCCCCGGCGTCGGCGGGTCCGGCGACTTCCGCGCCCTCCGCCCCCGCCCCGGCTCCCGCCCCCGAGGCGTCGAGCGAGGACGGCGGCAACACCGGTCTCTGGATCGGCCTCGGCATCGGCGCGGCCGTGCTGATCGGGGCGGCCGTCGCCGTACCCGTACTCCGTTCGAGGCGCGGCTGAGTCCTGGAGCCGCAGGCCTCCTCGGCGGCTCCGTCCTCCACACACGGCCTCCCGCGCGGACCACCGTGGAGGGGCGGGCGCAGGCACCCGTAGCGGCTCACGTGCCGTAGACCGGCATGGCCGCGACCCTCCCACCGCGGGCGATGAAGACGCGATGGGCGGCGCTTGCCATCCGGTACGGGCCCTCGCGCTGCATCGTGACGGTGAACAGGGCGGCGCCGCCGATGTTCTTCCTCACCACGGTGACCGAGCTGTCGTCGGCCTCCGGGAGCCAGACCGTCGCCCCCTCCACGACGGGCGCGGTGAGGGTGCTGCCGGGGCTCTCCATGATCTGCGTCCACTCGGTGCTCGCGGTTCGGACGTCGGGCAGAGTGCGGTAGTGGCGGGCCGTGTAGCCGTCGACGACGAAGACGGAATCGCCGACGGCGGTCGGACTGCCCCAACCCACCTTCCGTTCGGTGAGGTGGTAGGTCTCCTCCTTCCAGAGGAAGTCGCCCCCGCCGAGGCGTCGGGCCATCAGGACGGGGCCGCCGAGGTACACGGCGTCGCCGCTGATCGAGGGGATCTGGCCGTGCGTGCCCTGGCCTTTGATCTGCCAGGCGGTCTCGCCGGTGGCGGTGTCGAGGACGGCGACGTGGCCGTCCCTGCCGTGGATCACGAGCCGCTTCCCGCCGACGGCCGCCCTCGCGGGGCCGTCCGCGGCACGCGGGGACGTCATCGGGCGGGTCCAGGCCGTCTTGAGCGTCCAGGCGTCGACGGCCTGCAGCTCGTCGTCCTTCGTCACCAGGTAGACGTGGGTGTCGTCCGCCGCGAGGAGGTCGCCGACGTCGGACCCGGTCTGCCAGACGGGTCGGCCGGTGGAGGCGACGAACGCGTTCACGACACCGTCGTTGTCGACGCCGACGACGAGGCGGTCGGCGACGGAGACGAATCCGGCGTCGGCGTCGATGCCCGCGGCCCGCCACCGTTCCCCGCCGTCCGTGACGGAGAGCGCGAGCAGCCCGCCCGTCTTCGCCTGCACCAGCACCACGTCCCGCACGGGAAGCAGCGTCTTCGCTTCGGGAGCGGCGACGTCGAGAGGGCCCCACAGCGTCTTCGGGGCCTCGTTCGGCGTGCTGTCGATGACCGAGGCGAACGGGGCCTCCGGGGCCACCACTGCGGAGGGAACGCCGGCGGTCGGAGACGGCGCCCCGTCCCGGCCCAGCCACCAGGTCCCGGCCCCGCCGCCCGCGCCGACCACGGCCACGCCCACCGCCGCCCCCGTGAGGAAGCGGCGCCGGGAAGGCGAGGACGGCGGTACGGCGGTGTCCGCGGGTGCCGTCAGGCGCTTCGTGGCCGTCTCACGCCGCTTGATGTCCTCGGCGAGCGGCCCCTTGCGCCAGGCCCGGTCGGCGCCCTTCGGCGGGGCGAACGCCGTCGCGACCTGCGGGGGCGCGGGGCGGTACGCCGGGTCCTTCGCCAGGCACGGGCCGAGCAGCTCCTGGAGCTCCGGTGGCACGAGGCTCAGGTCCGGTGTGCCGTGCACGACCTCGTACTGGACCGCCGGCACGTGCGCGCCGTCGAAGGTGCGCCGTCCGCTCGCCGCGTACGCGAGGACCGCGCCGAGCGAGAAGACGTCCGACGCCGGTCCGACGCGCTGACCGAGGACCTGCTCAGGGGCCCCGTATCCGGGGGTGACCGGGATCTGGCCGGTGGTCGTGAGGGTGAGGCCGTGCTCGGGGCGCGCGATGCCGAAGTCGATGATCCGCGGGCCGGTGGAGGTGAGCACGATGTTCGCGGGCTTGAGGTCGCGGTGGACGAGACCGACCGCGTGGATGTCGTGCAGGGTGCCGGCGAGCTGGGCGGCGAGGGCACGGACCGTCGGCACGTCCATCGGCCCGTACGCACGGACGGCCTCGTCGAGCGTCGGACCGGCGAGGAACTCGGCGGCGATCCAGGGCCGTCCGCCCTCGGTCTGCGCCCCGAGGACCCTGGCCACGCCCTTGCTGGTGACGGCCCGTGCCATGTCGGCCTCGCGGACGAAACGCCGGGCGAGGTGCTGGTCGTGGGCGAGTTCGGGCCGGAGGACCTTGACGGCGGCGGGCTTGCCGTCGCCGTCCCGGCCGACGTACACCTTGCCCATGCCGCCCTCGCCGAGGACGCCGAGCAGGCGGTACGGGCCGAGCCGGAGCGGGTCGCCGGTGCCGAGGGGCTGTGTGGTCATGGGATTCCAGGTCCGTGGGAAGAGGGGAAGGCCGGGGCGGGGATCAGGTGAAGGGGGAAGGCCGGGGCGGGGATCAGGCGAAGGGGAGGGCGACGACGGACGACGCCCCGGCCCCGACGATCCGGGTCCGTGCTCCGTCGACGACGTACCGGCTGGCATCCGTCGCGAACACCCAGGCCGAGCTGCGGGTCGTCCGGTCGATCGCGCTCAGTCCACCCCGGACGGGTGCGTACACGTACTTCGTCCCGACCACCGGCACCGTGAAGGGCTCCGGGGTCAGGCTGCGGCCCGAGGGCGCCTCCTCCCAGCGTTTGTCACCCCTGTCGGCGCCGACGACCACGAGCCCGCGGCCGGCCTCGTTCACGTGGACGAGACCGTCGGCGACGGCCGGCAACCCGTAGAAGGAGCCGCCGCCGTACTCCCAGGCGGTCCTGCCGTCGGTGAGGCGCAGTGCCCGCAGGCGGTCACCGCCGACGTACAGGTGTCGGTCGTCGGCCGCCAGCTGGCCGGGCTTGAAGGACTGGGATTCCTCCAAGGGGATGGACCGCCGCCACAGTTGCCGGCCGGTGCGCACGTCCCGCGCCTGGACGACGAAGTTCTCCAGGTCGCCGCTGTTCTTGCCGAGGACCAGCCGGCCGCCGACGACCTGGGAGAGCCAGGGGCGGACGCCGTCCCACTCGTACGGGTGACGCCATACCTCCTTGCCGGTGCGCAGATCGACGGCGATGAGATGCCAGCCGGACTCCCGCTCCTCCAGGGTGTCCGACTGCCTGCCGATCCGGGAGGTGGCGAAGAGCCGTCCGCCGGCCGCGGTGAGGAGTTTCGTGCCGAACTGCGAACCGTCGAAACCCTTGAGCTCGATCGTCCGGGCGGCCTCCTCGCCGGTGCGGGGCGCGAGCCTCCGGATGCGCAGGACCCCCGGCCCGTCGTTGGGACCGTCGGACATGAAGAAGTGCGTGCCGTCCGTGGTGACCTGCTGGGGTTCCATCACCATCGTGTCGGCCCACAGCACGGCGCCGTCCTCCAGGGCGAGCGCCCGGAAGGAGACGGTCTCCGCGAAGCCCACGACGTCCCCGGCGAGCAACTGCGTCGTGCTCTCCTCGCGGTCCAGTGACTCCTTCCGCCACAGCGGCGCCGGCGCCCCGTCCGAAGCCGTCGTGGCGGGGATCGCGGTGGGGCCGGTGGCGGCCGGGGCTCCGGGGGACGCCTCGTCGGCCTCCCGTGTACCCAGCCACGCCCAGGCCCCGCCGCCCACCCCCGCCACCCCGAGCAGCGCCGCGCCGCCCGCCGAGAACAGGCGGCGGCGGGACAGCGGCGTGCTCGGGACGGTCTCGGCCACGGCCGCGCCCGCCGGCGCCGGGAGGCGGTGTGGGGCGTGCAGCCAGACGTCCGTCGCGCGGCGGGCGATGTCGGTGAGGAGCAGGGGCGGGAGGTGGTCCGCGAACTCGCCGTGGCCGTCGTGGAGGTGGTCGGTCAGGGCGCCGGTGGTGGGGCGCGCCGCCGGGTCCTTGGCGAGACAGGCGGTCAGGAGCGGCAGCAGGGCTTCCGGTACGCCGGTGAGGTCGGGGTCGGCGTACCGGACGCGGTAGAGGAGGTCGGCGGCGGAGCCCGTACCGAAGGGCCCGTGGCCCGTGGCGGCGAAGACGAGGACGCCCGCGAGCGCGAACACGTCGCCTGCGGGCGGGTGTTCCTGTCCGCTCGCCTGCTCGGGCGACATGAACGCGGGCGTGCCGGCCGCCGCCCCCGTACGGGTCAGACGCTCGTCCCCGGCCGCGCGGGCGATGCCGAAGTCGATGATCTTCGGGCCGTACGCGGTGACGAGGACGTTCGACGGCTTCAGGTCGCGGTGCACCACGTCCGAGGAGTGCAACTGCGCCAGGGCCCCCGCGAGCGCGGCGCCGAGGGCGCGGACGGTGGGCTCGGGGAGCGGGCCGCCGAGGGCGACGGCGTCGTCGAGCGGCGGACCGAGGACGTACTCGGTGGCCAGCCACGGGGTCGCGGCCAGCGGGTCGGCGTCGACGACGGCCGCGCCGTGCCGGGCGCCGATGATCCGCGCCGCGTCCGTCTCCAGACGGAACCGGGCGCGGAAGGCCGGGTCGGTCGCGAGCCGCGCGTGCACGGTCTTCAGGGCGACGGTACGGCCGCCGGGGGTGCGCGCCAGGTAGACCGTGCCCATGCCGCCGGAGCCGAGGCGGGCGAGGAGACGGTACGAGGCGACGGCGATGGGGTCGTCGTGGGTCAGGGGCGACAGCATGAGGTCAGGTCCGTCAGATCCGGGGAGGGGGAGGGAGGGGCGTGCGGGGCGGGGCGCGGCGGGTCAGCGGGTGAGGAGGTGCTTCAGGACCCTGCCGGCGCCGGGAGTTCGGCGGCGAGGAGTTCGGACGACTGGCGGGCGAGCGCGGCGACCACCCGGCCCGGCAGCCAGCCGGGAGCCAGGAGGGAACCGGCCGAGTTCAGCACCGTCTCGTGCGCGGTCGGCGGCGCGAGCGACGCCGTCAGTGCGGCGGCCGTGGGCCGGTCGGCGGGGTCGCGGGCCAGACACGAGGCGATCGGCGCGCGCAGGGCGGGCGGGATCTCGTCCCGCTCGGGGACGGTGTGCCCGGTGGCGGCGTAGGCGAGGACGGCGCCGAGCGCGAAGACGTCACCCGGCGGGCGCGGGCGGCCCCCGGAGGCCTGCTCGGGAGCGAGCGCCCCCGGGTCGAGGCCCGGCAGACCGGTGCGCGGTGCGCCGTCGGCCGAGGCGGCCCGTACCGCGCCGTAACAGGTCAGCCGGGGGCCGTCGGCGGTGAGCAGGACGGCGGCCGGGGACACCCCGGCGTGCGTGAGGCCCTGGCCGTGCGCGGCGGCCAGCGCCTCGGCGAGGGTGGCGCCGACGGCCCGGACCGTCGCCTCGGGCAGCGGGCCGCCGTGGACGGCGAGGGCCACGGGCAGCGGGAGCGCCGGGACGTACGGGCTCGCGTACCAGGGCGGCTCGCCGGGTCCCGCCAGACTCGTCACCGGGGCGATCCAGGGGCCGAGGAGGTACCGGGCGGCCTCGGCCTCGGCGGCGAACCGGGCGGGGTCGGTGCCCGGCAGTGGGGCGCTGAGCAGAACGGTGTGCTCGCCGTCCTCGCTGCGGGCCACGAACCGGCGGCACGGCGGAGCGGCGTGGGGCGGGTCGAGCCGGGTGACCAGCCGGAACGGGCCGATGCGGCGGGTCGACTCTTGAGGAGCGGGGGTGGTCCGTCGGACGGGTTCCTGTGGGGACGGGCCGGTCTTCTGTACGGGTTCCTGCGCGGACGACCCGGTCCGCTGGACGGGTTCCTGCGTGGACGGGCCGGTCTTCTGTACGGGTTCCCGAGCCGGCGGGGTGATCGGCCGGGCGGGCTCCTGCTGCGGCCGGGCGGTCGGCCGTGCGGATTGCTGCGGCGGCCGGCTGACGGGCCGTGCGGATTCCTGCGGGGAGGGTACGGCCCGCCGCGCGAAGTCCTCTTCCCTGCGCGACTGTTCCACCGGTCCTGCCCCCCGTCGTCCGTGCGCCCCGTGGTGACGGAGGCCGGTCGAGCCTATCGAGGCGGGGGCCGGAGGCCGTGTCCGGGAGGGGCGGTGGGGCGGGGGGCGCCGCGTGGGCGTCCGGGAAAGTCCGGGCTGTCCGGGTTGCGAAGGTGAAGTGGCCGCGGGTACGCAGTGAAGATCTCGCGGACGGTGCTGATTGCCGATGAGTGACGCTCGAACGGGTGCCCAGGGGACTACGATCGCCATGTTTCCGTGGGCACGGAACTTGCTGAGGCGAAGCCGGAACGATCACCGTCGCGGGGGAGAGCATGTCGTTCGATCAGGAGTGGGCGTCGGCCCGGTCCACGTCCACGTCAGGGTCCACGGACACGGTGGGCTTGCGGCTCAACCAGGTCGCCCCCGACCCCGGCGGCGGGGGCGGCGGGAACGCCGACCTCAGCGTCGACCAGGACAAGCTCGGAGCCATCGGCAGCGCCGCCTACGCGCTGCACGGCCGGCTGGTCAAGGACGGGAACCACGCGCGTACGAACACCACGGAGGCGGCGTCGGGCCTGTCCAGCCACGGCTTCCTGACCGGTTCCGCGATGTCGACCGTGCAGGAGACGTGGAGCTCGCAGCTGAACACGCTGCTCGACGCCTGCGCCAACATCTCCAACCACCTCGACTACAGCGCGGCCTCGCACGCCAAGGAAGAGGCGGACATCAAGGCGGCCTTCTCGGCCTCCAAGATCAACGAGTACCTCAAGTAGGCGGGGGACCTGCTGTGCTGACCTTTGACAACGTGTACCAGGCCCCGCTCGACAAGATGAAGGCCTCGGCCGACGACTGGTCGGCGATGAAGGGCAGGCTGGACCAGCTCGCCGACGACGCGCGTACGACGATGGCGGCGAAGGCCAAGGACGACTACTGGCGCGGGGTGAACGCCGAGGTCACGAAGCCGTTCGTGGACAAGACCGCGAAGGAGTTCGACGACGCGGCGAAGGCGGCCGACGGCATCCAGAAGGTCCTGCTGGACGGCTACAACGCCTTCAAGAAGGCGAAGGACGACCTGAAGAAGATCGTCGACACGGAGGCTCCCGCGAAGGGCTTCAAGGTGAACGCCGACGGCAGGGTCGTGGCGCTCGAGCCGCTGTCCAGCACCAAGGACCAGGGGATGCGGCACGACCCCGACTTCCAGGACATGGTCCGCAAGGAGCAGGCGGACATCGCGGCGTTGCAGCGGCGGATCGACGCGATCGTGGAGGCCTGCGACGACGCCGACGTGTCCTGCTCGAACGCGCTCAAGGCCAACATCACCGGGGACAAGCACAACTTCAGCGCCCCGAAGTACACCAGCCTCGACGCCGAGGAGGCGCAGCGCGCCGTCGACCTGGCGAAGAAGGGCCGGGACATCTCCCACGAGGAGCTGGAGCGCCTCAACGAGCTGCTGAAGGACAACAGCGGCTCGAAGGAGTTCTCCCGGACCTTCTACGACGGCATGGGGCCGAAGGGTGCCCTCGAGTTCTTCGGCCAGCTGTCCACGGACACGTACGACTACTCGAAGGTCGACAAGCAGCGCCTCGCCGACGTCCAGGACCTGCAGCGGAACCTGGGCATGAACCTGGCGACGGCGACGCAGGGCGGCGACGCGTGGACCGACAAGTGGTCGGCGGAGATGCGCAAGCTGGGCACGGAGCGCATCCCGCTCGTCAAGTACGACAACAACCCGGCGTTCGGGTACCAGTTGCTCGGCGGCATCATGCGCTACGGCGACTACGACAAGAAGTTCCTCGTCCCGATCGCCGAGCACGTCACCCAGCTCCACGCGAAGGACCCGTACCTCTTCGCCAACAGCAAGCCGATGGGCGGCGGCTGGCTCCAGAACCAGTACAACCCGTCGGGCGTCAACGGCTCCGGCTTCGACCCGATGGTCTCGATGCTGGAGGCCCTGGGCCACAGCCCGGAGGCGGCGAAGGAGTTCTTCTCGAAGGAGCCGCTGACCTCGTACAACAAGGACGGCAGCGTCGGGGGGGAGCTGAACCTCGGCAACGACAAGGACGGCAAGAGGATCGAGAACTATCTCGACTTCTTCGGCAACGAGAAGTACGAATTCTTCCCCGACATCGACGGGCACGACCCCGACGACGCCAAGAAGTCGGCCGCGTACATGCCGGACGCGCTGGGTCATGCCTTGGAGGCGGCGACGCTCGGCCACGCCTGGGACGACCCGACGCCGGAGCTCAAGCGCGACGAGACCACGGCCGGGATCATGAAGAGCGTCGTAGAGACGTACGGCGGCGACCCCGAACTGCTCAAGAAGTGGCAGCCCACGCTGGCGGACAGCCTCGGCAACATGGGCGCCGGCTACATCGACGACCTCAACTGGGCGCTGGACAAGAACACTTCGGACAGCGTCTTCAGCCCGACGAAGGATCCTTCGGCCCACCCCCAGTTCGGGCGTGAGGACGCGGTCAAGTTCCTGAGCACCCTCGGCCAGCATCCGGACGCCTACGCCACGGTTTCCACGGCGGAGCGCCTCTACACCACCAGCGTCCTTGAAGCTCAGGTCGGCCCGGATGGCAAGATCGACGAGGGACGCGCGCGGGGCGCCGCGTTCACGGGGGCCACTCTCCAGGGTCTCCTCGACCAGTCGCGCGGCGACCAGGTCGAGGCCGAAGGTATGAAGAAGCACGAGGAGTACGAGAAGGCGCAGGCCGCCAAGGCCGGCTGGGTGCAGCTCGGCGCCACGGTCGGCATCGCGGCGGGTGTCGCCTTCTTGCCCGCCACCGCGGCGGTC
This sequence comes from Streptomyces sp. NPDC058671, assembly GCF_042716475.1. Taxonomy (NCBI): domain Bacteria; kingdom Bacillati; phylum Actinomycetota; class Actinomycetes; order Kitasatosporales; family Streptomycetaceae; genus Streptomyces; species Streptomyces sp. NPDC058671. The sequence goes on along the minus strand of NZ_JBHXSA010000008.1, from coordinate 197,464 downwards.
GGTGCTGCCGCCGTCCTCGTACCGCTCGCGGTCGACACCGGCTCGGGCGTCATGGAGCAGTTGGCCGGGCAGGTCGTGGGCGACTGGTCGGACAAGTCGGTCGAGGACCACAAGGACAAGACCGAGGACCAGATCCACGAGGACAACGCGGCCATGTACACGGCCGGCCGGTACAGTGCCGAATCGCCGATGGAGCGGTTCCTGGCCGAGCACCGCGGCCAGGTGAGCAGTGACTTCCGCCAGGACATGATCGAGTCGGTGAGCAACGGCTACGGAGCGGGTAACGACCACGCGAAGCAGACCGGCAATGCTCCCGAGACAGGCTGATCCGCCGATGCCCACGAGGAACGCCATGGGAAGAACGCTTACATCCGTCACCGCCGGCCTGGCTCTCTGCCTCCTCCTCACCGCTTGCGGTGGTGGCGAGGACGAGGAACCCCGGGTCACCGCCGCGCGGCAATGTGACGACACGCTCTCGCCGGAAGCCGCCAAGGCGCTCGAATCGGTGCTGCAGACCGGGAAGTTCCAGCCGTTGACGACCAGCGGACTCCAGCAGAGCGTGCGGGATCTGATCGGGGACCAGGAGAAGTCCGACAGCTGGGCGTCGCACCCGGCGATGTGCAAGATCGCGCCCGTCGAGGGGAAGACCGACCTCGCGATCGAGTTCAACCTGTACCACGGCGACGAGGACCTCTACGCCGGGAAGAAGCTTCCCGGCAGGCACTTCTACGAGATGGGGCGGGAGGCGAGCACGGACAACAAGGCGGCGTACCTGTTCCTCGAGTGCTCCAGCCCGCAGCTCAAGGACTCCGGAGAGGTGCCCGCTCGCATCAAGGGCATGCTTCAGGCGCGCGCGAGTCGCGACGACTCCCTCCCGCCGAACAACGCCGCGACCCGGGAGGCGTACCTCACGATCCTGCACTCCGTCAGCCTGGCGGTGGTGAAGCAGCTGGGCTGCGAGAACAACGCGGGACTTCCCGAGAAGCCGGTCCTCACTGAGAAGAAGTGATGCAGTCAGCAGGATCCGCAGCCCACCCCCCTCAGCCCTCCTGGGCGATCTCCACCGTCGAGGTCAGCTGCGACATGAGCAGGACCGTCGTGCGGGTGATCAGGGCGCCAGGAGGATCGTCGCGAGACCTCATGGGCGGACTGTGGCACACCCGACGGGCGGCTGTGCAGATCCCCCGACGGAGATCGCTTGGAGACCGTGATCGGATTCGAACCGACGTAACCGGCTTTGCAGGCCGGCCCCTCAACCACTCGGGCACACGGTCGTGTGGTGCGACGAGTACGACGGTAGGGCGGGGGCGGGAGGGGCTCAAGGGGTTCGGGGGCCGTGCCATGCGACTGCCATGCCGCTGCCACACGGCGTTCACAGTCGTCGCGGTCCTCCGTCCATGGGCTGAGCGGGACCGGGACTTCTGACAGGGGTCATTCGGCGCTTCACCTCTTACTCTGGGGGGATGAGCGCCCTCGAACCCCGCGACGCCGACGCCGACGCCACACCCGACGCCGGCGTCGATGCCGTCGCCGACACCTCCGGACCCCGTGCCGCCGACGACGGCACCAAGGGGTCTGTTCTCGACCCCGGCCATCGGGCGCTCAGCATCGGCATCGTCTCCGTCGTCCTGCTCATCGCCTTCGAGGCGACCGCCGTCGGCACCGCCATGCCCGTCGCCGCCCGCGAGCTGAACGGCGTGTCCCTCTACGCCTTCGCCTTCTCCGCGTACTTCACCACCAGCCTCTTCGGCATGGTCCTCGCCGGCCAGTGGTCCGACCGGAGCGGGCCGCTCGCCCCCCTGACCGCCGGCATCAGCGCCTTCGCCGCCGGGCTGCTGCTCTCCGGGACCGCCGGCGCCATGTGGCTGTTCATCCTCGGCCGGGCCGTCCAGGGCCTCGGCGGCGGGCTCGTCATCGTCGCGCTGTACGTGGTCGTCGGCCGCGCCTACGCGGAGCACCTCAGGCCCGCGATCATGGCCGCGTTCGCCGCGAGCTGGGTCGTCCCCTCCGTCGTCGGGCCCCTCGCCTCCGGCACGGTCACCGAGCACCTCGGCTGGCGCTGGGTCTTCCTCGGCATCCCCGCCCTCGTCGTCTTCCCGCTGGCCCTCGCCCTCCCCGCGATACGCCGCACCGCCTCCGGCCCCGCCGACCCGGACGCGCCCGTCGCCCCCTGGGACCGGCGCCGGATCCGGCTGGCGCTCGGCATCTCGGCGGGCGCGGCGCTCCTCCAGTACGGCGGCCAGGAGCTGCGCTGGTTCTCCCTCCTCCCGGCCGTCGTGGGCGTCGCCCTCCTGGTGCCCACCGTCCGCGGCCTACTGCCGCACGGCACCTGGCAGGCGGCCCGGGGCCTGCCGTCCGTCGTCCTGCTGCGCGGGATCGCCGCCGGCGCGTTCATCGCGGCCGAGTCCTTCGTGCCGCTGATGCTGGTCACCCAGCGGGGCCTCAGCCCCACCCTGGCCGGTCTGTCCCTGGCCCTGGGCGGCCTCACCTGGGCACTCGGTTCGTACGTCCAGGCCCGGCCGTGGACGGAGCCGTACCGGGAGCGGCTCGTCGTCCTCGGCATGATCCTGGTGGCGCTCGCGATCGCGGTGGCGCCGAGCGTGCTGATCACGGCGGTGCCGGTGTGGGTGCTCGCGGCCGCCTGGGGCGTCGGCTGCCTCGGAATGGGAGCGGTGATCTCCTCGACGAGCGTGCTGCTCATGAAGCTCTCGGCGCCCGACGAGGTGGGCGCGAACTCGGCCGCCCTGCAGATCTCCGACGGTCTCTCCAACGTCCTCCTCCTCGCCGGGGGCGGCGCCGCCTTCGCGGCCCTCGGCGGCGGCGCGGTGGGCCACGCGGTCACCTCCCACGCGGCCACGGGCTCCCACCCGGCGGCCTTCGCGGCGGTCTTCCTGCCGATGGCGGGGGTGGCGGCGGTGGGGGCGTGGGTCGCTACACGGCTGGGGGCCGAGGCGGAGGCGAAACCCGCGTCTATCTCTCGGCCGAGCACGGCCTGATCGTCGCCGAGCACGGCCTGATCGTCGCCGGGCACGGCCTGATCGTCGCCGGGCACGGTGTCGACGACCAGGAGGCCGTCGTCCGCGACGGGCGCGGGGTGAGTTCCCGGCGACGTGAGCTGAATCGCACCCGGCGCACCCCCGGCCTGTTTCGTACGAGGTTCCCGCCGGGCCGCCGGTAAGGTGGCCCGGTTGTCATATCTGGACGAGCGTCGAACCCGGAGATCGTGACTACTACCACCACCTCCTCCCATCACCTCTCTCCCGCCTTCCCAGGACGGGCCCCTTGGGGTACCGCCGGCAAGCTGCGCGCCTGGCAGCAGGGCGCCATGGAGAAGTACATCCAGGAGCAGCCCCGTGACTTCCTCGCCGTCGCCACCCCCGGCGCCGGCAAGACCACCTTCGCGCTGACCCTCGCCTCGTGGCTGCTGCACCACCACGTCGTGCAGCAGATCACCGTCATCGCGCCGACCGAGCACCTCAAGAAGCAGTGGGCCGCCGCCGCCGCGCGGATAGGCATCAAGCTGGACCCGGAGTACAGCGCCGGGCCGCTGAGCAAGGAGTACGACGGCGTCGCCATCACCTACGCGGGTGTCGGCGTCCGGCCCATGCTCCACCGCAACCGCTGCGAGCAGCGCAAGACCCTCGTCATCCTCGACGAGATCCACCACGCCGGAGACTCGAAGTCCTGGGGCGAGGCGTGCCTTGAGGCCTTCGAGCCCGCCACGCGGCGGCTCGCGCTCACCGGCACCCCGTTCCGTTCCGACACCAACCCGATCCCCTTCGTCACGTACGAGGAGGGCAACGACGGGATCCGGCGGTCCGCCGCCGACTACACCTACGGGTACGGCAACGCCCTCGGCGACGGAGTCGTGCGGCCCGTCATCTTCCTCTCCTACAGCGGCAACATGCGCTGGCGCACCAAGGCCGGTGACGAGATCGCCGCCCGCCTCGGCGAGCCGATGACCAAGGACGCGATCTCGCAGGCCTGGCGCACGGCTCTCGACCCGCGCGGCAACTGGATGCCGAACGTCCTGCGGGCCGCCGACCAGCGGCTGACCGAGGTCCGCAAGTCCATCCCGGACGCGGGCGGCCTCGTCATCGCCTCCGACCAGGACTCGGCCCGCTCGTACGCCAAGCTGATCCGCGAGATCACCGGCACGAGGCCCACGGTCGTCCTCTCCGACGACACCGGCGCCTCGAACCGCATCGACGAGTTCAGCGAGAGCACCGACCGCTGGATGGTCGCCGTCCGCATGGTGTCCGAGGGCGTCGACGTGCCCCGCCTGTCCGTCGGCGTGTACGCGACGACGATCTCGACGCCGTTGTTCTTCGCGCAGGCCGTGGGGCGTTTCGTGCGTTCCCGCAGGCGCGGCGAGACCGCCTCCGTGTTCCTTCCCACGATCCCCAGCCTCCTCGGTTTCGCCAACGAGATGGAGGTCGAGCGCGACCACGTCCTCGACAAGCCCAAGAAGCAGGGCGAGGAGGACCCGTACGCCGAGTCCGAGAAGGAGATGGCGGAGGCGGAGAGGCAGCAGGACGAGGACACCGGTGAGCAGGACATGCTGCCCTTCGAGGCCCTGGAGTCCGACGCCGTCTTCGACCGCGTGCTGTACAACAGCGCCGAGTTCGGCATGCAGGCCCACCCCGGCAGCGCCGAGGAACAGGACTACCTCGGCATCCCCGGTCTCCTCGAACCCGATCAGGTCCAGCTCCTGTTGCAGAAGCGGCAGGCCCGGCAGATCGCGCACAGCCGCAAGAAGCCGGACACGGAGGCGGACCTGCTGGAGCTTCCCGCCGAGCGGCGTCCCGTCGTTTCCCACAAGGAACTGCTCGAACTGCGCAAGCAGCTCAACACGATGGTCGGCGCGTACGTCCATCAGACCGGCAAGCCCCACGGCGTGATCCACACCGAGCTGCGGCGGGTGTGCGGCGGGCCGCCGAGCGCGGAGGCGACCGCCGGCCAGATCCGGGAACGCATCAAGAAGGTGCAGGAGTGGGCGACCCGGATGCGGTGACGCCCGCCCAGTCCTGATGAGCGGCCGAGGCCCGTACGACGACGTTCGTACGGGCCTCGGCCGTCCCGCCGCACCGGCGCCGGCCGTAGCGGCACCCCGCCGCACCGGCGCCGGCCGTAGCGGCACCCCGCCGGGCCGGACCGGCAGCGCCGACCGGCCCCCACGGCCGCCCCCGCGCGGTTCCCCACCAGGGCACGACAAAGCCGATCTTGTCCGCCGAAGTCCCGCTGGTGACCGACGAAGGTCCCGAACCGTCTCGATCCGGCCGCCGACGCCCGGATTCTGGACGAGGTCTTCCGCTGAGCGGAGCGGGTCGCTACTGTCCCGGCTCAAAAGCAAACGCCCCGTGGCAGCGCCGCCGCGGAGCGCAGCCGGTGTACCCCTTCCTGCCGGCGGCCTCTGACGTGCGTCGCCGACGGGACCGGCGTCGTAACCCCGTGGGAGCCCGCCACCACTCACTTTCGAAGGAGAGGGCGTCGTGACCGCGGAGACCTCCCAGACGCTCGACCGGGGACTCAGAGTCCTCAAACTGCTCGCCGACACCGACCACGGCCTGACGGTCACCGAGTTGTCCAACAAACTCGGTGTCAACCGGACCGTGGTCTACCGGCTGCTCGCCACCCTCGAACAGCACGCCCTCGTCCGCCGCGACCTCGGCGGACGCGCGCGCGTCGGCCTGGGTGTGCTGCGGCTCGGCCGCCAGGTCCACCCCCTGGTGAGGGAGGCCGCGCTGCCCGCGCTGCGCTCGCTCGCCGAGGACATAGGGGCGACGGCCCACCTCACGCTGGTCGACGGGGCGGAGGCGCTCGCGGTCGCGGTCGTCGAACCGACCTGGACCGACTACCACGTGGCCTACCGAGCCGGTTTCCGCCACCCGCTGGACCGTGGCGCGGCCGGCCGGGCGATCCTCGCGGCCCGGCAGGGCGGTTTGACCGAACCCGGCTTCACCCTCACCCACGGCGAACTGGAGGCCGGCGCGAGTGGCGCCGCCGCACCCCTCGTCGGCGTCACCGGCGTCGAGGGCAGTGTCGGCGTCGTGATGCTCGCGGACGCGGTGCCGGAACGCGTGGGACCGAGGGTGGTGGACGCGGCGAGAGAGGTCGCGGACGCGCTGCGCTAGGTCGTACGGCGGCCAGGTGCGGGGTCGTGCTCCCGTGGGTGGGCGCCCCCGTCCCAGGGGGAGGAGGGCCCGGACAGGAGCGCGGCTCCGTCGCCCCCGGGGCCTCCGCCCCTCGCGTCCCAGTAGATTGGGGCCGTGCTCTCCAGTCTCTCCCGCCCCCGCGCGCTCGCTCTCTGCGCCCTGCCCGTCGCCGCGCTCCTCGCCGTCGTCGGGTTCGCGCCGCTGCCGTACGCGATCGCGCAGCCCGGCTCCACCGCCGACGTGCTCGGCAAGGACAAGGGGCGTGAGGTCATCACGATCACCGGTGCGCCCGTCCGCGCCACCGACGGCCAGTTGCGGATGACGACGATCGTGGCGACCGGGCCGTCCACGGACGTCGGCCTCGGGGACGTGGCCGACGCCTGGTTCCGTACCGACCGGGCCGTGCTGCCGCACGACTCCGTCTACCCGTCGGGGAAGTCCGACGCCGAGATCGAGAGGCACAACCTCGGGCAGATGAAGGAGTCGCAGGACGCGGCCGCCCTCGCCGCCCTCGGGTACCTGAAGAAGGATCCCGCCGAGGTGAAGGTGACCCTGCACCTCGCCGACATCGGCGGGCCGAGCGCCGGGCTGCTCTTCTCCCTCGGCATCGTCGACAAGCTCGCCGGCGACGGTGACGGCGGAGACCTCACGGCCGGCCGGATCGTCGCCGGTACGGGCACGATCGAGGCGGACGGCACCGTCGGCGCGGTCGGCGGGGTGTCCCTCAAGACCCAGGCCGCGGCGCGGGACGGGGCGACCGTGTTCCTCGTACCGAAGGCCGAGTGCTCGGAGGCCGAGTCCGAGCTGCCGAAGGGCCTGCGGCTCGTCCCCGTCACCGCGCTCGACGACGCGGTGGAGTCCCTCCGGTCCCTGGGCCAGGGCCAGGAGTCGAAGGTCCCGACCTGCTGACGGTGCCGCCGCGGTGCTGATGGTCACCGGCTCAGCCGGACCTCACGCCGGACCTCGGCCCGCGTCTCCCGCCGCCTGCTCCACCAGCGGGATCACCCGCAGGGGGACCGGGTTCTCCATCACGATCGCCGTCGACGCCCGGACGATCCCCTCGAAGGCCACCACCTTGTCGATCACCCGTTGGAGGTCGGCGTTCGAGCGGGCGACGAGCCGGCAGAGCATGTCGCCGTGGCCCGTCGTCGTGTGGAGCTCCAGCACCTCCGGCACCGTCGCCAGATGGCCCCGTACGTCCGCGCCCTGGCCCTGTTTGATCTCCAGCGTCGCGAAGGCCGTCACCGGGTAGCCGAGGGCCGCCGGATCCACCTGCGGTCCGAACCCCCGGATCACCCCGCTCGCCTGGAGCCGGTCCAGCCGTGCCTGGACCGTGCCCCGCGCCACCCCGAGGCGCCGCGACGCCTCCAGGACGCCGATGCGCGGTTCCCGTGCCAGCAGCACGATCAGCCGGCCGTCCAGATGATCGATCGCCACGAGCGCCTCCTGATGGTCACCGTGTACAAGTAGCCCGCCGATGGTGCCCGATCGCTGTACATCTTGACCAGCCTCTCAGCGAACTATTGCGCACCTTGCCGGACGGCGCGACGCTGCTCCCATGACTGAGACCATCGATCACACCCCTTCCACGGCGCGGCAGGCCGATCCCTTCCCCGTGAAGGGCATGGACGCGGTCGTCTTCGCCGTCGGCAACGCCAAGCAGGCCGCCCACTACTACTCCACGGCCTTCGGCATGAAGCTCGTCGCCTACTCCGGACCGGAGAACGGCAGCCGCGAGACCGCCAGTTACGTGCTCACCAACGGCGCCGCCCGTTTCGTGTTCACCTCCGTCATCAAGGTCTCCACCGACCGGGGCCGCTTCCTCGCCGACCACGTCGCCGAGCACGGCGACGGCGTCGTCGACCTGGCGATCGAGGTGCCGGACGCCCGAGCCGCGTACGCGTACGCCGTCGAGCACGGCGCCACCGGTCTCACCGAGCCGTACGAGGTCAAGGACGAGCACGGGGTCGTCGTCCTCGCCGCCATCGCGACGTACGGCAAGACCCGCCACACCCTCGTCGAGCGCTCCGGCTACACCGGCCCCTACCTGCCGGGCTTCGTCTCCGCGAACCCCATCGTCGAGCCGCCGGCCAAGCGCACCTTCCAGGCCATCGACCACTGCGTCGGCAACGTCGAGCTCGGCCGGATGAACGACTGGGTCGGCTTCTACAACAAGGTCATGGGCTTCACGAACATGAAGGAGTTCGTGGGCGACGACATCGCGACCGAGTACTCGGCGCTGATGTCCAAGGTCGTCGCGGACGGCACCCTCAAGGTGAAGTTCCCGATCAACGAGCCGGCGATCGCGAAGAAGAAGTCGCAGATCGACGAGTACCTGGAGTTCTACGGCGGCGCGGGCGTCCAGCACATCGCCCTCGCCACCAACGACATCGTGGCGACGGTGCGGTCCATGCGCGCCGCCGGTGTCCAGTTCCTCGACACCCCCGACTCGTACTACGACACCCTCGGCGAGTGGGCCGGCGAGACCCGGGTGCCCGTCGAGACCCTGCGGGAGCTGAAGATCCTCGTCGACCGCGACGAGGACGGCTACCTGCTGCAGATCTTCACGAAGCCGGTCCAGGACCGTCCGACCGTGTTCTTCGAGATGATCGAGCGCCACGGCTCCATGGGCTTCGGCAAGGGCAACTTCAAGGCCCTGTTCGAGGCGATCGAGCGCGAGCAGGAGAAGCGCGGCAACCTGTAACCCCCGCCGCCGCAGCCGCCGAGGGCCCGGAGCACACGCTCCGGGCCCTCGGGCGTTCACCTCGCCCGGCTCGTGCGCCCGCCCCACGGACCGCCGTCCTCAGGCCTGTCCCGCCTTCGGCGCATCCGTCGCCTTCGCCGGTTTCGGACCGACCTCCTTCGGGAGCCCGTCCGGCCGCAGCTCCTCCGGGAGTTCGTCCGGTGGCTCGCCCACCGCCGCCAGCGACTCCGTCGCCACCCGCGCGAGCAGCGGTGAGAAGTACGGGTTGATCCGCAGCGCCTCCGCCAGGTGGCGCCGCGCCGGCCCGTGCTGCTCCAGCGCCCGTTCGATCTCGCCCCGGTGGTACGTGAACAGCGCGCTCCGCAGTCCCTCGTCCGTGGCCCGTCTCGCGTACTCCAGCGCCTCCTTCGGCTCCCCCGCCCGGTACAGCGCCCAGCCCAGCGCGTCCGCGTCCCGCACCGAGCGGTGCCCGCGCGCCCATTCCGCCCGCATCCGGGTCACCGCGGCCGCCGGGTCGCCGTGGTCCGCGTCGAGCAGCGCCAGCGGCACCTCGCCCCGGACCCAGGTCCCGGTCCGCAGCCGCTCGTACAGGGCCTGCGCGTCACCCTCCAGGTCCAGCGACTCGTACAGCTCGCCGGCCTCCAGGAGGTACTCCGGCAGCGGCAGCCTCGCGAGGGCGGCCCGCCAGTCCCGCAGCGCCTCGTCGGTGCGGCCCAGCGCCGCCAGCGCCCTCGCCCGGCCCGCGAGCGAGGGCCCGTGGTCCCGTACGAGCCGCAGCGCCGCCCCGTACCGTGCCAGCGCCTCGTCCGGCTCGCCCCGCTCCCACGCCAGGTCCCCGAGGCGCGTGAGGGCCGCCGCCTTGTCCGCGTCCGTCTCGGCGAGCGCCGCCGCGTCGAGGGCAGCCGCGTCCGCGTCCTCGCGCCAGCCCCGGTCGCGGTAGGTCCCGGACGCCCGGGTGCGCACCACCGCGCCCGCGTGGAGCCCCTCCAGGGTCTCCATCGCCTTCCGGGCCGCGGGGTAGTCCCCGAGGCCGTTGTACGCGTCCATCAGGACCGGGTACACGGGCCAGCGCCGCGGGTCCGCCTTGCGTACCCGCTCGCCCCACTCCTTCGCCGTCCTCCAGTCGCCGCGTGCCCCCGCGAGCGCCCCCAGGCCCAGCTGCGCGCTCAGGTTGCCGCGCGTTGCGGGCCGTTCGGCGAGGGAGCGACGCAGGGCCCGCTCGGCCCGCGGATAGTCCCGTGCGTCGCCGAGCCGGCTACCCCGTTCGGTGTACGCCGCTCCGAGCTCCGCCCAGGACGCGTCGTCGTCCGGGTGCCCGCGCAGCCACTTCTCCCGGTCCGTGATCAGCGCGGCCAGGTCCGGCAGCGCGGCCTGCGCGCCCGCGTGGGCCGCGATCGTGGCCCGCTCCGCCGGGCCGGGCGGGGGTGGCGGGCCCTGGCCGAGGAGTTCGGGGACGTAAAGGAGTGCCGTCGCCGCGAGCACCGCGCCCGCTCCGGCCGCGAGGACCGTCCTCGACACGTTCTGCGTCTTCATGGCGCTCACTGTGCGCCCGCACGCGCCTGTACGAAGAGCACACGAAGCGCCCGCCCCGGCGGGTTCACACAGTTGGCCCCGGGTGCCACGCTGGACGCATGGACGATCTTCTGACGCGGCTGCGCGCCGGGCTCCCCGCCGAGGCGCTGCTCACCGACCCGGACGTGACCGCCTCCTACGCGAACGACATGGCGAGCTTCTGCACGGCCGGCACCCCCGCGGTCGTCGTGCTGCCGCGCACCGTCGAACAGGTCCAGCACGTCATGCGGACCGCGACCGAGCTCCGCGTGCCCGTCGTCCCCCAGGGGGCCCGTACCGGCCTCTCCGGGGGCGCCAACGCCTCCGAGGGCTGCATCGTGCTCTCCCTGGTCAGGATGGACCGGATCCTGGAGATCAACCCGGTCGACCGGATCGCCGTCGTCGAACCGGGCGTGGTCAACGCCGTGCTGTCACGGGCCGTCGCCGAACACGGCCTCTCCTACCCGCCGGACCCGTCCAGCTGGGAGACGTGCACCATCGGCGGGAACATCGGCACGGCCTCCGGCGGCCTGTGCTGTGTGAAGTACGGGGTGACCGCCGAGTACGTCCTCGGTCTCGACGTCGTCCTCGCCGACGGCCGGCTCCTGACCACCGGCCGCCGCACCGCCAAGGGCGTCGCCGGTTATGACCTGACCAGGCTCTTCGTCGGTTCGGAGGGCAGCCTCGGCATCGTCGTGGGGGCCGTGCTCGCCCTCAGGCCGCAGCCCCCGGTCCAGCTCGTGCTCGCCGCCGAGTTCCCCTCCGCGGACGCCGCCTGCGCGGCCGTCTGCACGGTCATGGAGGCGGGCCACACCCCGTCGCTCCTCGAACTCATGGACCGCACCACGGTCCAGGCCGTCAACAAGATGGCGCGCATGGGTCTGCCCGACACCACGGAGGCGTTGCTCCTGTGCGCGTTCGACACCCCGGACCCGGCAGCCGATCTGGCCGCCGTCGGGGAGCTGTGCGCGGCGGCGGGCGCCACCGAGGTCGTCCCGGCCGCGGACGCCGCCGAGTCCGCACTCCTCCTCCAGGCGCGCCGGCTCTCCCTCACCGCCCTGGAGACCATCAAGTCCGCGACGATGATCGACGACGTGTGCGTGCCGAGGACGCGGCTCGCGGAGATGCTCGCGGGCACGGCGGCCGTCGCCGAGAAGTACGGGCTCACCATCGGCGTCTGCGCGCACGCCGGGGACGGCAACACCCATCCCGTGGTCTGCTTCGACCACACCGACGAGGACGAGTCGCGGCGCGCCCGGGAGTCCTTCGACGAGATCATGGCGCTCGGGCTCGCGCTCGGCGGCACCATCACCGGCGAGCACGGTGTGGGCGTCCTCAAGAAGGAGTGGCTGGCACGGGAGCTGGGGCCGGTCGGCCTCGAACTCCAGCGGGGCATCAAGGCCGCGTTCGACCCGCTGGGCCTGCTCAATCCCGGAAAGCTGTTCTGACGACCCCGGTACGGGCGTCAGGGTCACGGGCAGCACCGCTTCGGGGTCACAGCTCGCCGTCCTGCGACTCGTCCGACGGCCACGGGTCGCGCAGCCACAGCTCGTCGGTCAGCACGGTGGTCGCCAGGAGCTCGACGAGACCGTCGTCGATGCCGAGCCGCTCGGACTCGGTGCCCGGCGGCACCGCGTGCAGGGTCCGCTCCAGCCAGGCGGACATCTGCGGGGACGGGGCTTCGAGCAGGGCGTCGCCGTCGGGGGAGGAGAGCGCCATCAGGACGACGCCACGGCCGTCGACCTTGGTGGGCCAGATGCGCACGTCCCCGTGGCCGCACGCCCGGAAGACGCCCTCGACGAGCAGTTCGCGCGCGAACGTCCAGTTGACGGGGTGGTCCGTGCCGACGTGGAAGGTGATGTGGACGGCGTACGGGTCGTCGGTGCGGTAGGCGAGCCGGGCGGGCACGGGGACCGCGCGCTCGGGCGAGAGCACCATCTTCAGCTCCAGCTCGCGCTCGACCGTGGTGTTGTCGGTGTTCTGCATGGCCGTACTTCCTTTCGCGGACCGGCCCCGAGCGGGCCTTCACCAGGAGAGAGCGCGGTGCCCACGGCTCATTACGCGACTTCGGGAAGGTTTTTCCGGGCAAGTTCGTCCTGGCGTTCCTTCCGGGGTCTTCCGGGGATCCCCCCGGGGCGGAGGCAACGGCCCGAACATCACCATGAGTGACCGATTCCGGTACGTGTCGCCCGAAGGCGGGGCTTTCTCGCGGGCTCCTCGTCCCCTCGGGGACGTTCTTCGTTACTGTCCTCCTTGGGCGCGGCACGCCCGGCACGCGGCCGCGAGGATCAAAGGCGTTGTGACTGAACGGAGTCGGGGCAGTGGCTACTCCTCCTGGAGGCGGCGAAGAGGTACCGCAGGCGGGGTACTACCCGGACCCGTCCATTCCCGGGTACATCCGGTACTGGAACGGGGGCGCCTGGGTCCCGGGTACGAGTCGGCCCGCGCCCTCGGAGGGCGAGGTCCCGGCGCATCCGCCCGCCTCGGCGGTCCCGGCCGGCCCGCTCCTGGCCTCGGGCCCGGCACCCGCGCCGGTCGGCCCCCGGCCCGCCCCCGCCCACCCGGAGCCCGAGCCCGTACGGGAGGCCCGTCCGGAGCCCGCACGGGAGACCCGCCCCGAGCGGTCGTTCCCGGCGGCCGCGCACGTCCCCGCCCAGGCCTCCGCGCCCGCGCCCGTTCCGGTGGTGGAGGAGACCGGGCCCGTCTTCTTCGACGAGGAGCCGGCCGCCCAGGAGCCCGCCTCCGCCTGGCAGGCGGACACCTCGCGCCAGACCGGCTTCGGCGGCGACCGTGACCAGAAGGTCTCGTGGGGCGCGCCCAGGTCCCCCGATCCGCGGACTCCGGCGGACTGGCCGGTCGCCGGTGCGAGTGAACCCGCCGAGGAGCCGGCCGCCGCGGAACGGGCGGCCGACCCCGGGGCGACCGGGGGAGCCGCGCGACTCGGCGGGATGCCGATCACACGGATCCCCGCACCCGCCCCGACACCCGCACCCGCCCCGACACCCGATCCCCGCCCCCGCCGGCAGCCCACGCCCCGTCAGCAGCCGCAGCCCGCTCCCGAGCCCGTGGCGACCGCCCCCGTCCCCGCGCCCGCCCCCGTACAGCCGCAGCCGCCCACCCCCGTACAGCACGCGCAGGCCCCCGCCCCCGCCGCACCCTCCTGGGCACAGCAGGCACAGCAGGCACAGCAGCCCGTCGCGCCCCAGCAGCCGGTCCAGCCTCAGGAGCAGCAGCCCGTCGTCCCCTGGAAGCCACCCGTCGACGACCTGTTCGTGCGGGCGGCCCGCGAGCAGGCCTCGGCGCGTCCCGCCGGGCTCGGCAGGCGGCTGTTCGCCCGGCTGATCGACACGGTGGTCCTGGGCGCGCTGGTCGGCGGCGCGTCCTTCCCGTTCGTGACCGCCGCCCTCGACCACATCGAGAGCAAGATCGAGGCGGCCCGGCAGTCCGGCGTCACCGTCCAGGTGTGGCTGCTCGACGGGACCACCTCCGTCCAGTTCGGCATCGCGCTGGCCTCCCTGTTCGTCATCGGTGTCCTGTACGAGGCTCTGCCCACCGCCAGGTGGGGCCGCACCCTCGGCAAGAAGCTGTGCGGGATCGAGGTGCGGGACATCGAGGCGCACCAGCCGCCGCGGTTCGGGGCGTCCCTGCGCCGCTGGCTCGTCTACAGCGTCCTGGGCCTGTTGGTCATCGGGGTCCTCAACGTCCTGTGGTGCCTCTTCGACCGTCCCTGGCGCCAGTGCTGGCACGACAAGGCGGCCCGCACCTTCGTGGCGCGCTGAGCCCCGGGACGCCCGGGTCCCCCGAACGGGCGGCGATTCCTTGCGGGGGCGCCGTGCCCGGGATGCACTGCCCCCATGAGCAACGATCAGCCGCCGCCCGGCCAGCCGCCCGAGGAGGACCCGTTCCTCAAGAGGCCCCACGAGCCCCCGCCGCCCCCGTCCGGTGGCCAGCCGCCCCCGGGAGGCCCCCCGCCGGGGAGCCCCTACGGCCCCTCGGACGGGAGCCCCTACGGCCCTTCGGGCGGTGATCCCTACGGCTCGTCGGGCGGCTCCCCGTACGACAAGGGTCCGCCGCCCCCGCCCCCGTACGGAGGCGGGTACGGCGCCGGGTACGGCGGGACGGATCCGCTCTCCGGGATGCCGCCGCTCGCCGAGTCCGGCAAGCGCATCGTCGCCAGGATCATCGACTGGCTGATCATCGCGATCCCGCTGGCGATCATCGGCATCCCGTTCGACATCTACAGTCGGGCGACCGAGAACGGCAACGACTTCGGCGACACCGTCAACAGCCTGAACGGTGGCAGCCAGCTGGCATTCCAGCTCATCACGATCGTCGCGTACGTCGCCTACGACACCGTGATGACGGCGAGGAACGGCCAGACCATCGGCAAGAAGCTGATGAAGCTGCGGGTCGCGATGCTCAACGACGGCTCGACGCCCCCGATGAGCCAGTCGCTGCTGCGCGCGGTCGTCCTGTGGCTGCCCGCGCTGATCTGCTGCGCCTGCCTGTGGCCGCTGCTGATCCTGATCCTGATCCTGGTCGACAAGCCCTACAAGCAGGGTCTGCACGACAAGGCGGCGAAGACGGTGGTGGTCTCCGTACCGCGCTGAGCCCTCACGGACGAGGGATCACGAACCGGTCCGGGTATCGGCCCCCGCGCCCACGGGTGCGGTCGGTATCCGGGCCTCTTCGTTCCCCGGGGGCGCCGGAACCCTTCCCGTGACCTTGACGCCCGTCGTCCGCACCGGCATCGTCACCGTCACGAGCAGTCCGAGCAGCAGGCCGGCGAGGCTGATCACCGTGATGCCCAGTGTGGTCGTCGTACCGGTCAGCAGCAGGAGGGCGACGGTCGCGAGCACGACGGTGGCCGAACCGTAGGCGAGCTGCGCGGCGTTCGGACGCTGCATGACGGATACCGTCCCTCCGGACATCGGGTCGACTCTACGAGGCTCGATGCCCGGGGCGGATGCCGGGTAAGCGTGAGCTTACCCACGGTGCTGTCGCACGGGGGGCGCACGGGGGCACGAATGTCCCATCTGTCGCCGCGTGTGCGCCGTTCTTTCGTCCGATAATCGGAATTCCGCTCCCACATAGTGCAGTTGGTATGTGCAAGTCAAGATCTGTCTTTTCTTGTCTCCCTCCGGTCGAATGTCGTCACTTGTGACGCGCGACCCCGCCGGACGGACACC
The DNA here is from genome assembly GCF_042716475.1 of Streptomyces sp. NPDC058671. Lineage (NCBI taxonomy): Bacteria > Bacillati > Actinomycetota > Actinomycetes > Kitasatosporales > Streptomycetaceae > Streptomyces > Streptomyces sp. NPDC058671. The sequence goes on along the minus strand of NZ_JBHXSA010000008.1, from coordinate 181,865 downwards.
CCACCTTCGGTCCGAGAGCGCGGGCGCCGGGGAGGACTACATCAAGTGACCAACAGACGACGGGCGATCAGAACGTCCGCAGTCGTCGTGGCGCTCGCGGCTACCGCCGCCACCGCCTCGACCTTCACCACCGCCTGGGCCGACAATCACGGCAGCGTGACACCGGCCGACGTCCGTCACGACCCGGCGCCCGGCGCCGGTGACGGGCACGGACACGGGCACGGAGCCGACAAGACGGCTGTCGACCACGACCTCGACGGTCCGTTCAGCAAGCAGCAGGAGCAGCAGCGCAAGGCTGCCCTGGAGCAGGTGCTGAGCGGCGAGGCCAAGGTCGAGCGCCGTGGCGGCTCGCAGGTCGTGAAGCTCGACAGCAAGAAGTACGTCGAGCTCGGCCGCGAGAAGACCGACAAGATCTTCACGATCCTCGTCGAGTTCGGCGACAAGGTGGACACCACCACCCTGGTGAACCGCGCCGACGACGACACGGACGAGCTGAAGCCGAAGTTCGGCGGCACGCCCGGCCCGCTGCACAACCAGATAGCCAAGCCGGACCGCACCAAGGACAACTCCACGGCCTGGCAGGCGGACTACAACCAGCAGCACTTCCAGGACCTGTACTTCGGCACCGGCAAGGACGCCAAGGGACAGCCCAAGGAGTCGCTGAAGACCTACTACGAGAAGACCTCGTCCGGCCGTTACTCGGTCGAGGGCGGCGTCTCCGACTGGGTCAAGGTCGAGTACAACGAGGCCCGTTACGGCTCGAACTACTGCGGCAGCAGCAACTGCGCCAACGTCTGGGACGCGGTCCGCGACGGCGTCACCGCCTTCGTCGCCGACCAGAAGGCCAAGGGCCGCACCGACGCCCAGATCCAGGCCGACATGGCCCAGTACGACCTCTGGGACCGGTACGACTTCGACGCCGACGGCAACTTCAACGAGTCCGACGGCTACATCGACCACTTCCAGATCGTCCACGCGGGCGAGGACGAGTCGGCGGGCGGCGGCGCCCAGGGCGGCGACGCCCTGTGGGCCCACCGCTGGTACGCGTACGGCACCAACGCCGGCAAGACCGGCCCGGCGCACAACAAGGCCGGCGGTACGCAGATCGGCGACTCGGGCATCTGGGTCGGCGACTACACGATGCAGCCCGAGAACGGCGGCCTCGGCGTCTTCGCGCACGAGTACGGCCACGACCTCGGCCTGCCGGACCTGTACGACACCTCGGGCCTTTCCGGCGCCGAGAACTCGACCGGCTTCTGGTCGCTGATGTCGTCCGGTTCCTGGCTCGGCCGCGGCAAGGACGCCATCGGCGACCTGCCCGGCGACATGAACGCCTGGGACAAGCTCCAGCTGGGCTGGCTCAACTACACCAAGGTGGCCGACGAGGCCCGTGCGTGGAACTCCACGCACAAGCTGGGTGTGGCCGAGTACAACACCAAGAACCCGCAGGCGCTCATCGTCGAGCTGCCGAAGAAGGCCGTCACCACCGATGTCGTCGCGCCCGCCGAGGGTGCGTCGCAGTGGTGGAGCAACATGGGTGACGACCTCAAGAACACCCTGACCCGCTCCGTCGACCTGACGGGCAAGACGTCGGCCTCCCTGGAGCTCCAGGGCTGGTACGACATCGAGCTCGACTACGACTACCTCTACACCGAGGTGTCGACCGACGGTGGCGCCAGCTGGACGGCCCTCGACGGCACCGCCGACGGCAAGCCGCTCCCGCGCGACGCCAGCGGCGCCCCGGCGCTGACCGACGTCTCCGGCACCCACAAGAAGCTCGTCTACGGGCTCGACGCCTACGCGGGCAAGAAGTTCGACCTCCGCTTCCGCTACCAGACGGACGGCGGCGCGGGCGGCAAGGGCTTCACGGCCGACGCCATCACCCTGACCGCCGACGGTGCCACCGTCTTCGCGGACAACGCCGAGAACGGTGACAACGGCTGGACCGCGAAGGGCTTCTCGCGGGTCGGCAAGGGCTTCACCAAGGAGTACGAGCAGTACTACATCGCGGAGAACCGCCAGTACGTCTCGTACGACGCGACCCTCAAGGTCGGCCCGTACAACTTCGGGTTCGCCGGTGAGAAGTCCAGCTGGGTCGAGCACTACCCGTACCAGAACGGTCTGCTCATCTGGAAGTGGGACCTCTCCCAGAAGGACAACAACACCGCGGTCCACCCGGGCCAGGGTCTGATCCTTCCGGTCGACGCCCACCCGACCCCGCTGAAGTGGAAGGACGGCACCCTGATGCGCAACCGCGTCCAGGCGTACGACTCCACCTTCGGCACCTACCGCACGGACTCCCTCCTGCTCCACAAGGCGGACGTCCCGACGTGGGTGAACTCGCAGCGCGGCAACCCGGTCTTCGACGACCGGAAGGGCACCTACTGGTTCCCGGAGACCAAGCGCGCCGGTGTCCAGGTAACTGACACCAACACCAAGATCCAGGTCGTCAAGGAGCCGTCGAACGGCCAGACGATCACGGTCCGCGTGGGCCCCTCCACCAAGTAACCGGTAAAACCGCAGGTCAAAGCATGATCGGCCGTCGCCCCACTAGCGGGCGGCGGCCGATCGTGTTTAGGTGCGTCTGACGCTTTTCTTATTGACAGTCGATCCACGGGGGAGTGGTTCCGCATGCCCGGCGGAGGGTTCTGCAAGTTGCCCGGAGGCAGCGTGGTCGTCGCGATAGGCCTGCCGAGCCCGGCCCGCGACGGCGTCACCGTCCGCTTCCTGGTGCACGCCCCGAACCGCGCCCGCGCCCTGACCCGGCTGCGGAACCTGGGACTGCGGGCGGTCTACCTCCGCGGCAACAGCGAGCCCCCCACGCCGGACGAGGTCACGGCCGTCCTGCACCACCCGGACGGCCTGCTGTGGAGATCCACCCCCGGCGCCGCCCAGGAGCTCTGGCACCCCGTACGGTCCCTCCCGAGGGAATCCGTGGCCTAGAGCCCCTGGGGCACCACGGGCTTGCCGGTCAGCTCCACGCCCGCCGTCCGCAACTCCTCCAGGGCCCGGTCCGTCGTCTCCTTCGCGACACCGGCCGTCAGGTCGAGCAGCACATGGGTCCGGAAGCCCTCACGGGCCGCGTCCAGGGCCGTCGCCCGGACGCAGTGGTCGGTCGCGATGCCCACCACGTCGACCTCGGTGACGTCCCGCTCGCGCAGCCACTGGGCGAGCGTCCGCCCGTTCTCGTCGCGCCCCTCGAAGCCGCTGTAGGCCGCGTCGTACGCGCCCTTGTCGAAGACCGCGTCGATCGCCCCGCTGGCGACGGCCGGCGCGAAGTTCGGGTGGAAGCCGACCCCCTCCGTACCGGCCACGCAGTGCACCGGCCAGGACGTGACGTAGTCCGGCTCCTCGCCCGCGGCGGCGAAGTGCGCGCCCGGGTCGACGTGGTGGTCGCGGGTGGCGACCACGTGCCGGTAGGAGGTGCCCGCCGTCTGGCCGACCAGGTCCGTGATGGCGGCGGCGACGTCCGCGCCGCCGGTCACCGCGAGGCTGCCGCCCTCGCAGAAGTCGTTCTGAACGTCCACAACGATCAATGCGCGGTGCATGGCGGGTGTCCTTAGCGGGTCGGGGAGGGGTGGCTTCGAGCCTAGAGACTTCCCCCTCCCACCGGGAGGGGGCGTCCCGATCCTCCGGTCGGGGCTTCCTACACGTACTCCGTCGGCGTCACACGTACTCCGTCGGGAGCACCGGCTCGCCCCGGGAGAGCTGCATCGCCGACATCGGCAGCCCCGCGCGGGCCGCGATGTGCCGGGACCTGGCGGCCTCCAGCGGCTCCCTGGCCACCACGTCGCCGCCCTTGACCAGCTCGACCAGGAGCTGGTGGTCCGCGAGCTCCGGCGGCACCGGACCCGTGCCGACGACCTCCGCCTCGGCGACCCCGTACGCGTCGGGCCGCCGCGCCGCCCACTTGCGGCCGCCGACCGAGGCCTTGCCGCCCAGGGACTTCTTGGCGACGGGCACGAGGGGCGCCTTCAGGTCGGCCGACGCGGCCCGCGCCACCAGCTTGTAGACCATGGAGCAGGTCGGGTGACCGCTGCCGGTCACCAGCTGGGTGCCCACCCCGTACGCGTCGACCGGGGCCGCCGCCAGTGAGGCGATGGCGTACTCGTCGAGGTCCGAGGTGACGACGATCCTCGTGTCCCGCGCCCCCAGCTCGTCGAGCTGCGCCCGCACCCGGTGCGCGACGAGCAGCAGGTCGCCCGAGTCGATCCGGACGGCCCCCAGCCCGGGGCCCGCCACCTCCACGGCGGTCCGGACGGCCTCGGTCACGTCGTAGGTGTCGACGAGCAGGCTCGTACCGCGCCCGAGGCTGTCGACCTGCGCCTGGAAGGCGTCCCGCTCGCTGTCGTGGAGGAGGGTGAAGGCGTGGGCGGAGGTGCCGACGGTGGGGATGCCGTAGCGGAAGCCCGCCGCGAGGTCCGAGGTCGAGTCGAAGCCGCCGACGTACGCGGCGCGGGAGGCGGCGACGGCCGCCAGCTCGTGGGTGCGCCGGGCGCCCATCTCGATCAGGCGGCGCCCGCCGGCGGCGGCCGACATGCGGGAGGCGGCGGCGGCGATGGCCGAGTCGTGGTTGAGGATCGAGAGGATCACGGTCTCCAGGAGCACGCACTCCGCGAAGGAGCCCTCGACGCGCAGCAGGGGCGAGCCGGGGAAGTACACCTCGCCCTCGGGGTAGCCCCAGATGTCACCGGAGAAGCGGTAGCGGGCCAGCCACTCCAGGGTCGGCTCGTCGACGATGCCGTGTTCGCGCAGGAAGCCGAGGACGGCGGGGTCGAAGCGGAAGTTCTCGACGGCGTCCAGGACCCGGCCGACGCCCGCGAGGACGCCGTAGCGCCGCCCCTCGGGCAGCCGCCGGGTGAAGACCTCGAAGACGGAGCGCCGGTCGGCGGTGCCGGCGGCGAGGGCCGCCTGGAGCATGGTCAGCTCGTACTGGTCGGTGAAGAGCGCGGTCGACGGCACGTCCACCGGCAGCCCAAGGTCCGCAGCGTTCATGTCAGCGATGCTAGCGCAGAAATCGTCAGAGTGACGATTTCTAGGCCGTCCGTGTGCGGGCGGCCCGACCCGTTTGTGCGACGGGCCCCCCGGGGTGGCAGCATGGGGTGAGTGAGCGTCGCGCCTATTGAGATCGAACGTACGGAATCGGCCGAGGAGGTCTCCGCCGTCGTCGAGCCGGATGTGCCCTGGGTGACCCTCGTGCACAACGATCCGGTCAACCTGATGAGCTACGTGACCTACGTCTTCCAGTCGTACTTCGGTTACTCCAAGGACAAGGCGCACAAGCTGATGCTCGACGTGCACCACAAGGGCCGCGCGGTGGTGTCCAGCGGCACCCGCGAGGAGATGGAGCGCGACGTGCAGGCCATGCACGGCTACGGCCTGTGGGCGACGCTCTCCCAGGACCGCTTCTGATGTCCGGCCACTTCGAGACCCTGCCCGGCGGCGGCGCGGCCGTCGCCCTCGACGACGTCGAGATCTCCATCCTCCGCTCCCTCGCCGTCCAGCTCATGGAGCTGATCGGACCGGGCGACGAGCCGGCCAAGGACGAGGACCCGCTGGCCGCGCTCTTCGCCGAGGGCCCCAGCAAGCCGCCGTCCGACCCCGCGCTCAAGCGCCTCTTCCCCGACGCGTACGGGAACGACAGCGAGGAGCTGCGGGCGGCGGCGTCCGACTTCCGCCGCTACACGGAGAACGACCTGCGCGCCCGCAAGCGCGAGGACGCCCTCGTCGTGGTGCGCGCCCTCGACGCGCTGTCCGCCGACGCGGCCGGTGAGGGCGGTGCGGTCCTGAAGCTGAGCGCGGACGAGGCGCGGGCCTGGCTCGGGGCGCTCAACGACCTCCGGCTGACCATCGGGACGCGGCTCGAGGTGACCGACGACGACGAGAGCGAGCAGCTCTACCGCCTGCCGGACTCCGACCCGCGCAAGCCGATGGTGATGGCGTACCTCTGGCTGGGGGCGCTCCAGGAGTCCCTCATCGAGACGCTGATGTCGTAACGCGAGTCCGGCGGCGACACCGGAAGTCACCCCGTGTTCGCTCAGCGGACGCTCAAATCCGGATAACGAATGCGTTATCAGAGCGTCCGCTTTGCCATGTTGAGTACCTTTCGCCCGCCGTTTTTCGTGGCGTGCGCCACGTGCGACTCCCTCGATCACGTCCCGCCCCGTGATAGATCTTCACGACCGCTCGGGGACGCCACCCCTGTTCCCGAGGGCGCTCCGACCGGCTGACCGCCGGTGGCACTCCATCCACATCCGGGGGGATCAGGATCTGATCCGCGGCAGACGCACTCGCAGTCGCGCGGATCAGCATGGAGAAAGGCGCATCACCATGACCTCTGTGCAGGTCGACAAGCAGCACGACGGCACCGACGGGGCCGTGGAGGGCGGCGAGGGCTACCAGCGAGGCCTCGGCGCCCGGCAGATCCAGATGATCGCGATCGGCGGTGCCATCGGCACCGGCCTCTTCCTCGGCGCCGGCAAGGCCATCGCCAAGGCGGGCCCCAGCCTCATCCTCGCGTACGCCATCGCGGGCCTGGTCATCTTCTTCATCATGCGGGCCCTGGGCGAGCTGCTCATGTACCGCCCCGTGTCCGGCTCCTTCGCGGAGTACGCACGCGAGTTCGTCGGCCCGTTCTGGGGCTTCGTGACCGGCTGGACGTACTGGCTCTTCTGGGTCGTCACCGGCATCACCGAGGTCACCGCCGCGGCCACCTACATGACGTACTGGTGGAACATCCCGCAGTGGATCTCCGCACTGGTCTTCACGGTCATCCTCTACGGCGCCAACCTGATCTCCGTGAAGCTCTTCGGTGAGCTGGAGTTCTGGTTCTCCATGGTCAAGGTCACCGCCATCATCGGCATGATCCTGATCTGCGCCGGCATCCTCACCGTCGGCTTCTCCGACGCCGGTGACACCGCCACCGTCGCGCACCTGTGGAACCAGGGCGGCTTCTTCCCGAACGGCGTCGGCAGCACGCTGATGACCCTGCAGATCGTGATGTTCGCCTTCCTCGCCGTCGAGCTCGTCGGCGTCACCGCGGGCGAGTCCAAGGACCCGAAGACCGTCCTGCCCAAGGCCATCAACACCGTGCCGTGGCGCATCGCCGTCTTCTACGTCGGCGCGCTCATCATGATCCTGTCGGTCGTCCCGTGGACCGAGTTCCAGCCGGGCGTCTCCCCGTTCGTCGCCGCCTTCGAGAAGATGGGCCTCGGCGTCGGCGCCGCCATCGTCAACTTCGTGGTGCTGACGGCGGCCCTCTCCTCCTGCAACTCGGGCATGTACTCCACCGGCCGCATGCTGCGCGACCTCGCGCTCAACGGCCAGGGCCCGAAGGTCTTCACCCGCCTCACCAAGAGCGGCACCCCGCTGCTCGGCCTGACCTTCTCGGCCTCGCTGATGCTCGTCGGCGTCTGGATCAACTACGTCGCCCCCGGCAAGGCCTTCGAGTACGTCGTCTCCTTCGCCACCATCTCCGGCATGTGGGCCTGGATCATGATCCTGGTCTCCCAGCTCCGCTACCGCGCCAAGGCGAACCGCGGCCAGCTCCCCGAGTCCACCTTCAAGGCCCCGGGAGCCCCGTACACCAGCTGGTTCGCGCTCCTCTTCATCGGCATGGTCATCGTGATGATGGGCATCGACGAGGGTGCGCGTACCGCCCTCTACGCCGCGCCGGTCTGGGGCCTCATCCTCGGTGTGTCCTACCTGGTCCTGAAGTCCCGCAACCCCGAGGGCGCGGCGTTCGTCAAGCGCTCCTGAACCGCCCCGTCCCAGCATCCGGGCCGTTCCGTACCACTCCTCGGTACGGGACGGCCCGTCTGCTTATCCTGTCGGCATGCTGACCATCACCCGGGCCCTGTACGACCAGATCGTGGAACACTCCCGCGCGGACCACCCCGACGAGGCCTGCGGCGTCGTCGCGGGCCCGGCCGGCACCGGGCGCCCCGAGCGGTTCATCCCCATGCTGAACGCCGCCCGCTCGCCCACGTTCTACGAGTTCGACTCCGCGGACCTCCTCAAGCTCTACCGCGAGATGGACGACCGGGACGAGGAGCCGGTCATCGTCTACCACTCGCACACCGCGACCGAGGCCTACCCGTCCCGCACGGACATCTCGTACGCCAACGAGCCCCACGCCCACTACGTCCTCGTCTCCACCGCCGACAGCGACGGCGCGGGCCCCTTCCAGTTCCGCTCCTTCACCATCGTCGACGGCGTCGTGACCGAGGAGGACGTCAAGGTCGTCGAGGCCTACGACGCGTAGGGCGCGCCCGACGTCGTACGGAACCGGGCCAGATAGGCGGAGGGCGTCACCCCGAAATGCCGGGCGAACGCCCTCCGCAGGCTCTCGTCGCTCCCCAGCCCGCTCCGCGCCGCCGCCCCCGTCACGCTCGCCCCGCCCTCCAGGAGCATCCGGGCCGCCTCCACGCGTACGCGCTCCACGTACGCCCCCGGGGTCGCCCCGACCTGCTCCCGGAACAACCGCGCCAGATGCCGGACGCTGACTCCCGCCCGCCGAGCGAGCGCCGACGCGCTGTGGTCCGCCGCCGGGTCCGCCGCCACCGCGTCCAGGAGCGGCCGGACCACCGGATGCCCGGTCGGGGGAGTGCGCGAGGCGACCGAGAACTGCGACTGGCTGCCCGGCCGCTGGAGGAACACCACCAGGTCCCGCGCCACCGCGCGCGCCGCCGCCGCCCCCCGGTCCTCCTCCACCAGGGCCAGACACAGATCGATCCCGGCCGTCACCCCCGCCGAGGTCCACACCCTCCCGTCCCGTACGTGGATCGCGTCCGCCGTCACCTCGACCCCCGGGAACCGTCCGCCCAACTCCGCCGCGTGCTCCCAGTGCGTCGTCGCCCGCCGCCCGTCCAGCAGCCCCGCCGCCGCCAGCGCGAACGCCCCCGTGCACACGGACGCCACCCGCCGCGAGCGTGCCGCTAGCCCCGAGACCGCCGGCGCCGCCGCCACGCATCGCGCCACGTCCACCGCACCCGGCACGACCAGCGTGTCCACGGCCGTCACCGCGTCCGGCGCGCAGTCGGCCCCGATCCGCAGCCCCGTCGAGGTGCGGACGTCCCGCCCGTCGGGCGTGCACACCCGTACCCCGTAGGCCGCCCCCGCCGTCGCGAACACCTCCAGCGGGGCGGACACGTCGAGCAACCGGACACCGTCGAAGGCGAACACCACCACCGAGTGCACTGTCATGCGTCCGATTCTGTGGGATGCCCGTCCGTGAGGACATGGCGGGCCCACGGCCCCCACGGCCAGGCTTGCCCCATGAACGCACCCGCGACGAACGCCCTCGCCCTGATCCCCGACAGCAGGCTCGCCACCGCCGCCACCGAACTCGTCCGCGACACGACGAGCGACCTGATCTACGACCACTCCCGGCGCGTCTACCTCTTCGGCGCCCTCCGGGGCCGTGCCCGGGGCCTCGCCTTCGACCCCGAACTCCTCTACGTCGGCGCCATGTTCCACGACCTCGGCCTGGGGGAGCGGCACCGCGGCAGCGGCCGCCGCTTCGAGGTCGACGGCGCCGAGGAGGCCGCCGCCTTCCTCCGCGCCCAGGGCGCCGACGAGGACGCCGTCCGCCGGGTCTGGACCGCCATAGCCCTCCACACCACCCCCGGCATCCCCGAGTTCATGGAACCCGAGGTCGCGCTCGTCACCGCCGGCGTCGAGTACGACGTCCTCGGCATCGGCTACGACGACCCCACCGCCGTCACCCCCGAGGACCGCGCCGCGATCGTCGCCGCGCACCCCCGCCCCGACTTCAAGAAGCGCATCCTCGCAGCGTTCACCGAGGGCATCGCCCCCAAGCCCGGCACCACCTTCGGCAACGTGAAGGCCGACGTCCTGCGCCACTTCGAACCAGGCTTCGTCCCTTGCGACTTCGTGACCACCATCGAGGACTCCGGCTGGCCCGAATGAGACACTGACCGGGACCAACGGGCGGCAGGACCCAGGAAGCCGGTGTGAATCCGGCACGGTCCCGCCACTGTGACCAGCGCCCCCGGGCGCTGGGAGCCAGGAACTGACCTGCCGCCTCTCACCACCGACTGGGGACGTGGAAATCCCCGGAGGAGGCATCCCGTCATGACCTGGCCCCGCCGCGCCCTGCTGCCCGCCGCCGCCCTCGTGTCCCTGCTCGCCGGCTGCGCGGCCCCCGGGGAACAGGCCCCCGCGGCGAAGACCGCACCCGGATTCCCCTACACCGTCACCAACTGCGGGGTGAAGACGACGTACCAGGCCCCGCCGAAGCGCGCGGTCACCATGAACCAGCACGTCACCGAGATCATGCTCGCCCTCGGCCTGGAGAAGTCGCTCGTCGGCACCGCCTACCTCGACGACACGGTCCTCCCCGCCTACGAGAAGGCCTACGCCACCGTCCCGGTCCTCGCGAAGGAGTACCCCTCCAAGGAGGCCCTGCTCTCCGTGAACCCCGACTTCGTGTACGGCGGCTACACCTCCGCCTTCAGCGCCAAGGACGGCCGGAGCCGCGACGACCTGAAGCGCGCGGGCATCGACACCCGCCTCAACGGCGAGTACTGCCCGACCGGTACGCCCTCCGTCGACGACCTCTACCGCGAGGTCCGCGAGATCGGCCGTACCTTCGGCGTCCCCGACCGGGCCGAGACCTGGACCCGGCAGGCGCGCGACACCGTCACCGCCACCGGGAAGCGCCTGCGGGGAGTCGAGCCCGTCTCCGTCTTCGTGTACGACAGCGGCGACAGGACCGCGTTCACCGCGGGCGGCAAGGGCATCGGCAACGAGCTCATCACCCGCGCCGGCGGCCGCAACGTCTTCGCCGACCTCGGCAAGCCCTTCGGCGACGCCACCTGGGAACAGGTCGTCGCCCGTGCGCCCGAGGTCGTCGTCATCTACGACTACGGCTCCACCACCGTCGAACAGAAGAAGAAGCGGCTCCTCGACGACCCCGCCCTCCAGGACGTCCCCGCGATCCGGAACCGCCGGTTCGCCGTCCTGCCCCTGTCCGACACCGTCCTCGGCGTCCGCGTCCCCGCCGCGGTCGACAAACTGGCCGCCCAGCTCCACCCGGCGCGATGACCGCGGGGACCCGCGCCGCGGGCGCGCCGGGAGAGCCGCCCGCCCCGCCGGGGGCCCCGCCGCGCCCCGGATCGCCGGGCGGCCCTGCCCCCGAGAGCGTCCGGTCCGCCCGGTCCGGCGCGCCCCGCCGGGCCGGGCGGGCCGGTGCCGGGCGCTCGGGCCCGCCGGTGCGGGCGGGTGGCGGGCCACTGCGGTACGCGGCCGTCGTCGCCGGACTCCTCTTCGCCCTGGCCGTCGCCGTGACCGCCTCGCTCGCCCTCGGCTCCGTACGGGTCCCGCCCGGTCAGGTGCTCGACGCCCTCACCGGGCGGGCCGGACCCTCCCCGTACCGGACGATCGTCCTCGACGTCCGGCTGCCCCGGGTCCTGCTCGGCGTCGTCGTCGGCGCCGGGCTCGCCGTGGTCGGCGCCGTCCTCCAGGCCCTCGTCCGCAACCGGCTCGCCGACCCCTTCCTCCTCGGCATCTCCTCCGGCGCCTCCGCCGGAGCCGTCCTCGTGCTCGTCGCGGGCGGCGGCATCGGCCTGCTCGGCGGCGTCACCACCACCGTCGCCCTGCCCGCCGGGGCCTTCGCCGGCGCGCTCCTCGCCCTCGTCCTCGTCTACGGGCTCGCGCGGCGCGGCGGCACCATGACCGGCGCCCGGCTCGTCCTCGCCGGGGTCGCCGTCTCGTACATCCTCTCCGCCCTCGCCACCCTCCTCCTGGTGCTCGCCGGACGCCCCGAACAGTTCCAGGAGGCCATGTACTGGTCCCTCGGCGGCCTCGGCAGCGCCCGCTGGGACACCCTCGCCCTGCCCGCCACCGTCCTCGTCCTCGGCACCGGCGTCCTCCTCGCCCTCGCCCGCCCCCTCGACCTGCTCCTCGCCGGAGAGGAGGGCGCCACCGTCCTCGGCCTGGACACCGCCCGCTTCCGCGCCGCCGTCTTCGTCCTCGCCTCCCTCGTCACCGCCGTCATGGTCGCGGCCAGCGGAGCCGTCGGCTTCGTCGGCCTCATGGCCCCGCACGCCGCCCGGCTCGCCGTCGGCGCCCCGCACCGCCGGCTCCTCCCGGTCGCCGCGCTCGGCGGGGCGCTCGCCCTGGTCCTCGCCGACCTCGCCGCCCGGACCGTCGCCGCACCCCAGGACATCCCCGTCGGGGTGCTGACCGCGCTCACCGGCGGCCCGTTCTTCCTCTGGCTGCTGCGCCGCCGCCCCGAAGGACCAGCCCTGTGACCGAACTGCGCCTGCACGGACTGTCGTACGGCGACCGCCTCCACACCGTCGACCTCACCGTCCGCCCCGGCGAGACCGTCGGTCTCATCGGCCCCAACGGCAGCGGCAAGACCACCCTCCTGCGCTGCGTCTACGGCACCCTCGTCCCCACCGCAGGACACGCCACCCTCGACGGCGACGACCTCCACGCCCTCGGCCCCAAGGCCCGCGCCCGCAGGGTCGCCACCGTCCCCCAGGACAGCGCCGCCGAATTCGAGCTGACCGTCCGCGAACTGGTCACCCTCGGCCGTTCCCCGCACAAACGGTTCTGGGAGGGCGACACGGGCGCCGACCGGGAGCGCACCGGGGCCGCCCTCGCCCGCGTCGGCCTCACGGACCTCGCCGACCGCCCGTACCCCACCCTCTCCGGCGGTGAACGCCAACGCGCCCTGGTCGCCCGCGCCCTCGTCCAGGACCCCGCGCTCCTCGTCCTCGACGAACCCACCAACCACCTGGACATCCGCCATCAGCTGGACGTCCTCGCCCTCGTCCGCACCCTGGGCACCACCAACCTCCTCGCCCTCCACGACCTCAACCTGGCGGGGGCGTACTGCGACCGGCTCTACGTCCTGGAACGCGGCCGGGTCGTCACCGGCGGCACCCCCGCCGAGGTCCTCACCCCCGCCCTGCTCGCCGCCGTCTACGGAGTGGACGCCGAGGTCATCCCGCATCCCAGGAACGGCAGCCCGACCGTCGTCTACCTGCACGGTCCGACAGGCGGGCAGGAACCATCCATCATGTGAGATCACATTCCGAAACCCGGACCGGGAATCGATACGATGAGCCCATGGTTTCCCACGACGTGAGCGAAGAGACTCCGAGCACAGTCATGCTCGTAGGCCGCCTGCACGTCGACCTGTGCCGCCTCGCCAGCGCGATGTGTCCGCGCCGCGCTGCGCTCTGAGCGACCGGCCGAGCGCACCCCCGCACGACCCCCCTCCGCGCGGGGGCCCCAGCAGCGCGCCCATCACGCCACTTCCGACAGGAGCCCACGCCATGGCCATCGAGGTCCGCATCCCGACCATCCTCCGCACCTACACCGACGGCCAGAAGGCCGTCGAGGGCAGCGGCGGGACCCTCGCCGAGCTCTTCGCCGACCTGGAGTCCCGCCACACCGGGATCGAGGCCCGCATCATCGACGGCGGCAAGCTCCGCCGCTTCGTCAACGTCTACCTCAACGACGAGGACGTCCGCTTCCTCGACGGCATCGACACCAAGCTCACCGACGGCGACAACGTCACGATCCTGCCGGCCGTCGCCGGTGGCATGGTCTGATCCACATGCGCTACGACTCCTCGCTGGCCGCCGTCGGCAACACGCCGCTGGTCCGCCTCCCCCGGCTCTCGCCCTCGGACGACGTCCGCATCTGGGCGAAGCTGGAGGACCGCAACCCGACCGGCTCGGTCAAGGACCGCCCCGCGCTCCACATGATCGAGCAGGCCGAGAAGGACGGCCGCCTCACCCCCGGCTGCACCATCCTGGAGCCGACCAGCGGCAACACCGGCATCTCCCTCGCCATGGCCGCCAAGCTCAAGGGCTACCGCATCGTCTGCGTCATGCCCGAGAACACCAGCGAGGAGCGGCGCCAGCTGCTCGCCATGTGGGGTGCGGAGATCATCTCGTCCCCCGCGGCGGGCGGATCCAACACGGCGGTGCGGGTCGCCAAGGAACTCGCAGCCGAGAACCCGTCCTGGGTGATGCTCTACCAGTACGGGAACCCGCACAACGCGGGCGCCCACTACGCCACCACCGGCCCCGAGATCCTCGCCGACCTGCCCTCGATCACCCACTTCGTCGCCGGCCTCGGCACGACGGGAACGCTGATGGGCGTCGGCCGCTACCTGCGCGAACACAAGCCCGACGTCAAGATCGTCGCCGCCGAGCCGCGCTACGACGACCTCGTCTACGGCCTCAGGAACCTCGACGAGGGCTTCGTCCCCGAGCTGTACGACGCCTCCGTCCTCACCACCCGCTTCTCCGTGGGCTCCGCCGACGCCGTCACCCGCACCCGCGAACTCCTCCAGCAGGAGGGCATCTTCGCGGGCGTCTCCACCGGCGCGGCCCTGCACGCGGCCATCGGCATGGGCAACAAGGCGGTCAAGGCCGGCGAGAGCGCGGACATCGCCTTCGTCGTCGCCGACGGCGGCTGGAAGTACCTGTCGACAGGCCTCTACACGGCGGCGACGACGGAAGAGGCGATCGCCGCGGTCCAGGGCCAGCTCTGGGCGTAGCCCCCCGGGGCGGCCGGCTCCGGGCGTGGCCCCCAGCGGGGGCGCGGGCCCCGAACCGGCCTCCCAGCCCCTGGCGGGGGCGCAGGCCCCGAACCCGGCCCACCTGCCCCCGTACCCACTAACGCGCGAGATGGCGGACCCGGTCCCACACGACCGGGTCCGCCGTTCCCGCTCTCCTGCGGAAGTCCCTCACCGGCACCTCCCTCAGCTCGTCCGTCTCCAGGAAGCTCGGCCTTCCCTGCGCGTCGCCCACCGCCCCCGGCGGCAGCGCGATCACCCCGGGCCGCTCGTCGTGGTACTTGCTGGTGATCTTGGCGACCAGCGCGCTGTCCCCGCGCAGCGACAGCACCAGACACGGCCGGTCCTTCGAACCGGGACCGTCCTCGAACGGCACGTCCGCCCACCAGATCTCCCCCGGCCTCGGCCCCTGCCCCTTCCGAGGCGGAGCCTTCCGCGGCGGACGGGCGGGCGGCCGCGTCCTGCCCGAGGGCCGACGCGAGGGACGGCGTACGGAACGCCTCCATCCGTCGGCGAGCGCAACGACCAACGCGATCACCACGACCGCGACCAGCGCGGGCCACCACGACGTGTCCATACCTCAAGACCGTACCGGCGCGCGCCTCGCTCCGCCGCAGCGGCCCACCATCCATCCGAACCGGTGACAGAGCCCGTGAGTTCGCCCACAACGGGCCACCGCGAAGGAGCGACAGGCCCGGGTGCGCCTTACGCTCGACAGACCGCACAGCCCCCCTCCTCAGCGCGCTTTCCGTATCCGTCCACGGAGGTCCCCGCTCCATGAAGCTCACCGTCGTCGGCTGCTCCGGGTCGTTCCCGTCCGCGGATTCGGCCTGTTCGAGCTACCTCGTCGAGGCCGACGGCTTCCGGCTGCTCCTCGACATGGGCAACGGCGCCCTGGGCGAGCTGCAGCGACACATCGGTCTGTACGACCTCGACGCGATCTTCCTCAGCCATCTGCACGCCGACCACTGCATCGACATGTGCGGGTACTTCGTGGCCCGCTACTACCGGCACGAGGGCGGCCGCTGCGACGCGCTCCCCGTCTACGCCCCGGAGGGCGCCGAACAGCGCCTGACCACGGCGTACGCGGACACCCCCTCCGCCACCTCGATGAGCGAGGTCTTCGACTTCCGCACCCTGAAGCCGGGCGCCTTCGAGATCGGCCCGTTCTCCGTCCGTACGGAGAAGGTGTGCCACCCCGTCGAGGCGTACGGCATCCGGATCGAGCACGGCGGCCGTTCGCTCACGTACTCCGGTGACACCGGGGTCTGCGCGTCGCTGCACGAGCTCGCCCAGGGCACCGACCTCTTCCTCTGCGAGGCCTCATTCACCCACGGCAAGGAGGACATCCCGGCGCTCCACCTCAACGGCCGGGAGGCCGGGGCGGAAGCCGCCCGCTCGTCGGTGGGCCGGCTGGTCCTCACCCACATCCCGCCGTGGACCGACGGCGAACGGAACCTGGCGGACGCGCGGGCCGTGTACGCGGGGCCTGCGGAGCTGGCGAGACCGGGCGCGGTCTACGAGGTCTAAGCGCGGGAACGGCCGAAGCCCCCGCCCTTCGTCACGAGGGGCGGGGGCTTCGGCGTGTGCCGTACGGCTTACTTCGCCTCGGCCTTCTGCAGCTCGGCGAGCTCCTCGTCGGACTCGCGGCCCGGCGTCGGAAGGTTGAACTTGGTGATCGCGAAACGGAAGACCACGTAGTAGACGGCCGCGAAACAGAGGCCGACCAGGGCCAGGCCCCACGGGTTGGACGCGATGCCCAGGTTCAGGAAGAAGTCGACCGCACCGGCGGAGAAGCCGAAGCCGTCCTTCATGCCGAGCGCCCAGGTCAGCGCCATCGATACACCGGTCAGGACGGCGTGGATCGCGTAGAGCACCGGCGCGATGAACATGAAGGTGAACTCGATCGGCTCGGTCACTCCGGTGACGAAGGAGGTGAGCGCGAGGGAGAACATCATGCCGCCGACGACCTTGCGGCGCTCGGGGCGGGCACAGTGGACGATCGCGAGGCAGGCCGCCGGAAGGGCGAACATCATGATCGGGAAGAAGCCGGTCATGAACTGTCCGGCGGTCGGGTCGCCGGCGAGGAAGCGGGCGATGTCGCCGCTCTTGCCGTCGAACTCACCGGCCTGGAACCACGGGAACGAGTTCAGCAGGTGGTGCATGCCGACGGGGATCAGCGCACGGTTGGCGACACCGAAGATACCCGCGCCGACCGCGCCGGAGTTGACCAGGCTCTCACCGAACCAGTGCAGTCCGGAGCCCAGCCACGGCCAGATCAGACCGAAGATGATGCCGGTGATCAAACCCGCGAAGGCGGAGAGGATCGGGACGAGACGGCGGCCACCGAAGAAGCCCGCCCAGTCCGGCAGCTTGGTGCGGTAGAAGCGCTGGTAGAGCAGGGCGACGATGATGCCCATGACGACGCCGCCGAGGACCTTGGCGTCGACCGCCTGCTCCACCAGGACGATCTTGCCGTCGACTATGGCTTCCTTCTTGGGGAGGCTGCTGTCGGTGAAGGTGGCGAGCACCTTCTGGAAGACCAGGTAGCCCGTCACGGCCGCGAGAGCGGTGGAGCCGTCCGACTTCTTGGCGAAGCCGATCGCGATACCGACGGCGAACAGCAGAGCCATGTTGTCGAGGATGGCCCCGCCGCCGGCCGCCATGTAGCCGGCGATCTTGTTGATGACGGTCGGGTACGACTCCTTGCCGAGCATGTCGGGCTGACCGAACCGGACCAGGAGCGCGGCGGCGGGCAGCACCGCGACCGGCAGCATGAGGCTGCGGCCGATGCGCTGCATGACAGCCATCGCGCCGGAGCCCTTCTTCTTCTCGGCCGCGGGAGCGGCGCTAGCCGTGGACACAACTTCCTCCATTGGGCAAGGCGCCGCCAGGGGACAGGTGTCACGGGGGGACGGCGACGTCTCGTGGAACGCGGTGGTCTGGACCGCGTGGTCTACACCATTGAGTGGTGTAGACCAGTTTTAGCACGTGAGACTTAGATAAGGAACCTACGAATTCTCTGTACTCGGCCATGGCCGGAAAGTGACGACGAAAGGACCCCTGGACGGTGAGGTCCAGGGGTCCTTGGGGTCGCGCGATCGGGGCGAAAGCCCCGAAGCGGTCAGGTCACTTGGTGTTGTCCCGCTCCATCTCCTCCTCGACCTCCTCCGGCTCGCGGCCGGGGGTCGGGAGGTCGAACCTGGTGATCGCGAACCGGAAGATCACGTAGTACACCACCGCGAACGCGAGACCGATCGGGATGATCAGCCACGGCTTCGTCGCCAGGTTCCAGTTGATCACGTAGTCGATCAGTCCGGCCGAGAAGCTGAAGCCGTCCTTCACCCCGAGCGCCCACGTCACCGCCATCGAGACACCCGTGAGCACCGCGTGGATCGCGTACAGCGCCGGCGCGATGAAGAGGAACGAGTACTCCAGCGGCTCGGTGATGCCGGTGACGAACGAGGTCAGCGCCACCGAGAGCATCAGACCGCCGACCTCCTTGCGGCGGTGCGGCTTCGCGCAGTGGGTGATCGCCAGCGCCGCCGCGGGCAGCGCGAACATCATGATCGGGAAGAAGCCCGTCAGGAACTGACCGGCGTTCGGGTCGCCCGCCAGGAACATCGGGATGTCGCCGTTGACCGTCGTGCCGTCCGGCTTCTCGTACGAGCCGAACTGGAACCAGATGGGCACGTTCAGGAACTGGTGCAGCCCGATGACGAGCAGCGCCCGGTTCGCGACGCCGAAGATGCCCGAACCCCAGGCACCCAGGCCGACCAGCCAGTCGCTGAAGCTCTCCAGGGCGTCGCCGATCGGCGGCCAGACCCACAGGCACAGGGACGCGAAGGCGATCGCGACGAAGGTCATGATGATCGGCACGAGCCGGCGCCCGTTGAAGAAGCCCAGCCAGTCCACCAGCTTCGTCCGGTGGTAGCGCTGCCAGAACCAGGCCGTGAGCAGACCGATGACGATGCCGCCGAAGACACCCGGGTTCTGGTACGTGTACCCGCTGAAAGCCTGCTCGGGCGCGAGGCACCCGCCCGCGATGTCCGCCGTTCCGGGCGGACAGTCCTCGGGGAACTGGCGCAGCACGTTGTAGTAGACGAGGAAGCCCACCGTGGCGGCCAGTGCGGTCGAGCCGTCCGACTTCTTCGCCATGCCGATCGCGACGCCGATGCAGAACAGCAGGGGCAGTCCGAGGTTGCCGTCGAGCAGCGCGCCGCCGGCGCCCCTCATCACCTTCGCGACGTTGTCCCAGCCGAGCCCCTCCGGGCCGAAGACGTCGTCCTGCCCGAGCCGGTTGATGATGCCCGCCGCCGGCAGGACGGCGATGGGGAGCTGGAGGCTCCGGCCCATCTTCTGGAGGCCCTGGAAGAGGCCGCCGCCCAGGGACTTCTTCCTCGGCGCGGCCGCGGCGCTGTCCGTACTCATCGGCGTCCTCCCTGCCCGGAGCAACCCGGGTCCGCGTCTCGTTGCACACTGGTGTAGACCAGTTGCGATAGGCTCCGGGAGCCCGCTGAGGACAGGCTGCCGGTGATCGTCATCATTCGGCAGAACAGCGGCACTCGCTCGCGAAGTTGAGCCAACCGTGGGTTACCGTGACAAAGCGGACCACCGGTGCGCCGAGATTCGCGTTCACGCGAACAGAACGGACAGGGAGAGACACATGGCCAGCAAGGCTGAGAAGATCGTCGCCGGGCTCGGCGGCATCGACAACATCGAAGAAGTCGAAGGCTGCATCACCCGCCTGCGCACCGAGGTCGTGGACCCCGCCCTGGTCGACGAAGCCGCACTCAAGGCCGCCGGCGCCCACGGCGTCGTCAAGATGGGCACCGCGATCCAGGTCGTCATCGGCACCGACGCCGACCCGATCGCCGCCGACATCGAGGACATGATGTGAGCAGCTGACCCCAGGTCAGCCCACCACCTTCGACGAGGGCCCGTCCCGGCAGGGGGAACGGGCCCTCCGTCATGTCCCGCTACGCTCGACCCATGTCTCGTATCGACGGCCGTACCCCCGAACAGCTCCGCCCCGTCACCATCGACCGCGGATGGAGCAAGCACGCCGAGGGCTCCGTCCTCGTCTCCTTCGGCGACACCAAGGTCTTCTGCACCGCCTCCGTCACCGAAGGCGTCCCGCGCTGGCGCAAGGGCACCGGAGAAGGCTGGGTCACCGGCGAGTACTCCATGCTGCCCCGCGCCACCAACACCCGCGGCGACCGCGAATCCGTCCGCGGCAAGATCGGCGGCCGCACCCACGAGATCTCCCGCCTCATCGGGCGCTCCCTGCGCGCCGTCATCGACTACAAGGCCCTCGGCGAGAACACCATCGTCCTCGACTGCGACGTCCTCCAGGCCGACGGCGGCACCCGCACCGCCGCCATCACCGGCGCGTACGTCGCCCTCGCCGACGCCGTCGCCTGGGCCCAGGGCAAGAAGCTCGTCAAGGCCGGGCGCAAGCCCCTCACCGGCACCGTCGCCGCCGTCTCCGTCGGCATCGTCGACGGCGTCCCCCTCCTCGACCTCTGCTACGAGGAGGACGTCCGCGCCGACACCGACATGAACGTCGTCTGCACCGGAGACGGCCGCTTCGTCGAGGTCCAGGGCACCGCCGAGGCCGAGCCCTTCGACCGCAAGGAGCTCAACGCCCTCCTCGACCTCGCGTCCGGCGGCTGCGCCGAACTCGCCGAGATCCAGCGCAAGGCCCTCGAAGGCACGCTCTAGGACACACCGGGCGCCGGGTCGCAACCCGGTCGCAACCCCACGCCCCCTGGAAGCGTCCTGACGGACACACGGGCGCACGGATACGATCCGTGCGCCCGCACGAACGTCAAGTACAGGGGGAGGACCCGCCTTGAAGCGCCGTCTCGCACTCGCCGTAGCCACGGCCGCCGCACTCACGACCGTCCTGAGCGGTTGTGGAGCTCTCGACACCGCCATGGACTGCGTCAAGACCGCCGACGCGATAGCCACGTCCGTCACGAAGCTGGAGCAGGCCGTCTCCAACGCGTCGGCGGACCCGACGCAGATCGAGGAGTCCCTGAACTCGATCTCCACGGAGCTCGGCAACCTCAAGAACACGACGGGCAACGCCGACCTCGCGAAGGCCGTCGACGACCTCGGCAAGGGCGTCGAAACCGTCCGTACGGCGGTCAAGAACGGTGACGCGACCCCGGACATCCAGCCGATCACGGACGCGGCGGGCGAGGTGGCGAAGGTCTGCACACCGGGATAATCGGTCCCATGACGCGTCTTATCCTCGCCACCCGCAACGCGGGCAAGATCACCGAACTCCACGCGATCCTCGCCGACGCAGGTCTCGACCTGGAACTCGTCGGCGCGGACGCGTACCCGGAGATCCCCGACGTCAGGGAAACCGGCGTCACCTTCGCCGAGAACGCCCTCCTCAAGGCCCACGCCCTCGCCCGGGCCACCGGCCTGCCCGCCGTCGCCGACGACTCGGGTCTCTGCGTCGACGTCCTGGGCGGCGCCCCCGGCATCTTCTCCGCCCGCTGGTCCGGCACCCACGGCGACGACCGCGCCAACCTGAACCTGCTCCTGGCCCAGCTCTCCGACATCGCGGACGAACACCGCGCCGCCCACTTCGCCTGCGCGGCGGCCCTGGCCCTCCCGGACGGCACGGAACGCGTGGTCGAGGGCCGCATGGAAGGCACCCTCCGCCACACCCCGAAGGGCACGAACGGCTTCGGCTACGACCCGATCCTCCAGCCGAAGGGATACGAGGTGACCTGCGCGGAACTGTCCCCGGCGGAGAAGAACGCGATCAGCCACCGGGGGAAGGCGTTCAGGGCGCTGGTGCCGGTGGTGAGGGAGCTGCTGGGCTGACCGAGACGGTCTGGGGCCCGTCATCCGAGAAGAGCCGCCCCTTGGGCGGCTCTTCGAGTGGTGCGGCCGATGGGATTCGAACCCACATGGACGAAACGCCCAGAGGCACCTAAAACCTCCGCTTATACCATTCAGCAACGGCCGCGTGCACGGCCATGGTAGCGGTCACGCGGTATCCGGTCGCGGGGTGCGCCGATGTTTCCCGCGGCACCACGTCTCCGTCATCGAATGGCAGTTGGGGCAGAGGTGGCGAAGGTTCTCCCTGCGGTTGTCGAGCCAGTTCCCGTTGATGTGGTCGATCTGCAGGGTGATGGATCCACCGCGCCAACTGCCTTCGTTCCGGCACTCGGCGCCGCGATACGGGACACCTACCTCGGTGAGTGCACGATGGAGCCGGACGCGGTTCTCGCGCGACGATCCTTCCGGGCGTACTCGGAAAACCGTGTCCGTGATGGTCTTACGGCGGCACTCCGAGCTTCTGCACTACTTCACGTAGCGTCGTTGAGGTGGCGACCGCTTCGGCGATGGCGATGTGCTCGTCCCCATGGGACCCCCTCCGCCACGGCCACCCGTTCGCGGCCTCGCACGGACTGACGAGCCGAATATCGGACGGTCACGTCATATCGCGTACGAACATCGAGACTGGCGGGAACATGGAGCGGCCCGCCCCGGAGGTGTCCGGGGCGGGCCGTTCAGCGAGGAGTGAGGGGTCAGAACCTCGGTCCAGGGGTCTGGGCCAGCACCAGTTCCGTCGCCTCCTCCGGGGTTTCCACCGACGGGGGTGAGCCTTGCAGGGGCTGGCGGGCCGTCTCCTTCATGCAGGCGACGGCGATGCCGCCGACCAGGGCCGCGCCCATCGCGTAGTACGCCGGCATCAGGTTGTTCCCCGTCGCGCCGATCAGGGCCGTGATGACCAGCGGGGTCGTACCGCCGAAGAGCGACGTCGACAGGTTGTAGCCCACCGACAGCGATCCGTACCGCACGTCCGTCGGGAAGAGCGCCGGGAGCGCCGCCGACATGGTGCCCAGCATGCAGACGAGCGACAGTCCGAGCATCAGCATGCCGAGGGAGACGGCCGGTATGCCGCCCTGGCCGATCAGCAGGAACGCGGGCAGCGACAGGAAGAGGAAGCCGAGCATGCCCGCCATCAGGACCGGCTTGCGTCCGAAGCGGTCGTTGAGGCGGCCGACCTGCGTGATGATCGCCATCAGGAGGACCATCACGACGAGCAGGATCAGCAGTCCGTGGGTCTCGCTGTAGCCGAGCTCGTCGGAGAGGTACGTCGGCATGTACGACAGCAGCATGTAGTCGGTGATGTTGTACGCGCCGACGAGCGCGACGCACAGGATCAGCGCGGGCCACTGCTGGCGGAAGATCTTCGCGAGGTCGCCCTTGGTCGTCGCCTCCGCCGCGTCCGCGGCCTCGGAGGCGGTCGACGCGTCGGACTCCAGTTTCTGGAAGGCGGGCGTCTCGTCGAGCCGCATCCGCAGGTAGAGGCCGACCAGGCCCAGCGGGCCCGCGACGAGGAACGGCACGCGCCAGCCCCACGCCTCCATCGTGTCGGAGCCGAGCCACGCGGTGAGCGCCGTCACCAGGCCGGCCGCGCCGACGTAGCCCGCGAGCGTGCCGAACTCCAGGAAGCTGCCGAAGTAGCCGCGCCGCCGGTCGGGCGCGTACTCGGCGATGAAGGTGGACGCGCCGCCGTACTCGCCGCCGGTCGAGAAGCCCTGGACCATGCGGAAGAACACCAGGAGGACGGGTGCCCAGAAGCCGATGGAGGCGTACGAGGGGATGAGGCCGATGGCGAAGGTGCCGACGGCCATGAGGATCATGGTGAGGGCGAGGACCTTCTTGCGGCCGAGGCGGTCACCCATCGGGCCGAACACCATGCCGCCGAGCGGTCGGATCAGGAAGGCCACCGCGAAGGTCGCGAACGACGACAGGAGCTGGACCGTGTCGTTGCCGGACGGGAAGAAGACGTGGCCGAGGGTGACGGCGAGGTAGGCGTAGATGCCGAAGTCGAACCACTCCATGGCGTTGCCCAGGGAGGCCGCCCGGACGGCCCGCTTGACCGCCGCCTCGTCCGTCACCGTGATGTCGGTGCGTCGGAGCTTGGGCCGGCGGCGTCGGGTGACGGCTCTGAACAGACGCGGATGGCGTCTGCGGGCGGCGGGATCGGCCGCGGGGTCGCGGTCTGTGGCCGACATGACCGTACGTCCTCTCTGGGGGAGTCACTCCAGGGGGCACTTCTGCACGGTCATGCCGTTCACAAACGGAACCCGTCCCTGATTGGGACGTCCGTCACGTCGTGGGGGCTCAGGCCCCGGTGGCTCCGATGGAGAGGTCCTTGAGGATCTTGGCGACGTGGCCGGTGGCCTTCACGTTGTAGAAGGCGTGCTCCACCTTGCCGTCCTCGTCGACGACGACGGTCGAGCGGATCACACCGGTCACCGTCTTGCCGTAGAGCTTCTTCTCACCGAAGGCGCCGTACGCCTCCAGGGTCGTCTTCTCCGGGTCGCCGACCAGCGTGACCTTGAGGTTCTCCTTCTCGCGGAACTTCGCCAGCTTCTCCGGCTTGTCGGGGGAGACGCCGATGACGTCGTAGCCCGCCGCGGCCAGCACGTCCAGGTTGTCCGTGAAGTCGCAGGCCTGCTTGGTGCAGCCGGGGGTGAGGGCGGCCGGGTAGAAGTAGACGATGACCTTGCGGCCCTTGTGGTCCGCGAGGGAGACCTCGTTGCCGTCCGCGTCGGGCAGGGTGAAAGCGGGGGCGGTGTCGCCGGGCTGCAGTCGCTCGCTCATGGCTCTCCTCGGGATGGTTCGCGTACGCGAGGAGAGCCTAATGGGGGACGGCTGTCGGGGGTCGGGGGCGGCCCATCGGCGGCGGAGCTGACAGACTGTCCGTCAACGACCGGAATACGACTACGGAGGCAGCGCGGTGTCGGAGTCCAGGACCCCTGCGCAGATCGAGGCGGACATCGTCCGCCGGCGCGAGCAGCTCGCCGTCACTCTCGACGAGATCGGCATTCGGATGCACCCGAAGACGATCATCGGGGACGCGAAGGCCAAGGTCGCTTCGACGGTCGACCAGACCGCCGGGCGGGCCTTCGTCGCCGTGAACCGGACCGTCTCGGACGTGAAGGCACGTTTCACCCATGAGGACGGCGCGCCCCGCCTGGAGCGGGTGGTCCCGGTGGCGCTGGTGGCAGTGGCGCTCGTCGGGCTGCTCGCCGTGTCCTCCCGCCGGGGCGGCGGCTCCTCCCGCAAGCGCCGGCGGTGACCCGGGACGCCCCCTCCCCGCCACGGGTCCCGCCCCCGGGCAGGTAGGTTCACCCCGTGAGCGAGAACACGCACGACAAGCTGCCCATCCGGATGCTCCACGACCGGGTCCTGGTCCGCACCGACTCCCCGGAGGGGGAGCGGCGTTCCGGCGGGGGCATCCTGATTCCGGCGACCGCCGCCGTCGGCCGTCGTCTCGCCTGGGCCGAGGTGGTCGCGGTCGGTCAGAACGTCCGTACCGTCGAGATCGGTGACCGGGTGCTCTACGACCCCGAGGACCGTGCCGAGGTCGAGGTGCGGGGTGTCGCGTACGTCCTGATGCGGGAGCGCGATCTGCACGCGGTGGCGGCGGACCGGTTCCAGGGCGCGACGGACTCGACCGGGCTGTACCTGTAGGGAGCTTCGAGGTCGGGGCCCCGGTGACGCCTGTCACCGGGGCCTTCGTCCGTCCTTTGCTAGCCTGGAGGGACCCCGACGAGACGCGCCGTACCGGGTTCTTCGACAAGACGACGCACTCCTGTTGTTCCGTCTCGCGGAGGTGTCGTCGTCATGGCCTGGGTTCTTCTCGTGGTCGCGGGTCTGCTGGAAGTCGGCTGGTCGATCGGTATGAAGTACACCGACGGTTTCACCCGCCTGTGGCCCAGTGTGTTCACCGGTGCAGGGATCGTCGCCTCGATGCTGTTGCTCTCGCATGCCGCGAAGACGCTGCCGATCGGTACGGCGTACGGCGTGTGGGTGGGGATCGGCGCGGCCGGTGCGGCGGTGCTCGGCATGGTGGTGCTGGGTGAGCCGGCGACCGCCGCCCGGATCTTCTTCGTGTGTCTGCTCCTGGTCGCGGTGGTGGGTCTGAAGGCGACCTCGGGTCACTGACGGGGAGCGGTACGGGGGGCCAGGGGGCTGCCGGAGACCACGGCGCCGGGCCCCGGCCCGCCCGGCCCCGTTTCACCCGGTCCGCCGGGCCCCGCCTCGTCCGGACGCACGGCGCCGGGCCCCGCCTCGCCCGTCTCCTGCGTCTCCTGCGACTCGTAGGACTCGACGGAGCCGTCGGCCCCCTCCGGGTCGTCGAGGCCGTCCGGCAGCGCTGCTTCCGGTGGCGTCTCCTCCGTCCCCGGCATGAGCCGGAGGTCGAAGTCCCGTGGCGGTGTCGCGGCCAGGGCCTCGCGGGTGAACCGGCCCCAGATCTCGGCGGGCGCCCCGCCCCCGTTGATCCGGGGCAGTCCGAGGGCCCCGTACAGCGGTTCCTGGCGGCCCGACTCGGGGTCCTGGCCCATGAGGGCGACGACGGTCGCGAGTTCGGGGGTGTAGCCGGCGAACCAGGCGGCCTTGTCGTCCTCCGCCGTGCCCGTCTTGCCCGCCGCGGGGCGGCCCGCGGCCTGCGCGGCCGTTCCCGTGCCCGTCTCGACGACGCTCCGCAGGATCGCGGTCGTCGTGTCGGCGGCTTCCCGGCTCACGGCCTGCCGGGCCGGCGCGGCGGGCACGGACAGCTCGTGGCCGTCCCTGCTGATCCGCTCGACCAGGGTGTGGGCGCCGTGCCGGCCGTGTGCGGCGAGGGTGGCGTACGCCGTCGCCATGTCGAGGACGCTGGCGGTGGCGGGGCCGAGTGCGATGGAGGGGGAGGCGGTGAGGTCGGGGGTGGAGCCGGGCAGGCCGAGGGCGACGGCGGTCCGCCGTACGTGCCCGGGGCCGACGTCGACGGCCATCTGGGCGTACACGGCGTTCACCGAGAGGTCGGTGGCGGTGCCGACGGGGATCTCCCCGTAGCTCTGGTCGTCCTCGTTGGCGGGGTCGTACGGCCGGCCGTTCCAGCCTTCGACCGGGCGCCGGTTGGTGCCGTCGTACAGGGTGTGCGGGGTGATCGGTTCGCCGTACTGGGTCTGCGCCCCGTTCTGTACGGCGGCGGTGAAGACGAACGGCTTGAAGGTGGAGCCGACCTGGTAGTCGCGGCGGGTGGCGTTGTTGACGTACTGCCGGGTGTAGTCGACGCCGCCGTACATGGCGAGGACCCTGCCGCTCGCCGGGTCGACGGCCGCCGCCCCGACCCGTACGTACCGGTCGGCCGGGACCCTCGCCGGGTCGAGCCGGGAGGTGACGCGGTCCTCGACGGCCTGGACGAGCGCGTCCTGTGCGGCCGGTTCCAGGGTGGTGGTGATGCGGAAGCCGCCGCCGGCGAGGGTCTTCTCGTCGACGATCCCGCGGTCGGTGAGGTACTCCTCGACGGCCTGTACGAGGTAGCCGCGCTGTCCGGAGAGGCCGGTGGCGGGGCGGGCGGTCTGCGGGTCGGGGAAGCGGGCCGCGGCGCGGTCGGCGGGGGTCAGCCAGCCCTCGGTGACCATGCCGTCGAGGACGTAGTCCCAGCGGGCGACGGCCTTGGCGCGGTTCTCGGGGTGGGTGGTGACGTCATAGGCGCTGGGGGCCTTGAGGAGGGAGGCGAGGTACGCGCCCTCGGCGGTGTCGAGGTCCTCGACGTCCTTGCCGTAGTAGGCGCGGGCGGCGGCCTGGACGCCGTACGCGTTCCGGCCGAAGTAGCTGGTGTTCAGATAGCCCTGGAGGATCTCCTCCCTGCTCTTCTCGCGGCCGAGCCTGATCGCGATGAAGAACTCCTTCGCCTTGCGGGTGAGGGTCTGCTCCTGGCCCAGGTAGTAGTTCTTGACGTACTGCTGGGTGATGGTGGAGCCGGACTGGCGGCCCTTGCCGGTGACGGTGTTCCAGGCGGCGCGGAGCATCGCCTTGGGGTCGACGGCGCGGGAGGTGTGGAAGTCGCGGTCCTCGGCGGCGAGGACGGCCTGCCGGACGGGGAGGGGGACGCGGTCGAGCCGTACGTTCTCGCGGTTGACCTCGCCGTCGCGGGCGAGGGGGCTGCCGTCCCGGTAGAGGTAGACGTTGGACTGGGCGACGGCGGCGGCGTTGGCGGGCGGGATCTCGACCAGGAGGTAGCCGGCGGCGAGGGCGCCGGCGAGCAGCAGGACGGAGAGCAGGAGGAGCCCGAAGAGGGTGCGCAGGACGCGTCGGGGGCGGGAGCGTCCGGCGGGGCGGGGCGGGGGTGTCCGTGCGGGGAGGGTGGGGTCCCTCGGCTCCCAGCCTCGCTCCCGGGCCGGGCGGGGCGGCCGGGGGATGTCGGAGTCACTCATGCCGGAGGAAAGGGACATGACATCAGATAGTGCACCGAAAGGGACGAAACTGCCGAACGCGACCCGGATCTGACGCGAAATCCCGTCGCGACACCCCCGCCCCGACCACTAGGGTCGTGCGCTTCGCTGTCGTTCACGCCGGAAAGGGAGCCTCATGCTGCGGCTGTACGCGACGGTGGCCGCGGGCGGGTTCCGGCGCCACGCCACCTACCGGGTGGCGACGGCGGCGGGGGTCTTCACCAACAGCGTCTTCGGGTTCATCCTGTCGTACACCTACATCGCCCTCTGGGACGAACGGCCGCAGCTCGGCGGTTACTCGATGGACGACGCCCTCGCCTACGTGTGGATCGGACAGGCGCTCCTCACCGTCTGCGGCCTGATGGGCGGCGGCTTCGAGGACGAGCTGATCGAGCGGATCAGGACCGGGGACATCGCCGTCGACCTCTACCGCCCGGCCGACCTCCAGGCCTGGTGGTTCTCGGCCAACGCGGGCAGGTGCGCCTTCCAGCTGCTCGGCCGCGGGGCCGCCCCGATGGCGATCGGAGCGCTCGCCTTCCGGTTCACGACGCCGTCGGGGCCGGGCGGCTGGCTCGCCTTCCTGGTGGCCGTGGCGCTGGGCTCGACGGTCAGCTTCGCGATCTGGTACCTGGCGGCGATGAGCGCGTTCTGGCTGCTCGACGGCCAGGGCGTGGTCCAGGTGGTGTGGCTGGGCGGCCTGTTCTTCTCGGGGATGCTGCTCCCGCTGAACGTCTTCCCGGGCACCCTGGGCGAGATCGCGCGGATGCTGCCCTGGGCGTCCCTGCTCCAGGTGCCGGCCGACGTGTACCTCGGGAAGTACGAGGGGGCCGCCGAGCTGGCGGGGGCGTACGCCTTCCAGGGCTGCTGGGCGCTCGTCCTGCTCGGGGCGGGACGGCTGGCGCAGTCGGCGGCGACACGGAAGGTGGTGGTGCAGGGTGGCTGAGACGACGGCCGGCGCCCGTCGGGACCGGGACTCCCCGCCTACGTACCGGGGGAGGGCGGCGGACGCCTGGCGTACGTACCGGATGGTGGCGGCCATGTGGATCCGGTCCACGATGACGTACCGCTCGTCCTTCGCGCTCACGGTCGTCACCAGCTTCTGCGTCACCTTCTTCGACTTCGTCGTCATCCTCCTGATGTTCGGTCAGGTGAAGGGACTGGGCGGCTTCACCTTCGCGGAGGTCGCCCTCCTGTACGGGACGGCGGGCACGTCGTTCGGGATCGCGGACCTGACGATGGGCTCGATGCAGCGGATGGGCAAGCGGGTGCGGGACGGCTCGCTCGACACCTTCCTGATGCGCCCGGCGCCGCTCCTCGCCCAGGTCGCGGCGGACAAGTTCGCGCTGCGACGGCTCGGCCGGATCGCGCAGGGACTGTTCGTCCTGGTCTGGTCCCTCGTCCTGCTCGACGTGGACTGGACGCCGGTGAAGGCGCTGCTGCTGCCGGTGACGGTGGTCTGCGGGGCGGTGATCTTCGCCGCGGTGATGGTCCTCGGGGCGTCGGCGCTGTTCTGGATGCAGGACGCGGCGGAGGTGACGAGCTCCTTCACGTACGGCGGGAACACCCTCCTCGCCTACCCGCCGACGATCTTCGCGCAGGAGCTGGTGCGGGGTGTCGTGTACGTCGTACCGCTGGCGTTCGTGAACTGGCTGCCCGCCCTGTACGTACTCGACCGGCCGACCCCGGCGGGCGTACCGGCGTGGACGGTGTTCGCCTCGCCGCTGGTGGCGCTGGTCTGCTGCGGGGTGGCGGGGATCGCGTGGCGGGCGGGCATCCGCTCGTACCGCTCGACGGGAAGCTGACGGCGGCTGCCGGAAGCTCAGCGACTGGGAGGAGCCGAGGGGCGTGCCGTTCATCGAACTGGAATCACTGGAGAAGACCTTCACGGTCCGCCGCAGGACGGGCCTGCTGCGCCGCGAGAAGAAGGAGGTCCGGGCGGTCGACGGCATCAGCTTCGGCGTCGAGCGCGGCGAGATGGTCGGCTACATCGGCCCGAACGGCGCCGGGAAGTCCACCACGATCAAGATGCTGACCGGCATCCTCACCCCCAGCGGCGGCCGGCTGCGGGTCGCGGGCATCGACCCGGCGCGCGAACGGACCCGGCTCGCCCAGCGGATAGGGGTCGTCTTCGGGCAGCGGACGACGCTCTGGTGGGACCTGCCGCTGAGGGACTCGTACCGGCTGATGCACCGCATGTACCGCATCCCCGACGCCCGCTACCGGGAGAACCTCGGCCGCTGCGTGGAACTCCTGGAACTCGGCGAGCTGCTCGACGTGCCGGTCCGGCAGCTCTCCCTCGGCCAGCGGATGCGCGGGGACATCGCGGCGGCGCTGCTGCACGACCCGGAGGTGCTGTACCTGGACGAGCCGACGATCGGCCTCGACGTCGTCTCGAAGGGGCGGGTACGCGAGTTCCTCCGCGAACTCAACACCGCGCAGGGCACCACCGTCCTGCTCACCACCCACGACCTGACCGACATCGAGCAGCTCTGCTCCCGGGTCATGGTCATCGACCACGGACGCCTGATGTACGACGGTGAACTCGCCGGCCTGCACGCCGTGGGCGAGAGCGAACGGCTCCTGGTCGTGGACCTGGAACGCGACCTGCCCCCGATCGACGTGCCCGGAGCCCGCCACGTACGGTCGGAGGGGACCCGCCAGTGGCTGGCCTTCCCGGCCACGGCGTCGGCGGCGCCCCTGGTGGCGACGGTGGCCGCGGGGTACCCGCTCCTCGACCTCTCGGTGCGGGAGCCGGACATCGAGGCGGTGATCGCGAAGATGTACGGGGGAACTCGGGACGAGCGCCGGGAGTCCCTGAGGTAGGAGGTCGACTGATGGTGAGTTTCTCGTACACGGCGGCGGACGAGGAGAAGAGCAGGGGCGTCCGGCGTATGAAGACGCTGGCGACGTCCCTGCTCGCGGCGGTCGCCGTGGTCTACGCCCTGGCCACCTGGGCGGAGAACGCGGGATGGGGGGCCTGGACGGGCTATGTCGCGGCGGCGGCCGAGGCCGGGATGGTCGGCGCGCTCGCGGACTGGTTCGCGGTCACGGCCCTCTTCCGGCACCCGCTGGGCGTACCGATCCCGCACACGGCGATCATCCCGAAGAAGAAGGACCAGCTGGGCACCTCGCTCGGCTCGTTCGTCGGCGAGAACTTCCTCTCCGCCGACGTCGTACGGGGCAGGTTGCACGCCTTCGGCATCGGCGGCCGCCTCGGCGCGTGGCTCGCGGACCCGGCGCACGCGGACCGCGTCACGGCGGAGGCGTCGACGGCGCTACGGGGCGCGCTGACGGTGCTCCGCGACTCGGACGTCCAGGCGGTCGTCGGGGAGGCGATCACCCGGCGGGCCGAGGCCGTGGAGATCGGGCCCGGCCTCGGCAAGACCCTGGAGAAGATCGTCACCGACGGCGCCCACCACAGGGCCGTCGACCTGGTGTGCACCCGCGCCCACGACTGGCTGGTGACGCACGGCGAGTCGGTCATGGACGCGGTGCAGGGCGGCGCGCCGGGCTGGACGCCCCGCTTCGTCGACAAGCGCATCGGCGAGCGCGTCTACAAGGAACTCCTCCGCTTCGTGACCGAGATGCGGGACATGCCGGGCCACCCGGCGCGCGGCGCGATCGACCGCTTCCTCACGGACTTCGCGGCCGACCTGCAAGGCGACACGGACACCCGCGCGCGCGTCGAGCGGCTCAAGTCGGACCTCCTGGCCCGCCCTGAGGTCCAGGACATCATCGCCTCGGCGTGGTCCTCGGTCCGGGCGCTGATCATCGCGGCGGCGGAGGACGACCGCAGCCAACTCCGCCTCCGCGCCCGCGCGTCCCTGATCTCCCTGGGCAACCGCCTGTCGACGGACACCCGCCTCCAGGAGAAGGTCGAGGGCTGGGCGGAGGACGCGGCGGCCTACGTGGTCACGACGTACCGCCGCGAGATCACGTCCCTGATCAGCGACACGGTCGCCGGCTGGGACGCCACCCAGACCTCGAAGAAGATCGAGGCGAACATCGGCAGGGACCTCCAGTTCATCCGCATCAACGGCACGGTGGTGGGAGCGCTGGCGGGCCTGCTGATCTACACGGTGAGCCATGGGGTGGGGGGCTGAGGGTCAGCCTTTGGTACGGGTGACGGCCCAGGAGGCGACGGCCATACCGCCGGCCACGGAGAACACGGCGGGCCAGGCCCCGATCTTCCTGGCGAGCGGATGGGACCCGGCGAAGGCGGCGACATAGGCGGCACCGAGGCCGGCGGCCACCTTCCCGCCGCCCGCCTGCTGCCACTCCCTCGCGGCCACTCCACCGGCCACGGCGAGCACGGCGCCCCCGAGGGGCCGCTTCTTGGTCCACCGGGCGACGGCGTACCCCCCGACGAGCCCGAGGGCGGCGACGGCGGGGGACGGGATACGGGGCATGGCAGAGGCCTTCCGACTAGGGGTTTCGTCCTGAGCCTACGAGGGCGCGCCGACGAGTGGGGTGCACGCGGCGCAGAGGGTCTCGTCGGCGATCGGGCGGAAGAGCATGGGCTGGGTGTGGTGGCCGGTGTATTCGCGGGTGCCGTGGAGTCGGGCGGAGAGGCGGTGGGTGGGGGGTGAGGGCGGTGAGGGCGGGGACGGTGGGGCGAGGGGTGGTACGTCGCGGAGGAGGTAGCGGAGGAGTCCTCCGGGGCGGTGTACGGGGGTTCCGGTGCCGGGCAGGCCGCGCAGGATGTGTTGGTGGATGTCGGTGGGGGTGTGTCCGGCGTCGAGCCAGCGGGTGGCGAGGTGGGTGAGTTCGTCGCGCATGGCGGGTGGGATGTGGCGGAGGGCGGGGGAGAGGAGGGGGAGGGTGCCGATGAGGGCGCGGGCGTCGGAGAGGTGGGGGCTGGGGGTGTGGTCGGTCGCGGGGGTGTGGTCGGTCCTGTCCGGCTGGTCTGCCCCGGCGGTCCCGGCTGTCTTCTGCGCCTCGGCGGGAAGGTTGGAGGTGTTTCCCTGCGGGTCTTTCTTTGGATGACCGTCGGTGGGCGGGGGTCCCGGCTCACCGGCGGCCGGTTTCCGGGGGCTCGGTACGACCTGCGGGGATGTCTGGTCCGTGCAGGTGGGGAGGGGTGTGCGGGCGAGCAGCTTGATGGCCTGGTCGGAGGTCAACGGGGTGCTGGAGACGAGCTGTTCGGTGGTCCAGTGGCCCTGGGCGCCTTGGACGCGCCGCTCGTGCACGAATCCTTCCTCCTTGAGCTGTCGCTTGGCGCGGGTGAACGCGGTGGCCCCGATCCGGGCGCGTTCGGCGGTTCGGGAGAGTGATTCGCGGGCGCCTTCGGGCAGGGAGAGCTGCCAGGTCAGAAGCCGGACGGCGTCGGAGGAGAGCCGAGGGTGCCGGATGAGTTCGTGCGAGAACTGACTGAAGGCACGGGAGGGCGCGTTAAAGTGCCGGTAGATCACGGTGGAGTCCAATTCCACTAGTGGTTCAGGCCCTCGCCGACGGGTGCAACCGTCGACGGGGGCCGTTTTGCGTGAACGTACCGGACGCACCGCGTCTGGTTCGGCACACTGGGGGAAGAACGCTCGTGTGGGTGACGGGAAGGTCCGACAGGGTTGGAAGGGCAGTCCCAGCAGAAGCCAACGAACCCGGCCCGCCCGAAGGGTCGATCTTCCCAGTCGGATCGTGTTCGCATGTGTCGTCCCCGACAGTGCCGCTTCCCGGAGCGCGCCTACCGCAGCCTGGCCGTCAGGCGCTCACCCCTGGGCGGGCAGCGAGTCGACGAAGGTCTGCCAAGGGGCACATTGTATGGAGATGGCAGGTCCTTGTGTAAATTTTGAGTCGCGTATGAAAATCTTCGTCTCTGTTTGTGCGCACTCTAGACATTCGCCACCCGAGCCGTTGCTGTAGGACGACTTTTTCCAGGCAAGGGTTAGGGGTATTTTGCTCGTTATGCTCTTCATCTCATCTGCTCCTTCAAGAAGTTGTTGATCAGTTGGGTCGATCGGTGAGGGCTTGCTGCCGTCGCTCGCATATTGTCGAAGGCTCTGGCGTATGCGCGCACCTCTTCGCGCCCCTCCATGTAGATCGCGTCAGTGATGCCATCCCGATACACGATGTCAGGGTCCTCGGGGTCGGGGAATCCCAGCATGGTGAAGGATCCTGTTGCCGGATAGGGGCCAGCGTCGAAGGGCATGACCTGGAGAGTGACGTTGGGGAGCTCGCCGGTCTCGAGCAGGGCCTCCAGCTGCTCACGCATGAGGGAATGGTCTCCGACGATGGTCCGGAGTGCGCTCTCGTGCACCACGAACCAGGCATCTGGCGCTTGGAGCGATCGAAGTCTTTCCTGGCGTTCCATGCGGACCTGTACTGCCCGCTGGATGTCTTCGCCGCCCATGTGGTTGGTTGCGCGATGGAGTTCGCTCGCGTACGTGGGTGTCTGCATGAGGCCAGGGATGAACTCGTTCTGGTACTGGCGAATCGTAGCGGCGTCTTGTTCCAAGCCGATGTAGCTGGAGAACCAGGAAGGAACTCCGCCTCCGTGAGATTGCCACCAGCCTTTCTGTTTGGCTTGCTTCGCCAGAGACTTGAGAAATTCTCTTAGTTCGTCGTCCACTTCGTAGAACCGGCAGAGTGCTTCAACGTCGGAAGGTTGGACCCGGCCGCTGCCTGTTTCCATGCGGTTGACCTTGGATCCACTCCAGTCCAGGGCGTCTCCGACTTGCGCGCAGGTGAAGTCGTTCGCTTCGCGAAGCTTCTTCAACTCGATCGACAGTCGCCGACGGCGAGCGGTGGGCGAGCCAGCCATGTCCTTCTCCCCTCACTAGCGGATGTCCAGTCTGCGTACCAGACGATGGCCCGCCAATCGCTCGATAGTGGGAATCTCGCTGCGCACATTGCAAGGAGGGATGTGCAGGCATCACTCTGATGATCCGTCACTGGCTGTCAAGAGGCGTGCGGATCTGGGAGGTTGGCGTGAACGTCGACGGGTGCATGGTGCGCAAGCCGTGGGAGCTTTCGTTCTTGGCGGAACCGCAGGAAGTTGCTGGGCTTCGCCGTGTTGTGGGACTCCACCTGAAGCTCTGGGGGCTGGTGCGGCAGATCGCGGCTGCTCAGCTCTGCGTCACTGAACTGGTTACGAACGTGATTCGCCACGTGGGGGTGGGTACCCCGACCTCGCTCCGTTTGTTGATGAACGGTGCCTACTTGCGGATCGAGGTAAGTGACCCGGAATGTCACATGCTGCCGACGATGTCCACCGTTGGGCCTGAGGTCGAGACCGGCAGAGGTTTGGCATTGGTCGACGGGATCACGGATCGTTGGGGTGTCCTGCTGGGAGCGGACCGCAAGGTCACATGGTGTGAGATTGCGACCGACCTCACGACGCCCCACGGTCACAGTGGCGGCATGCGTGTCACGCGGGCGGAAGCCATGATCTCCCTCTACGGTACCGTCGCTTCTCCCCGGGCGGTCAACGCGAGTCGGCTGACTACGGTTGTGGCGAAGGATGCCGCGATCGATGTGATCGTGGATCTCCTGCACTGGATGGGCGCCCATGGATATGACGTCGACGATGCTCTGGACGCGGCCCAAGTGCGCTTCGAAGCTGGGGCGTGAGCGTCGCGGACAACGTGACGAGGTAGCGCAATCTCCTATCTGCGTCGAGGCGTTCTGATCTAGATTCCCTGCATGGGGATTCGAGACTTGCTGGGCGAGGTCGCAAACACGTACGACCGTGGGGCTGGTTCGGGGCGCGAAGTCAAGGGGCAGCAGGTGCTGCGGGGGGTCGCGAGCCGTACGGACCTTGCCCTTCCGCCAGGTTTCAGAGCCAAAGGGCACGGAGGTCAGACGACTCCGGCAGCGACGCCGTGGATCGGCGTCTTCGACGAGCAAGGGATGCGAGACCCTAAGAAGGGCTTGTACCTCGCCTACATCTTCAGCGCGGACCTGAAGAACGTGACCCTGACCTTGCAGCAAGGGATTACCTGGTTGGAAGACGCGCTGGGGAAAGGCAGAGCGCGCGAGGAGCACCTTCGCCATCACGCGGCGAGGCTCCGTCGGGCTGTGAGGCGGCAGGAGAATCTTGAGTGGGTAGACGAACCGGCTCTAAGGGATGGAGCGGCGCGACCGCGGGCGTACGAGGCGGCCAGTGTGATTGCCAAGGTGTATGACACCGCCGCCTTGCCGAGTGACGTCGCGCTGTTGGAGGACCTCTTGCTCGGCGTCCAATCTCTGCGGCGGGCTGAAGAGTTTGATCGTGTCTGGTGGATGAGTAACGACGCTGACGCTCTCGAGCTTGCCTACGACCTGAGCAGCCACGCTCGACAGACCACTGAATCCGCGGCTGACTTCGATCCGCTCGCTGACTTCCAGCCGAAGAGCAGTGATGAGTACACGGCGCAGATCAGAGCCCGTCAGCAGGTCAAGCAGCGTAGCCATGAGGACCTCGTCAAGGACTTCGGCTTCTACGTCGCAGGTCGCGGGTACACCCCCATAACGCGGCTACAGCACCCGAAGGACCTGGTTCTGCGACAGCAGCACGTCTCTGAGGGGCCCGGGGACGAGTGGCTTGTCGAAGCGAAGATCGTCCGTCACGGGAACCCGACGCTGGCGGTGCGCGAGGCTCTAGGGCAACTCTACGAGTACCGCCACTTCCTCTACCGGAAACAGCCGGAGCCCTTCCTCGTAGGCCTCTTCTCCGAAGAGATCGGTGTGTACGCCCCGTACCTGGAAGAGCAGGGGATCGCTTCGGTCTGGCGGTCCGATGGCGGGTGGGGAGGCTCCCCCAGCGCGCGGGACTGGGGGATGACGACGGAGTAGCGCCGGGTTAGGTGGAGGCACCCCCGTGGCACTCCCCATACTTCCGCGAAGACCCGCACCAGCACGCCGCCGAGCGCGCCGGCGGCCAAGCCGTGGCTCGCCCCCTTGCCGCCAGGGTCGTGGCGTACTGGGGGAGGAGGTCCGCGTTCGAGGGGTGGGTGGATTCCGAGGCGGCGAAGGCTTCGTAGGAGGGGACCGTGGCGCGGACGATGCCCAGGTTGGGGGTGCCCGCCTGGGAGAGTTCGCGGAGGGAGGCTTCGATGTCCGTGAGGTGGGCGCGGTACGTGGGGTACTCCGCCTCCAGCTCCGGGTACGCCGCCAGCAGCTCGTCCAGTTCCGGTTCCAGCCAGTGGAGGACCGCCACCGGGAACGGGCGGGAGAGGGCCGTGCGGTAGGTGCCGAGTTCCGAGCGGAGGCGGTCGATCTCCGCCTGGAGTTCCGCCGGGTCTTCGGAGCCCAGCGACCACAGGCGCTTCGGGTCGTGCAGTTCGTCCAGAGGGACCGCCCCGGTGTGCAGCCGGTCCGCCTGGACGTCCCAGTCGTCGTGCGGCAGCGCCAGCATCCTGCGGACCCGGTGCCGCGTGATCAGGAGCGACTGGGTCGCGTGGGGGAGTTCCGGTGAGGTGACGAGGAGGTCCGCCGCCTCCGTCAGCGTGGACTCCGCCGCCTCCAGTTCGTCGTGGGCCTCCAGCGTCTCCGCCGCGATCTCCCACGGCGCCGCGTCCGAGGGCCGTGCGCTCCGGAGGCCGTCGATGATCGCCCGGGCCTCGGCCTCGTGGCCGTACTCCCACAGGTTCGCCGCCTTCAGCGCCCTGATCAGGTGCGGCTCCGCCGGCGTGGCGGACAGGAGCGAGTCGTAGAGGGCTGCCGCCGCCGGGCGGTCGCCCGCCAGCTCCAGGTGGGCCGCGGCCCGGAGGAGCAGCGGCTCCCGGTCCTCCGGGTACTGCGCGGCGGTGCGCAGCAGGCGCTCGGCTTCGGCGGTGTGGGCGGCAGGTGTGTCGGGGCGCATGCGCTCCACCGTACTGCTGTGCATGCCTGGAGAGTTGGCGCCCCAGCCCTTGTCGTGCCCCGCGTGCGAGCCAGGGTCGGGCGGCGGATACCCGTCGTCGTCCAGTCGCGGGGCGGCGCGTCCGGGGGCCCGAGTGCTGTGGGTGGCTGCCGAGACCGTTGTCACCTGTGGTGTCGTCCTGCTGCTTCTCGTCCACCAGCTCCGGTGGACCCACCGGCAGGCCCGCGCCGAGGCCCGTCAACGGGTGTTCGCGCTGGAACGGGAGTGGGACATCTCTCCCTCCGGTGCGCCCCGGCGCCGGACTCGATCCGGAGCCCGGCGATCCGGTCAGCCGCGCCCTCCTCGGACCCCGCCGTCTCCTCATACCCCTCCAACTCCCCTCGCGTGACGGGAACTCCTGAGACGCGCCGCGCGTCCTCCCGGTGAGACATCGAAGAGCGCGAGATCCGAGATCGCGGGGTCGCGGGATCGCAGGGGCGGGAGAGGAGGTGGCGGGATGACGGTCAGGGATCTGGTGCTGCGGTTCGTCGCGCCGCTGTTCTTCCTGCTCGCCCTCGCCGAGCTGCTCCTCTCCGACGGCGGTGGCGTCTCCGCCGCCTTCGCCCTCGCCGCGACCACCGTCGTCTGCGCCCTGATCGGAGCCCGTACGGCTCCGGTCGTGCCGCCCACCGCCGTGCGCACCGCCATCCGGGACCGCGAGCGGCGCACCGCCTTCCTGCCCCAGCGCGACCCCGACGCCGCGGGGCGGCGCAGACCCCGCGCTCCCGGCCGTCCCCTCCCGACGGCCGCGTAGGAGCCCCCGCACACCACACCGGACGAGCGCTCACGCGGATCCGTCATGCCGAGACCCGACATCTCCCCGGCACGACGAGACCCCACGGAGGGCTCCCCATGTCCGTCTTCGCTTCCCTGGTCGAGCGGCTCGCCGACCTGCTCCAGCCGCTCTTCGCCACCACCGCCACGGCCGCCGCGATCGTCCTCTTCACCCTGCTCGTCCGGCTCGCGATCCACCCCCTCTCCCGGGCCTCGGCCCGGGGCCAGAAGGCCCGCACCCGGATCGCGCCGCAGCTCGCCGCGCTACGCAAGAAGCACGCCAAGAACCCCGAGCGGCTGAGGAAGGCGATCACCGAGCTGCACGCGCGGGAGAAGGTCTCGCCCTTCGCCGGCATCCTGCCCGCCCTCCTCCAGGCGCCCGCGTTCCTGCTGATGTACCACCTGTTCGCCGGTGACCGGATGGCCGGGCACACCCTCTTCGCCGCCCCGCTCGGGGACCGCTGGGCCGACGCCCTCGGCGACGGCGGTGTGTTCGGCCCGGCCGGGGCCGTCTACCTGGTCCTGTTCGCGCTCGTCGCCGCCGTCGCCACGTTCACCTACCGGCGCACGAAGCGGCAGCTCGCCGCCCAGCCCCTGGACCTGGGACAGCCCACGCCCGGCGCCGGCGCCATCGCCACGATCATGCCGCTGCTGTCCTTCGCGACCCTGATCACGGTCGCCGTCGTCCCGCTCGCCGCAGCCCTCTACGTGGTCACCAGCACCACCTGGGCCGCGGCCGAACGCGCCTTCCTCTTCCGCGAGGAGGAGGGCGCCGCAGCCGTTGCTACTCGCGCGTAAGGGTCCACTGCGTGAACGGGGTCTTGCAGAGTGACCTTTTGTCTTGGAGGATCGACCAATCCTCCGATGGCCGCACTCCATCGGCCGGGGTACCTCAGGGCCCTTCCCGGGCCCGCCTCGACCACAGGGAGAAGTCCATGAAGCTGCTGCGTGTCGGCCCGCCCGGAGCCGAACGTCCCGCCCTCCTCGACCAGGACGGGACGCTCCGCGACCTGTCCGCCCTCGTCGACGACATCGACGGCAGTCTGCTCGCCGACGCCTCCGCCCTCGACCGGATACGGGCCGCCGCCGGAGCCGGTGTGCTGCCCGCGCTCGACGCCACCGGGCTGCGCGTCGGTCCGCCCGTCGCCGGGATCGGCAAGGTCGTGTGCATCGGGCTCAACTACCACGGACACGCCGCCGAGACCGGCCAGGCCACCCCGGCCGAGCCCGTCGTCTTCCTCAAGGCCGCCGACACCGTCGTCGGCCCGGACGACACCGTGCTCGTACCGCGCGGCTCGGTGAAGACCGACTGGGAGGTGGAGCTCGCCATCGTCATCGGGCGCACCGCCCGCTACCTGGAGACCGACGAGCAGGCCCTCGCGCACGTCGCCGGGTACGCCGTCGCCCACGACGTCTCCGAGCGCGAGTTCCAGATCGAGCGCGGCGGCACCTGGGACAAGGGCAAGAACTGCGAGACCTTCAACCCGCTCGGGCCCTGGCTGGTCACAGCCGACGAGGTGCCCGACCCGCAGGCCCTCGGCCTCCGGCTCTGGGTCAACGGCGAGCTGAAGCAGGACGGCCGCACCTCCGACCAGATCTTCCCGGTCGCGGAGGTCGTCCGGTACGTCAGCCGGTTCATGACCCTCTACCCCGGCGACATCATCAACACCGGCACCCCGGCCGGCGTCGCCATGGGACAGCCCGACCCCAAGCCGTACCTGCGGCCCGGTGACGTCGTCGAGCTGGAGGTCGACGGCCTCGGCCGCCAGCGGCAGGAACTGAAAAGCGCCTAGACCGTCACCGTCAGGGGCGCCGCCGTCGGTTCCCCGCCGGTCCCGCCGCCGCCGTGGGTCCCGCCCCGGCGGCGGCGCGCTCATGCCCCTCAGCCGGTGGCGTACGAGGCGAGGAGCAGTTCCAGCGCCTCGACGACCAGGGCGTGGTCCTCGGCCTGGGGCAGCCCCGAGACCGTGACCGAGCCGATCACGCCCGCCCCCTGGACCGCGACCGGGAACGACCCGCCATGGGCCGCGTACCGGTCGGGGTCGAGTCGCGAGGACGCCTCGAACGTCGTTCCCTTGGCGCGGAACCGCGCGCCCACCAGGAACGAACTCACGCCGTACCGCTCCACCACCCGTCGCTTGCGGTCGATCCAGGCGTCGTTGTCGGCGCTGGACCCGGGCAGCGCGCAGTGGAACACCTGCTGCGGACCGCGCCGGATGTCGATCGCGACCGGCGCCCCGCGCTCCCGGGCCATGCCGACGAGCAGGGTGC
Source organism: Streptomyces sp. NPDC058671 (assembly GCF_042716475.1). Classification (NCBI taxonomy): domain Bacteria; kingdom Bacillati; phylum Actinomycetota; class Actinomycetes; order Kitasatosporales; family Streptomycetaceae; genus Streptomyces; species Streptomyces sp. NPDC058671. Next base: position 141,172 of record NZ_JBHXSA010000008.1, on the reverse strand, counting down.
CGAGCGCCCAGGCGTCCTCGTACGTGAACCGGGGGAGGACGAGCCGGGCCTCCTGGGCCTCCAGGGTGTCGACCTCGTTCGTACCCGGATCGCCGGCCATCGGCCGCGCCCCGCTCGTAGGCCGGTCCTCGCTCATACGGTCCTCGCTCGTAGGCCGGTCCTCGCTCACGCCGTCCCCGCTCACGCGTCGATCCTCACCGTGACGCCCTCGCGGGCCGACCTCTTCGCCGCCTCCAGGACGTCGAGCGCGGCGGCCGCCTCGTACGCCGTGACCGGGTTCTCGCCGGTGCCGCGCAGGGCGGCGGCGACGGCCGCGTAGTACGCCGGGTAGTCACCAGGCAGGGACTCCACGGGGGTGCCGCCGCCGGTCAGCGGCGACTCGCCGGAGCCGAGCCGGCCCCACAGCGCCTCCGGTTCCGCGCCCCAGACCGTGCCCGGTACGGGCCGGAGGCCCTCGCGCAGGGCCGCCTCCTGCGGGTCGAGGCCGTACTTCACGAAGCCCGCGCGCTGCCCGAGCACCCGGAAGCGGGGGCCGAGCTGGGCGGTGGTGGCGCTCACGTACAGGTGGGAGCGGACGCCGTTCGCGTGGGTGAGGGCGAGGAAGGTGTCGTCGTCGGCCTCGGCGCCGGGCCTGCGGACGTCCGACTCGGCGTACACCGAGACCACCGGCCCGAAGAGGACGAGGGCCTGGTCGACGACGTGGCTGCCGAGGTCGTACAGGAGCCCGCCGATCTCCGTCGGCGCGCCGGACTCGCGCCAGCCGCCCTTGGGGAGGGGGCGCCACCGCTCGAACCGGGACTCGAAGCGCTGGACCTCGCCGAGCGCGTCCTCGGCGAGCAGATGGCGCAGGGTGCGGAAGTCGTTGTCCCAGCGGCGGTTCTGGAAGACCGAGAGCAGCAGGCCCCGCTCGTCGGCCAGGGCGGCGAGTTCGCGGGCCTCGGCGGCGGTCCCGGCCAGCGGCTTGTCGACGACGACCGGGAGGCCGGCCTGCAGGGCGGCGGTGGCGAGCGCGACGTGCGTCTTGTTGGGGGAGGCGACGACGATCAGGTCGACTTCGCCCGCCCCTCCCTCCCACAGCTCCTCGGGGGTGGCGGCGACGCGGACGCCCGGGTGGGCGGCGCGGGCCTCCGCCGCCCGCTCCGGGTTGCCGGTGGTGACGGCGGCGAGGACCAGATCCTCGGACGCGGCGATCAGCGGGGCGTGGAAGACGGAACCCGCCAGGCCGTAGCCGACGAGTCCGACGCGGAGGGGGGTGCGGGGGGCGGTGCCAGTCGAGTCCGTGCCAGTCATACGGCCCACTTAAGCAACGGTGTTGCCAAAGTGCAAGCGGCGGGGACAATGGGCGGGTGAAGACGGACCTGGATGGAGTGAACGTGCCGGCGCTGCGCAGCCACAACGCGGCGCTCGTGCTCGACCTGCTGCGTACGGCGGGGGAGCCGGGCATCAGCCGCCTGGAGCTGGCCGAGCGGACCGGGCTGACCCCGCAGGCCGTCAGCAAGATCACCGCCAGGCTCCGGGCGGAGGGCCTCGTCGCGGAGGCCGGCCGGCGCGCCTCGACCGGCGGCAAGCCCCGCACGGTCCTGCGGCTCGTCGCCTCCGCCGGGTACGCCGTCGGCGTCCACCTCGACCGCGACGAGCTGACGACGCTCCTCACCGACCTCGCGGGCACGGTCGTGACCCGGCGCCGACGCGGCCTGGACCTGGGGGCGGGGACGGGGCCGGTCCTGGACGCGGTGACGGAGGAGGTGGGGGCGCTGACGGCGGGCGGACCCGACGTGATCGGCGTCGGGGTCGCCATGCCCGGTCCGTTGGACCACCGGTCGGGGGTGCCCGGTCGGGTGACGGGCTTCCCGCAGTGGGACGGTCACCCGGTACGCGAGGAGCTGGCCCGGCGACTCGGGCTGCCCGTCGTCCTCGACAAGGACACCAACGCGGCCGCCCTCCGCCTCGCCCTGCGGCCCGCCGCCCCCGGCTCCTTCGCCTACGTCCACCTCGGTACGGGACTGGGCGCCGGCCTCGTCCTCGGCGGGGCGCTGCTGCGCGGGGACAGGACCGGGGCGGGCGAACTCGGCCACCAGACCGTGCAGCTCGACGGGCCCCCCTGCGACTGCGGCGGGCACGGCTGCCTGGAGGTCCTGTGCCTGGCGGCGGTCGGGCGCGGCGAACTCGCCGAGGCGGCGCGCATCCTCGGTGCCGGCGCGGCCAACCTCGTACGGCTCCTCGACATCGACCAGGTCCTCCTGGGCGGGCGGGTGGTGCTCGCGGCGCCGGGGGTGTTCGTCGACGGGGTCCGGGAGGTCCTGGCGGGACTCGGCCTGACGGCCCCGGTGGGCCTCGCGGCGGAGGCCGGGGCGGGCGGGGGCGCGGTGGCGGGCGGTGGCGGGGGCGCGGTGGCGGATGTGGGCGCCGTGGCCGGCGGGGACGGAGATGCCGTAGCGCACGGGGGCGGGGACGCCGTGGGGCACGGGGACGGGGGCGCGGTGGCCGAGGGCGCCGCCTGGCTCATTCTCGCTCCGATTTTCGGAAAATAGGCTGATCGGGCGGATCGGGCGGGCCGTCCGGGGGTGTGGGCGGTGTCGCCGTCCGGGCTCGTCCGTTCCGGCGTGGCAGGGTCGCGGCCGACCCGTACGCCCGCGAGCAGCAAAGGCCCCGCCCCATGGCATCAGCCCCCCTGCGACCGCGCAGCGCCCGCGCCCTGACGACGGCAGCCGCGATGGCAGCCACCGCCACGGCCCAGTTGACCCTGCTCCCACCGGCCCTGGCGGCGGAGGTGGAGACAGGCCCGGCCCGTACCTCGGCGGCCGAAGCACGACCGACCCCGGTCCCGGCCTCGGCGGCCGAAGGAGGGCCGGCCCTCACCCCGCAGTCGGCAGCCGCGCCGCCGCCGCTCCTGACCGCGACCCCGCCTCTCCTGACCGCGATCCCGCCGGTCCTTACCCCGGCCCCGCCGCTCCTGACCGCGCCCCCGCCGCTTCTCGCCCCCGCAGCCGAATCCCCACCGGCCCGGGTCCCCGCCCTGGCCCCCACCCCCGCCCTGGCCCCCCGCGCCCCCGCCCCCGATCCCCCCACCCCTCTCTGCGGGACGGCCCCCGGGGGCGGGTTCCCGCTCGACACCGAGCTGCAGGGCGGGCCCGCCGACTACGCCGCCGGCGGGGCCCCGCAGGAGTGGAGGCTCGATCTCACCAACCGCACCGACGCGCCCTGCTCCGGCATCCACCCCGTGCTCGTCCTCACCGACCGGGAGCGGACGCTGCGGCCCGAGCAGATCCGGTTCGAGTTCTACGACGACGGGGCCGCGCGCTGGCGAACCGTGGCCTTCGAGGCGACCGAGGAGGCGGAGAACGTGGGGGCGTTCACCGGGTTCGGCGGCTTCGCGGTCCCCCCGGGCAAGACCCTCACCGTCCCCGTGCGCCTGGCCTTCGCCGCGGGGACCGCCCCCGACGACGTCGTCGTCAACGCCGCCGTCGTGCAACGCCGTGGCACCGACGGCGACTGGGTCGGCGAGTCCGGCGACTACCGCCTCACCGTCGGGCCCGCAGACCCCGAGGCCCCCGCCGCCGAACCCACCGCGCCCGGCACCCCTGCCCCCTCCCGGTCGCCCGGGACCGCGTCGCACCCCCCGGCCCCGACCGCCGACCCGAGGGACCCGACGGACCCGAGGCCCCCGAACGCCCGCCCGCCGGACCCGGAGCTCGCCCATACCGGACGGGAGGACACGGAGGCGTACGCGCGAGCCCTCGCCCCGCTCGCCGGCGCGCTCGTCCTGCTCGGCGCCGTCCTCGTCCGCTTCCGCCGCCACCGGCACCGCCACCGTTGACCCCCGCCGCCCGCCGCCCGCCGCCCGCCACCGGTGAATCCCGCCCGCCGCCACCGCCACCCCTGCCACCGCGAGCCCTGCCACCGCCACCCCTGCCACCGCGAGCCCCGCCCCTGCACCGCGTTCCCCGCCACCGCCACCGTCGAGTCCCGCCGACCGCCACCCCCACCTCCTGCCCGGCACCCACTCCACCGCCCCCGCCACCCCGCCGCGCCATCCCCCGTTCCGGGGCGAGCCGGGTCACCCTGGACTTCACCACCTTCTACCGCCAGGAGGGCGCCCAGGTCGCCCAGGTCCTGGCGAGTTTCAACGGCGGCACGCCCACCCCGGTCAAGAGCTACACGGCCGACGTGATCTCCAAGCCGCAGTCCCTCTCGGTCCCCGTCCCCGTCGGCGCCTCAAACGTGAGCTTCCGCTTCCGCTACACCGGTGCCAACAACTGGTACTGGACGATCGACGCGGTCAAGGTCACCGCATCCTGAACGTCAGGGTCAACATCAGGACATCCTGACTAGGCTTGGGGGCGTCGCCACAGCGCTGTCGCGGCGCCCCCAGCACACCGCACGTTTGTACGGCAGGAGTCCCGCACCCATGGCAGAGCGCAAGCCGATCGAATCCTGGCTGACCGACATGGACGGCGTCCTCATCCACGAGGGCGTGCCGATCCCCGGTGCCGACGCGTTCATCAAGAAGCTGCGGGAGACCGGGAAGCCGTTCCTGGTCCTCACCAACAACTCGATGTACACCGCCCGCGACCTGCACGCCCGCCTCTTCCGGATGGGCCTCGAAGTCCCCGTGGAGAACATCTGGACCTCGGCCCTCGCCACCGCCAAGTTCCTCGACGACCAGCGCCCCGGCGGCACCGCGTACGTCATCGGCGAGGCCGGTCTCACCACCGCGCTGCACGACATCGGCTACGTCCTCACCGACCACGCCCCGGACTACGTGGTGCTCGGCGAGACGCGCACGTACTCCTTCGAGGCGATGACCAAGGCCGTCCGCCTCATCAACGGCGGCGCCCGCTTCATCTGCACCAACCCCGACGAGACCGGCCCCTCCCTCGAAGGGCCGCTGCCGGCCACCGGCTCCGTCGCCGCGCTCATCACGAAGGCCACCGGCAAGGAGCCGTACTTCGCGGGCAAGCCGAACCCGCTCATGATGCGCACCGGCCTCAACGCGATCGGGGCCCACTCCGAGTCCAGCGCCATGATCGGCGACCGGATGGACACCGACATCCTGGCGGGTCTGGAGGCGGGCATGCAGACCTTCCTGGTGCTCACCGGTCTGACGACACAGGCGGAGATCGACCGCTTCCCGTTCCGCCCGTCGAAGATCGTCCCGTCGATCGCGGACATCGTCGACCGCGTCTGAGGGCCTCCCCCCAGCCGCCCTCTGCGGATGCGAGCCGGGCCGATCCGGGTGACCCTGCCAGTACCAGGAGGTCACGATGCGTTCAGGTTCCATTGCTTTCGGTGCCGCAGGGGCGGCCTTGGTGCTCGTACTGGCACCCACGGCCGGCGGCGCGTACGCCCACGACGGGGTGAAGGTCACCGTCACCCCGTCCACCGCCTCGCCCGGCGCCGACGTCGACGTCCGCGTCCAGGGCTGCAAGGGCACGACCGGTGCCGCGAAGTCGCAGGCGTTCGTCGCCGACGCGGAACTCACCGGCCGCGACGGCGGGGGCGCCCCGCTGTTCGGCGACACCACCATCAGGTCCGGTCTCCAGAACGGCACGTACAAGGTCGGCGTGACCTGCGACGGCCACGACCACCCGGACGTCGGCACCGTCCAGGTCGCGCACCACAAGCCCACCCACAAGCCCACCCACAAGCCGCCCCACAAGCCCACCCACAAGCCGCCCCACGAGCCGACGCACCGGCCGACCCACCACGCCAGCCCGGTCGCCCCGGTCCGCGCGGGCGGCGGCGGCACCGCCGCGTTCGCCGCGCCGGCCGCCCCCGGCGTCGCCCAGACCACCAGCGAGAGCGGCCTCGGCACCCCGTACACCCTGCTCGGCCTCGGCATGGCCGCCGTCGCCGCCGTGGCGGTCGCCTTCCGCAGCTCCCGCCGCCACCGCGCCACCGGCTCCGGCACGGACACGGGCGCGGAGTGACCGTGTCGTCCGGATCCCGCCCGGCGGGCACCGGGCGACTCGTCACCGGCGTGGCCTGGGCCGTCCTGCTGCTCGGCCTCTGGCTCTGGGGCCGCGACGCCACCCAGGGCCCGGGAAGCAGCTCCGCGCCGACCACCGGCGACATCGCCGCGGTCGGCCGCCCCCTCGGCACGGCGCTGCCCCCGCCCCGCGCCCCGCTCGCCCCCGTCGCACCACGGCGGGTCGAGATCCCCTCCCTCGGCATCACGGCGCCCGTCGTGGCCCGCGGCCTCGACGCCACGGGCGCGATCGACCCGCCGCCCTACGAGACGCCCCACACGGTCGGCTGGTTCGGCGCCGGCACCCCGCCGGGCGCGGCCGGCCCGGCCCTCCTTGTGGGCCACGTCGACACCGACACCCGCCCGGCCGTCTTCTACGGCCTCAGTGCGGCCCGGCCCGGTGCCGAGGTCCGCGTCACCCGGACGGACGGATCCGTCGCCGTGTTCACCGTCGACGACGTCCAGGTCTACCCCCGGGAGGACTTCGACGCCCGCGAGGTCTACGGCGCCCGGGTCCCCCACCGCGCCGAACTCCGCCTCATCACCTGTGGCGGCACCTTCGACCGCAGGGCGGGCACCTACTCGGCGAACGTGGTCGTGTCGGCGTACCTGACGGGGACGGAACCGGGGCGCTCCCGCCCCTGACGACCCCGGATCCCCTGACGACCCCGGATCCCCGGCCCAACCGGAGGACCCGACCGCGGCCGGCGGGGCGCGTCCCGGGCCGCCGCCGACCAGGCCGGTCCTCGACCGCGGGGCCCACGGGCGCGGGAGGAGCCCGGTGCCGCCGCGGGAGGTCGGGGGCCTGCGGACACGGCGGAGGCCGCGCCTCGCCCGGCCCGGAGGGGCACCGTGTCACGATGGTCACCCATCGCTCCGCACGCGCCCGAGGGGCCCGCATGTCCGCACGTACACCCGCGTGCCGAGCCGGGTTCGCCCTCCCGGCCGCCGCGCTCCTGCTCCTCCTCTCCGGCTGTACGAGCCCCGCCCCGCCGCCCGCCCGCGACGCGCCCGGCGCGCGCGGCCCGAGTCCGGCCCCGGCCGCCCAGGGGCGGAGCGCCGCCACCGGCCCGAGGGACGCCCCCTACTGGGTGAACCCCGAGGGGAAGGCCGCCCGCGCGGTGGCCGGGCACCTCGCGGCGGGCCGTACCGCCGAGGCCGCGCTGCTCCGGAGGATCTCCTCCCGGCCGCAGGCCGAGTGGCTCGGCCCGGACCGGTCCGAGACGGAGACCCGGGCGCTCACGGAGGCCGCCACCCGCGCCGGCCGTGAGGCGCTCCTCGTGCTCTACGCCATCCCGAACCGCGACTGCGGGCTGCACTCCGCGGGCGGCGCCACGGACGCCGCCGCCTACGGCGCCTGGGTCGACGGCGTCGCCCGCGGCATCGGCGGGCGTCGCGCCACCGTCGTCCTGGAGCCGGACGCCGTGATGCACGTCGTCGACGGCTGTACGGAGGGGCGGCTCCGCGTCGAGCGGTACGCGCTGCTCAAGGATGCGGTCCAGCGCCTGAAGCGCCAGCCGGCCACCACCGTCTACCTCGACGCGGGCAACGCGGGCTGGGGCAGGCCGGCGGACCTGCGGCTCCCGCTCCGGGAGGCGGGCATCGCGGAGGCCGACGGCTTCGCGGTCAACGTCTCGAACTTCCGGACGACCGCGGAGAGCACCGCGTACGGCAGACAGCTCTCGGCCCTGGTCGGCGGCAAGCCCTTCGTGATCGACACCAGCCGGAACGGAAACGGCCCCGCCACGGAAGGCGACCCGGCGGAGAACTGGTGCAACCCGCCGGGCCGGGCGCTCGGTGCGGCGCCGACCCGGAGCACGGGGGACCCGCTGGTGGCGGCGCACCTGTGGATCAAGCGGCCGGGCGAGTCGGACGGCCCGTGCCGGGGCGGCCCGGAGGCGGGGGAGTGGTTCGACGCGTACGCCCGGGAACTCGCCGGAGGCGGACGGTAGTTCGAGCGATGTGGCCGAAACGATCAAGACCCCCTCACCATCGGTGAGGGGGTCTTGACTGTGCGTGCGCCGCCAGGGACTCGAACCCCGGACCCGCTGATTAAGAGTCAGCTGCTCTAACCAACTGAGCTAGCGGCGCCTGCTGACAGAGAGAACTGTACCTGACCTGCGGGCGTGCTCCTGACCAATTTCGGTCGCCACCGGCCTGTCGGATGGTCGTATCAGGCCTTCAATCCGTCAAAATGCGATTTGTCCAGACAGTTGAGACACTGACGCCCCAAACCAAGGGTCAAAAGATCTTGACGAGTGTGGAGGGGAATCGCATGAGCGTGCCGGTCTTCGAGGAGTTCGAACCCGCGGCCGACTGCGCCTGCCCGGGGTGCGCCCGGCAGCGGCGCGACCTCGCGCTTGGCCTGCCCGTCCGGGCGGGCGGACATCCCGCGGCCCACGGCGCCCGCCGTGCCCTGGTCCTCGTGACGGCGGCGGGCGTGGTCCTGGGCGGTGGCGGAGCCGCGGTGGCGACGGCCCTCCCGCCACCGCCGGTCCCGTTCACGCCGGTGGACCTGACGGGCGGCGCGGACCGGCCGGACCCGGCGGACGGACCGGCGTCGGACGCGGCCCAACCCGGGCCCGACACGCCGCAGGGCGGGCGTGGGCCGTTGCACGGCGCGCCCGGCCCCGGACCCCAGCCCCTCCCCGGCGCGACGCCGACGACCGGTCAGATCCCGACCGGCACCCTGCGCAAGGCCACCCGGACCGAGATCATCAACCGCGCCAAGCTGTGGGTCACCGCCCAGGTCCCGTACTCCATGGAGAAGTACTGGTCGGACGGCTACCGGCAGGACTGCTCCGGCTACATCTCCATGGCCTGGAACCTGCGCAGCAACGAGTGGACCGGCAGCCTCGACCGCTTCGCCGACCGGATCGACCGCACCGAACTCCTGCCCGGCGACATCCTGCTCTTCCACAACCCGGCCGACCCGGCGCGCGGCTCCCACGTCACGATCTTCGGCGGCTGGACCGACTACACCCACACCTCCTACACCGCGTACGAGCAGACCAAGCCGCGCACGCGGAAGCAGGCCACACCGATGGCGTACTGGCAGCACTCCAGCCGCTACGTGGCCTACCGCTACAAGGGCGTGGTCAGCGGCGCGGGCACGGGCGGGACCGGCGGGACCGGCAGCGGGGCGAAGCCCACGGCGACGCCCTACCCCGGCGCGGCGATGTTCGGCACCGGCGCCGACAACGCGTACGTCACCCAGCTCGGGCGGCTCCTCGTCGACCGCGGCGGCAGGAAGTACTACAGCGCCGGGCCCGGCCCGAAGTGGGGCGAGGCGGACCGGCGCGCGACCCAGGCGTTCCAGCGGGCGCAGGGCTGGAAGGGCGGCGAGGCGGACGGTCTGCCGGGCCCGGAGACGTGGAAGCTGCTGGTGACCGGCGGGGGCAGGAGCATCGGCGGTTCGAGTGGTTCGGGCGGCCCGAGCGCACATGCGACGGACTTTCCCGGGCGTGGCTCCTTCCGTCCGGGCCAATCCAACGCATATGTGGAGAAGCTGGGCAAACAACTGGTGAAGCGGGGCTTCGGCAAGCACTACCTGTCGGGACCCGGTCCGCGCTGGACGGAGGCGGACCGCCGCAACGTCGAGGCGTTCCAGCGGGCACAGGGCTGGCGCGGCGCAGCGGCCGACGGCTACCCGGGCCCGGAGACCTGGCGGCGTGTGTTCCGATGACCCCGAGAGCATGAGGTGGACCCCGAATGACGGCATCGACCCCGAACCCCGCGGATTCCGGCGCGGCGGCCTCCCGAGACGCGGCCCGCACGGCGAGACGCCTGACGGACGGCAAACTCCCCCGCACGACCCCACCCCACACCTCACCGCCGAGCACCCCCCCGCCCCACCAGAACGAACCGGCGACGCGGCCGGCAGCGCCCGACCCGGCTCCGGGGGAGACCCCGGGCGTGGCGGAGGCGCCCGGTGCGGCCGGTACGGAGACGTCGGGTCGGGCGGCCGCTGCGGTGGCGCCTGACGTGGAGGGTGCGGTGGCTCTCGCCGCGGGCGGGGCCGGGACTCCGGTCGCAGGCGGTGTGGTCGGTTCTGCCGAGGCTCCGGGTGCCAGTGGTGCCAGTGGTGCCAGTGGTGCCGGTGATGCCAGTGGTGCCAGTGGTGCCAGTGATGCCGGTGATGCCGGGGGTGCCTCGGGGAGCGATGTCGCCCCCGCCGTCTCGGAGGGCACGGCAGGTTCCGCAGGGACCGGCGTGTCGGCTCCCGCCCCGGGTGGGGAACCCGGGACTTCGAGGAGCGCGGAGTCGCCGGTGCCGGTCGTGAGCGGTAGCGGCGGCGTCGCCACCGCTGCCGACAGGACACCGGGGTACGCGGCACCCCCTGCCGGGGCGTCACCGGAGCACTGGGCGTACCCGACCGGGGTGGTGCCGGAACGCCCGGGCGAGCCTGCCGCAGCGGCGCGGACCGACCTGCCAGGACGTTCCGGCACCCCGGCGAGGGACGGGGCCGGACCCACCGCCACCGGCACCCCGCCGAGGGACGGGGCCGGTCCCGCCTCCACCGGCGCCCCGGCGAGGGACGGTGCCGAGCCCATCTCCAGCGGCCCGCATGTCCACCGGGCCGGGCCCGCCGACGGCGCTTCCCGGGCCCGCCCGGCCGGTCTCGCCCTCGAAACCCCGCCGGTCCGCCCGGCCGGTCCCGCTGACGGTGTGTCGGCGGTTCGGGCGGCGGGGTCGTCCGGTGTGTCGGCGATCATCTCGGCGGGGGTCGCGGGGACTCCGCGGTCCGACCGACCGGTCTCCGCCACCGGCCCCGCCGACCCCTCACCGCAGGCGTCCGGTGTCCCCGCGAGCGTCGGCGGTCCGGCTCCCGCCCCGGTGTCGGCCTCCGAGCCGCAGACGCCCCCCGCCCCCGAGGCCAACCGCAGCGCCCCCGCCCCCGCCCCCGAAGCCAACCGCAACTCCCCCGCTCCGGAGGCCGAGCGAGGCGACCCCGCGCCCGCCTCCGAGGTCGAGGCCATGATCAAGGACAAGCGCAGCGGCGCGGCCGCCAACCGCAGCGCCCCCGTCCCCGAGACCGAGCGCAGCGACCCCGCGCCCGTCGGTGCCGGCGCAGGGCCCGGCGCCGCCATGGCGGGGGTGGTGCGCCGGAAGAACGTGATCGGGGCGGAGACCACCGGCTCCATCCCCGTCCATCTGCTGTTCCGGGACGGCCCGAGCGCCACCTTGCCGCCGACGACGACGGGTGACGACGACGGGGGTCCCGACACCGTGGCCATGGCCGCGCCGGTCCCGGGGATGAAGGGGCGTGGGTCCGTCATCCCGACCTTGTCCGTGGCTGCGACCCCGTCGAAGGGCGGGGCGGCCGCGGCCGGGCCCCATTCCAGGACCCGGCCCAAGCCGCAGGCCAAGGCCCCCGCCCCCACCTCCTCCTCCCGGCCCGCCCCCACCGCCGACCCCGACCTCGTCGAGCGGCCGGCGTCGGTGCTGCCCGGGTGGATCGGGGTGGTCGGCGGCGCCCTCGCGCTCGCGTGGTGCGCGGCGGTCGTGTGGTGGGCCGGGGCGGTGCCCGCGGAGGCGGCGCGGATGCTGCGGCTGCCGGAACGCCCGTACCACGGCGTCCACCTCGGCCAGTGGGCGCTGCTCGCGCTCGGTGTCGTGCTGGTCCTGTTCGCGCTCGGTGGTCTCGGCCGCGGCCGGGTCGGCTACGCCTGGGTGCTGACCCTGTTCGGCGACTACCGCGGCACGGTCCGCCGTACCGGTCTGGTCTGGGTCAGCCCGCTCCTGCTGCGCCGCCGGGTCGACGTACGGCTGCGGCACTGGCGCAGTGAGCCGCTGTCGGCCGTGGACGCGAAGGGGACCGCGCTGGACGTCGTCGTCCTCGTGGTGTGGCGGGTGCGGGACACGGTCAGGGCGGCGCTCGGGGTCGACGGGCACGAGGACTACCTGCGCGAGCAGGTGGAGGCGGCGATGGCGCGGGTCCTTTCGCAGCTTCCGGCGGACGCCTTCCACGAGGACGCCCCGACGCTCCGGGACGCGGAGGCGGTCGGCGAGGCCCTGACGCGGGTGCTGTCGGCGGAGTGCGCCCCGGTCGGGGTGGACGTGTTCTCGGCGCAGCCGACGCGGATCGAGTACGCGCCGGAGGTGGCGGCGGCGATGCGGCGGCGCCGGATCGCGGCGATCGACGCGAAGCACCGGGACAGCGTGCTGACCTCGGTGGTGGACGCGGTGGACGACGTGGTCCACCGGCTGACCAGTCGTGGTCTGGTGGAGCTGGACGACTACGAGCGCAAGGCACTGGTCAAGGACCTGACGGTGGCGTTCTACACGGGTCGGACGGGTCCGGTAGAAGGGGCGTGAAGGGATGGACATGTGCAAGGTCCGTCCATACCTTGGTACTTGGTCCAGACCAAAATCGGGGCCCCGTGAGCCTCGCGGGCCCCGCAGCACCCGCAAGACCCGCACGCGTGCGCGCACGACCCAACGGAACTCCCCACGTTCTCCTGGAGCGACAGCATGCGCAAAAAGTCAGTCGGGGCGGCGGTGGTGGCGCTCGGCGTCGCCGCCGCCACCCTCTTCGCCACCGGTAGCGCCGGCAGCCACGGCTACACCGACTCGCCGATCAGCCGTCAGAAGCTCTGCGCCAACGGCACCGTGACCAACTGCGGCTCCATACAGTGGGAGCCGCAGTCGGTCGAGGGCCTCAAGGGCTTCCCCGCCGCCGGCCCCGCCGACGGCAAGATCTGTTCCGCCGGGCTCACGCAGTTCGCCCAGCTCGACGACCCCCGGGGCGGCACGTGGCCCGCCACGCGGCTCACGGCCGGGCAGAGCCACAGCTTCCGCTGGCAGTTCACGGCCCGGCACCGCACCACCGACTTCAAGTACTACATCACCAGGAACGGCTGGAACCCGAGTCAGAAGCTGACCCGGGCCGCGCTCGACCCCCAGCCGTTCCTGACCGTCCCCTACAACAGTCAGCAGCCGCCGGCGACCCTCTCGCACTCCGGGACGATCCCGGCGGGCAAGACGGGCCGTCACCTGATCCTGGCGGTCTGGACGGTCGCGGACACCGCGAACGCGTTCTACGCCTGCTCGGACGTCACGTTCTGACGGACCGGCCGGGACGGCGCCCGAGGGCGCCGTCCCGTACGCCCGCCCCACCCGCCTACCGTGGGCGCCCATGGAACCCCGTACCCCCTGGCAGGCGCTCACCCGCCCTCGTTTCCCCCGTAGCTCCTGGCCCTGGCGGGCCGCCGGGTACCTGGCCACCGGGGGGCTCGTCGGGGGCGTCGCCTGTCTCGTGTTCCTGGTGCTCGGCGTGTTCTCCCTGGTGCTCGTCGGGCTGCCGCTGCTCGTGCTCTCCGGGCCCGCCGTCGGCGCCGTCGAGCGGCTGCGGCTCCGGCTCGTCGACCGGGACCCCGCCCCCGACCCGCACGGCGTCCCCACCGCGCCCGGTCTCGCCGCCTGGCTCCGGCTGCGGGCGGGGGAGCAGGCGACCTGGCGGGAGCTCGGGTACGCCTTGCTGCTCGCCACCGTCCTGTGGCCGCTCGACCTCGTCGCGCTCGCCGTCGGCGTCGGCCTGCCCCTCGTGCTCCTCAGTACGCCGCTCCAACTGGCGGCGGACGGCCGGGAGACGAAGGTCGTCAAGGCGTACCTGGTCACCTCCTACCCCGAGGCCCTCGCCGCCGCCCTCCTCGGCGCGCTCCTCCTCGTCGCGCTCGCCTACCCCCTCGCCGCCGTCGCCGGGGCCCGTGCCGCCCTCACCCGCGCCCTGCTCACGCCCCGCGAGACCGGGCCCCAGGACGGCATCGGCGCGGTCATCGCCTCCCGGGCCCGTCTCGTCGACGCCTTCGAGGCCGAGCGGCGCCGCATCGAGCGCGACCTCCACGACGGGGCCCAGCAGCGCCTCGTCGCCCTCACCATGACCCTCGGTCTCGCCAGGCTCGACGCCCCGCCGGGACCGCTCGCCGACCAGCTGGCGAAGGCCCACGCGGAGGCCGGTCACGTCCTGACCGAGCTGCGGGAGCTGATCCACGGCATCCACCCCCAGGTCCTGGCCGACTACGGACTCGGCGCGGCCCTCGCGGACGCCGCCGACCGCTCGGCCGTCCCCGTGGACACCGACATGGAGCTGCCGCGCCTCCCCGTGGCCGTCGAGAGCGCGGCCTACTTCGCCGGCTGCGAGGCGCTCGCCAACATCGGCAGGCACAGCGGCGCGACCCGGGCGCGGATCACCGCCCGGCACGTTGGCGGCGTCCTGCGCCTGGACGTCGAGGACGACGGGCGGGGCGGCGCGGATCCGGCCGCCGGCAGCGGCCTCACGGGACTGGCCGACCGGATCGCCGTCCTCGATGGCACACTGACGATCATGAGCCCGGAGGGCGGCCCGACCCTTCTGCGAGTGGAGATCCCGTGTCCCGCACCGACCGAAAGCTCCGCGTCGTCCTCGCCGAGGACGGCGTCCTCCTCCGGGAGGGGCTGATCGGACTCCTGGCCCGCTTCGGGCACGAGGTCGTCGCCGCCGTCGGTGACGCCGACGCCCTGCGCGAGGCGGTCGCCGCCCACGACCCGGACATCGTCGTGACCGACGTCCGGATGCCGCCCGGCTTCCAGGACGAGGGGCTGCGCGCGGCGGTCGCGCTCCGCGCCGAGCGGCCCGCCCTGCCGGTCCTCGTCCTCAGCCAGTACGTGCAGCGCAGCTACGCCGCCGACCTCCTCGACGCGGGCGACGGCACCGGCGTCGGCTATCTGCTGAAGGACCGGGTCGGGCAGGTGGAGGAGTTCCTGGACGCGCTGGCCCGGGTCGCGGCCGGCGGCACGGTCGTCGACCCCGAGGTCGTACGGCAGCTGCTGCGGCGGCACCGCGATCCGCTGGAGGCGCTGACCCCGCGCGAGCGCGAGGTCCTCGGCCTCGTCGCCGAGGGCCGCTCGAACGGGTCGATCGCCCGGCGCCTGGTCGTGACCGAGGCGGCCGTCGGCAAGCACATCGGCAACATCCTGGCGAAGCTGGACCTGCCGCCGGCCGGGGACACCCACCGCCGGGTCCTGGCCGTCCTCACCTACCTCCGTGCGTGAGGCCCCGGAGCACGAAGAAGCCCCCCGCTCGCGCGAGGGGCTTCTTCCGTCTGTGCGCCGCCAGGGACTCGAACCCCGGACCCGCTGATTAAGAGTCAGCTGCTCTAACCAACTGAGCTAGCGGCGCCTGCTGACAGAGAAAATACTACCCGGTCCTCCAGGGTGCTTCCGACCACCCCGCCTGCCCCGCGCGTCCGGGTGTCTCCCCGGCCTCAGATCGCCAGCGAGAGCACCACCGGCGCGGCCCTGCGGTTCAGCGTGTCGGCCGCCGAGCGCAGCCGGTGGGCGTGCTCGATCGGCAGGGAGAGCGCCAGGCAGCCCACGGCGGAGCCCGCGGTCAGCGGGACGGCGGCGCAGACCGTGCCCACCGCGTACTCCTGGAGGTCGAGCACGGGGACGGTCGGCGGCTGGCTGTCGAGCTTGGAGAAGAGGATCCGCTCGCTGGTGATCGTCCGGGAGGTCAGCCGGGCGATCTTGTGCCGGGAGAGGTGGTCCCGTCGTCCGTTCTGGTCGAGCTGGGTGAGCAGGCACTTGCCGACCGCGCTGGCGTGCGCCGCCGAGCGGAAGTCCACCCATTCGTTGACCTTGGGCGTGCGCGGGCCGTCGGCGAACTGGGTGATCTTCACCTCGCCGTCGATGTACCGGCTGATGTAGACCGCCGCGCCGACGGAGTCGCGCAGCTCGGTCAGGGTCTCCTGGAGCTTGGCCTCCAGGGCCTCGCGGCGGGTCATGCCGGAGCCGAGGAGGACGAGGGAGTCCCCGATCACGTACGCGCCGTCGGCGACCTGCTCCACGTACCCCTCGCGGCGCAGCATGAGGAGCAGCGAGGAGAGGTGGGCGACGGGCAGACCGGCCTCGCGCGCGATCTGGACGTCTGTCACTCCGCCACCGTGCCGCGAGATCGTCTCGAGGACGCGCAGGGCGTATTGCACCGAGTGGAACGGCGCGGTGGGCTCGGGCTTCAGCGCCACGGTTTCCCCCTAGCAGGTTGTGACCGCAAGCTTTCGTCCCACGATAACCGCCAAGCACCTTTTACGGGGCGGCTGTTGGCGAGAATGATGCGGAGGATCCGGCCCCTGTCCTGGGGCGCACCACTCTGGCATATGTCAAGGTCATGAGTGAGGGACAGAGGGTGAGGTCAGGGCCGTGCGCGGGGGTGTTCGCGCAGACGTTCGGCTTGCGGGCGGCGGAAGATTTTCCGGGGGAAAGCGGAGCCGGTGGCGGTGCTTCCGCTGGCCGATAAGCGTCGATCGCCCCCGAGAGCCGTCGACGACGCCGTGAAGCCGTCGCTCACCCCGAGAGGCGGCGGAATAAACGGAGACACCCTCCCGTTATGGCTCGGACGATGTGACCGCACGTGTGCCATAGGAGGGTCCCGAAGGTGACCGACGTTATTCGAGGAGAGGCGCGGGGGACCGCACCCGTGCCCCTGTCCGTTCTGGACCTGGTGACCGTCGGCAGCGGAAGGACCGCGACGCAGGCGCTCGCCACCAGCGTCGAGCTCAGCCGGCTCGCCGAGCGGCGCGGCTTCCACCGGCACTGGGTGGCCGAACACCACTCCATGCCGGGCGTCGCCTCCTCCTCCCCCGCGGTCATCCTCGCCCACCTCGCGGCGCACACCCGACGCATCCGCCTCGGCTCGGGCGGCGTCATGCTCCCCAACCACGCCCCGCTCGTCATCGCCGAGCAGTTCGGCACCCTGGAGGCCTTCGCCCCGGGCCGGATCGACCTCGGCCTCGGGCGCGCCCCCGGCACCGACGGGGCCACGGCCGCCGCCCTGCGCCGCAGCGAGACCCTGAACGAGGGCGCCGACGACTTCCCGGAGCAGCTGTCCGAGCTCACCCGGTTCCTGGACGACGACTTCCCGGACGGGCACCCGTACGCCCGGATCCACGCCGTGCCCGGCCCCGTGCAGGGTCCGAAGGGGCGCCCACCGGTCTGGCTGCTCGGCTCGTCCGGCTTCAGCGCCCGCCTCGCCGGCCTGCTCGGGCTGCCCTTCGCCTTCGCCCACCACTTCTCGGCCAGGAACACGATCCCCGCGCTCGATCTCTACCGGGACTCGTTCCGGCCGTCAGCGCACCTCGACGCCCCGTACGCCATGATCGGCGTCTCGGCGCTCGCCGCCGACGAGGCGGAACAGGCCCGACGCCAGGTGCTGACGGGCGCGCTGTCGATGCTGCGGCTGCGCACCGGCCGGCCGGGTCTCATCCCGACGCCCGAGGAGGCGGAGGCGTACGGATTCAGCCCCGCCGAGCGGGAGTTCGTGGACGGCTGGCTCGCGAACGTCGTCCACGGGACCGCCGACGAGGTCCGTACGGGTCTGGACGACCTGCGGAAGCGGACGGGGGCGGACGAGCTGATGATCACGGCGAACGCGCACGGCGGGGAGGCGCGGCTGCGGAGCTACGAACTCATCGCGGACGCGTACGACCTCCCGGAGCTGCCGGACCTCCCGTAGGTTCGTCGAGCCCCGCCCGCCGGGGCCGCCGGACCTCTCGCAGCCGTCGGCCGCTTCGGGTCGCGAAGGTAAAAACCCTGGTCCGCGTGGCTCGTTGGTTCCTTCCCCGACCGCCCTCGTGGCACTCCTAAGTGAACCTTAAACCGCTCGTCACCGATGGTGGCGGGCGGTTCCGCTTTGTGCTGCACCCCTCTGACAAGGCCTTTCTCCGGCGAATTGGTCTAGTCCGCAATCTGGTTCAGACCATTGACGCACTGTTCACGTGCCGGTTATCACTGCTCCATCACCGCTCGAACCCCGGTACGGCACCACCCCCGCACTCCCCCCGATGGAGGCCGCACGTGCACCCCCGTAAGCCCCTGATCGCCGCGCTCCTGAGCTCGGCCCTCGCCGCAGGCGCCCTCGCGGCGACCGTCGGCATCGGCTCCGCCCAGGCGGCCGACACGACCACCGCTGCGTCCGCGGGCAATGTGCGCATCGCGTACTACGACCAGTGGAGCGTCTACGGCAACGCGTTCTACCCCAAGCACCTCGACACGCGGGGCATCGCGAGCAAACTGGACGTCATCAACTACTCGTTCGGCAACATCCACCCCACCAACCTCACCTGTTTCATGGCCAACAAGGCCGCGGGTGACGACAACAACCCCAACGCGGGTGACGGTGCGGGCGACTCGTACGCCGACTACCAGAAGACCTTCAGCGCGGCCGACTCCGTCGACGGCGTCGCCGACACGTGGAACCAGCCGATCGTGGGCGTCTTCAACCAGTTCAAGGAACTGAAGGCGAAGTACCCCCACCTGAAGATCAACATCTCGCTCGGCGGCTGGACCTACTCCAAGTACTTCCACGACGCGGCGAAGACGGACGCGAGCCGCAAGAAGCTCGTCTCCTCCTGCATCGACCAGTACATCAAGGGCAACCTGCCGGTCGAGGGCGGCTTCG
Source organism: Streptomyces sp. NPDC058671 (assembly GCF_042716475.1). Lineage (NCBI taxonomy): Bacteria > Bacillati > Actinomycetota > Actinomycetes > Kitasatosporales > Streptomycetaceae > Streptomyces > Streptomyces sp. NPDC058671. The sequence goes on along the minus strand of NZ_JBHXSA010000008.1, from coordinate 122,768 downwards.
GCGGGGCGGGCACGGCGGCCGGCATCTTCGACGGCATCGACATCGACTGGGAGTACCCCGGCTCCGCCAACGGCCACCTGGGCAACCACTACGGCCCCGAGGACAAGCAGAACTTCACGCTGCTCCTCGCCGAGTTCCGCAAGCAGCTCGACGCGCACGGCGCGGCCAACGGCGGCAAGAAGTACATGCTGACCTCGGCCCTCCCGGCCGGCCAGGACAAGATCAAGTACATCGAGACCGACAAGATCGGCCAGTACTTGGACTACGCCAACATCATGACGTACGACATGCACGGCGCCTGGGACGGCGACGGGCCGACGTACCACCAGTCCCCGCTGTACCCCTCGCCGAACGACCCGACCGACCCGATCGCGCCCGGCACCCAGAAGTACAGCGTCGACGCCGCCATCGACTCCTGGATCGACGGCAACCCGGCCTACGGCATCGCGGGCGGCTTCCCCGCCAACAAGCTGACCCTGGGCTACGAGTTCTACTACCGCGGCTGGAAGGGCGTCCCGGCCGGCACCACCAACGGTCTCGCGCAGACCGCGACCGGCGGCTCCAACGCCCGCCCGCTCTCCCAGCAGGCCGGCATCGCCCACTACAAGGAGCTCGGCGGGATCGTCGACAACGCGGCGACCACCTTCTGGGACGACCAGTCGAAGTCCTCGTACTTCTACAAGGACGGCGAGTTCTTCACCGGCCTCAACCAGAAGTCCATCCAGGCCCGCGTGGACTACGGCAAGCAGCGCGGCCTGGCCGGGGCGATGATGTACTCGCTCCTCGGCCTGGACAACAACGCCACCCTGCTGACGCAGATCAACACGGCGCTCGGCGGCACCACCGCCCCGCCCACCACGACGCCGCCGACCACCCCGCCGACGACGCCCCCGACCACCCCGCCCACCACGCCCCCGACGACGCCGCCCACCACGGGCTGCGGCACGGTCCCGGCGTACGCGGCCGGCACGGTCTACAACGGCGGCTCGGTCGTCTCCCACAACGGCCGCAAGTGGCTCGCCCAGTGGTGGACCCAGAACGAGACCCCCGGCACCACCGGTGAGTGGGGCGTCTGGAAGGACCAGGGCGCCTGCTGAGGCCCTGATCCGCTGAACCACCCATGAACCGCTGCCCCCGCCCGGGATGTCCCTCCCGGCCGGGGGCAGTCCCATGCCCGCCGACCCCCGCGGGTCACACCCGCAGGGGTTCGGCCCCGATCAGCTCGGCGATGCGGTCCGGGGCCACCGCCCGCGAGTACAGCCAGCCCTGACCGGTGTCGCAGCCGATCCGGCGCAACCGGTTCGCCTGGCCCGACGTCTCGACGCACTCGGCGGTGACCGTGAGCCCCAGCCGGTGCGCGAGGTGCACCAGCGCCTCGACGATCAGCTCGTCCGCCGGGTTGGCGTGCTCCTCGTCCTGGAAGCCGCGGACGAAGGAGCCGTCCAGCTTGAGCACCGACACCGGCAGCCGGCTCAGATAGGCGAGGTTCGAGTAGCCGGTGCCGAAGTCGTCGATCGCGATCCGCACGCCCATGTCGCTCAGCGCCTGGAGCGCCTGGAGCGGCCGCCCCGCCGAGCCCATCACGGCGGACTCCGTCAGCTCCAGCTGGAGCAGATGCGGGGCGAGGCCGGTCTCCGCGAGGATGCCGGCCACGTCCGCGACCAGGTCGGAGTCCCAGACCTGACGGACCGCCACATTGACGCTCACGAAGATCGGGCGCTCGCACGGATGGTCCTTCTGCCACTGCCGGGCCTGTCGGCAGGCCGTCCGCAGCACCCAGCGGCCCAGCTCCACGATGGAGCCGTCCTCCTCGGCGATCCCGATGAACCGATTCGGCGCCAGGGAGCCGAACTGCGGGTGGTTCCAGCGCACCAGCGCCTCCACCCCGCGCACCGCTCCGTCCGCCAGGTCCACGAGCGGCTGGTACTCCAGACCGAACTCCCCGCGCTCCACGGCGGGCCGCAGCGTGGAGGAGAGCGCCTGCCGGGTCATCCGGTGCGCGTTGCGCTCCGGGTCGAAGAGGGTCCAGCGGGCCTTGCCGTCCGCCTTCGCCCAGTACAGCGTGGTGTCCGCGGCCTGCATCAGGGCGGTGGCGGTCGTCCCGTACCCGGAGCGCTCGACCACGCCGATCGAGGCGGAGACCGCGAGCCGCTGACCGGCCAGGTCGAAGGGGTCCTGGAGCGCGTCGAGCACCGCACGCGCCAGGTCCGCGAGTTGTTCGGTGCCGGTGGAGTCCTCGACCAGGATCGCGAACTCGTCCCCGCCGAGCCGGGCCACCAGATGGCCGCCGCCGCGGGTGTAGCCGTCGCTGTCCGCGCACTCGGTCAGCCGGCCGGCGACGGCGGCGAGGAGCCGGTCGCCGACCCGGTGCCCGAGGGTGTCGTTGACGGCCTTGAACCCGTCGAGATCGAGGTAGCAGAGGCCGATCCGCCCTGTTCTGCCATACCCGTAGGACTCGTACGAAGAGCTGATCGTGTCCTCGGTCTCTCCCGCGTCCTCGGCGTCCTGGGCCGAGGCCTCCAGGGCGGCGGAGAGGCGCTCGAAGAACAGTGCGCGGTTGGGCAGCCGCGTCACCGGGTCGTGCATCTGGAGGTGCCGGAGCCGCGCCTGGAGCTCGCGGCGGTCGCTGATGTCCGCGATGGAGAGCAGCACGCGGCGGCTGTCGGGCACGGGGGCGACGGTCACCTCCGCCCACAGGGAGCGCCCGTCGGGGTGCTTGAGGCGGCGGGTGCAGCGGAAGCGGGAGCGGCGGCCGCGCAGCACCTCGGTGTACGCGTGCCAGGTGCGCCCGTCGGACGCGAGGTCGACGAGATCGGCGGCGGCCTGCTCCCGGAGCCCCTCGGCCTCGGCGCCGAGGAGGGCGCAGAAGGAGTCGTTGGCGGTGACGACGACGCCGTCCTCGTCCACGACGGCCATGGCGAGCTGCGCGACCCGGAAGGCGGCGCGGTAGTCACGGAGTTCGGCGGCGCGGCGCTCGGGCGGGAGCGTGGAGTGACGCTCCGTGAGTGCGGGCTCCGCCGCGTACGTCTCCGGCGGCTCTGGGTGCACCGGTCCTTCGGGGATTGTGCTCACCGCTCGCTCCCGTAGTGCAGTCGGGCCGGTCACATGGGGCGGGACGGTCGGCCGAGGAAGAGTGAGCCGATCATAGAGCCAGCGCGGGGGAACGTTCCAGCTCCGGGGCGCCTTCCGGGGGCGCACGACGCTGTGAGGATGCCCACCGTGGGCCCTGCACGATCGTTTCTTTTCGGGTCTGGCACGGGTCGACAGCGTCGTGACCGAATGTGACTTTCCGTGAGCTGAATGGCGCCCGTTTCGCGTCGACCCCTCGGCGCGCCCTCACCCGACCGGGGCAGCGGAAATATGCGAAACCCGGCAAACCATCACAAGGTGGGTGGGGAGTCCCGCATTCGCGATCCGGAGGTCCACGTGAGGGGTCAGCAGCCACCCGGGGGAGTGGAACGCTCACGGCTGCGTGCCGGCGCGGCGGCGTTCACCTCGCTCGTCGCCCTGGCCGCCACCGGGCTCGTCGCCGGCCCCGCCGTCGGCGTCCCGGCGAGTCCCTGCGCCCTGCCCCGCACCGCGGCCCATCACTCACTCGGCCTCGACACCTGGAACGGGTCGTACCCGAGGCCCGACCGCGCCCTCGACGCGGTGATGATCTTCCTGTCCTTCCCGGACGCCGAGCCGCTCACCACGCCGGCCGACCTCGCCGCCGACCACTTCCCCGCCACCAGCGAGTACTTCTCGCGCGCCTCCTACGGGCGCTTCACCCTGCGCCCGCACCCCCGGACCGCCTGGACCCCCATGCCGAAGGAGTCGGGCGCGTACGACATACGGCGTGACTGGGACGCCGGGCAGCGCGCGACCTATCTCCGCGACGCGGTCGCCGCCGCCGACGCGAGCGTCGACTTCTCCCGGTACGACATCGTCTACCTGGTCGCCGACCCGGACGCGCCCGGCGTCGACTCCGACGCGACCAAGGTGGTCAACCTCGAACGTCCGCTGGAGGTCGACGGCACCGAGATCAAGCGGGTCGTCACCGTCTTCGAACGGCACCCGCCCGACCGCAACGTGCTCGCCCACGAGACCGGGCACGTCTTCGACCTGCCCGACCTCTACCACCGCCCCGTGGACGGCAAGGGCGACTGGGACACCCATGTGGGTGACTGGGACGTCATGGGCAGCCAGTTCGGGCTCTCCCCCGACCTCTTCGGCTGGCACAAGTGGAAGCTCGGCTGGCTCTCCGCCGCCCAGGTGGCCTGCGTGCAGGGCGACGACCCCCGGATGGTCACCCTGGAGCCGACCGACGCCCCGCCCCCGCCCGGCGGCACCCTCGGCACCCGGCTCGCGGTGGTCCGCACCGGCCCCGACAGCGTCCTCGCGGTCGAGGCCAGGACCGACGCCGGGAGCGACGCCGACACCTGCACCGAAGGCGTGCTCGTCTACCGGGTCCGGGGCGGCGCCCCCTCCGGCGACGGTCCGGTCGAGGTCGTCGACGCCCACCCGCGCACCGACGCCTGCTGGGAGCGCTCCGTCTATCCGCCCCTCGCGGACGCCCCGCTGGAGGAGGGGGAGACCCTCACCGTGCCGGGGACCGGGGTCCGGGTCGAGGTCATGGACCGCACGGAGACGGACGGCTGGACGGTCAGGGTCACGCCGCAGGTCACCGACTGAGAAGAGCGGCGACCCGGAACGCGAAGAAGCCCCCCGCTCGCGCGAGGGGCTTCTTCCGTCTGTGCGCCGCCAGGGACTCGAACCCCGGACCCGCTGATTAAGAGTCAGCTGCTCTAACCAACTGAGCTAGCGGCGCCTGCTGACGTCGTAGACATTAGCACCCGGATCGGCGGGAGGAAAAATCGATACCCGCACGTCGGCGGCGGAGAGCGCCCGGACGGCCCGCACACAGGCCCAGAGCACGACCTCGGGCCCGGGCAGCCAGGGATGCCGGGTGTCGGGGGCCACCAGCCAGCGGGGTCCCGCGGCGCCGGAGGGCGCGAGCGGCGGCACGGTCACCGCGTCCCCGACCCCGTGGCAGAACGGCCGCGGGACCTCCTCGCCCCACTCCTCCCAGTCGAGCAGGGCGGGCAGTCGCTGCGCCGTGCCCGGCGCGGCGAACAGCATCATCCGCCCCCGGTGCACGGCGACGGGCCCCGACCCCGGGCCCTCCGACCACAGCCGGTCCAGCATCCGCCGCCCGAAGACCGGGTCCACGTTCACCACGTCGAAGACCGTCCCGCACGGCAGTACCGCGGGCGACGCCGGCCGCGCCTCCCAGCGGGCGAGCGCGGCCCCGCGGCCCCCGGCGGCAACGCGGCCCCCGGCGGCCGAGGCGAGCCAGGCGGCCCCGTCGGCGGTCACCCGAGCCGTCTGGTGCCGCCCCTCGTCGCCCTCACGGAGGAACCGGAAGATGTCCTGCGGGGTCTCGTCGCGCAGCCAGGTCGTCATGACTCCAGATCTACCGGGAGTGACGTGACGGTAGCCGAAAGTTCACGAAAACACGGACAGGAGGGGTCGGCAAGGAGTATCGTGCGGCCCGCATATGCCAGACGGCACGTCGGAGGGGCCCGCAGCAGCCCGTCGGCCTACTCCTCCGCCGAGCGGCCGTTCGTGCGGATCAGGTCGCGGCCGAACTCGATCATCTTGAGGGCGTAGTCCTCGGTCCACTGCGCCCGCTCGGCCACGTCCGCGGCCGTCAGCCGGTCGAACCGGCGCGGATCCGCGAGCTGGGCCGCCGCGATGGCCTGGAACTCGGTCGCCCGGTCCGTCGCCGCGCGGAACGCGAGCGTCAGCTCCGTCGCGCGGGACAGCAGCTCCCGGGGGTCCTCCAGCGACTCCAGGTCGAAGAAGTGCTCCGGGTCGGCGGTCGCCTCGGTGGGCTCGAAGATCAGCGGGGCCGGCCTGAGCCGCCGCTGTCCGCTGCGTTCCGCGGGTTCCGCCATCGTTCGTCTCCTCCTCGCACAGGCACGGCCCGGAGCCCCGGGCCGGCTTTCATTGTCCCGCGCCCCGCAAGAGCGCGTACCTTCCACCGCACGCCCCCGGGAGGCTCCTCGGGGGTCGTCAGCCGTCGAGACCGCGCAGGAGCAGCCGAAGGCCGCCGAAGAACTCCTGCTCCGGGGTGACCGAGCGGGCGGCGCGGGCGGTCTCCGTCAGGTGGGGGAAACGGTCCGCCGGCAGCGCGGCGATGACCGTCGTGCCCCGGCCGGCGAGCGGCCCCAGGTGTTCGAGCTGGATCGCTCCGGTGAGGTAGCCGTGGAGCGCGCGCAGGGCGACGACGCGCTGCTCGCCCTCGACTCCCGCCTCGGCCAGGATCCCGAGCACGGTCTCCGACCAGCGCAGCCCCCCGGTGGCGCGGTGCCGGTGGGCGAGCGTGAGGGGGATGGCCTCCGGGTGGGCGGCGACGCCGTCCCGCAGCCGTCCGACCATGACCTCGATCCGCTCCCGCCAGGGCGTGTCGGGGCGGGGCGGGGTGGCGTCGACCGTGGCCAGGACGCGCTCGGCCACGAGCCCCTCCAGTTCCTCCCGGTCGGTCACGTAGCGGTAGAGCCCCATGGGGCTCATGCCGAGTTCCCTGGCGACGACGCGCATGGAGAGGGCCGAGAGCCCTTCGCGGTCGATGACGGCGAGGGCCGCGGCGGCCAGCTGGTCCTGGGTCAGGGTGCGAGGTCGTGGCATGACGGTTGACAGCGTACGGTCTACGCCTACGCTGTTAGGAGTACGCCGTACGCCTACGCGCTCGTTCCGAGGAAGGTGTCCCATGCGCACATCCCCGACCCCGCCCCGAACCCGCCTGGAACCCGGCGGTTCCGTACCCGCCCGGACGCTCGACCCGGTCCTCGGACCCCCGTTGTCCCTCCCCGACGCCGAACGGCTCACCCACGTCCAGTTCCGGCGTTTCGCGGGATGCCCGGTCTGCAACCTCCACCTGCGGTCGGTCGTCCTGCGCCACGAGGAGATCGAGCGCGCGGGGATCCGGGAGGTGGTCATCTTCCACTCGCCCGCCGAGGAACTGAGCGCGCACGTGTCCCCTCTGCCGTTCGCCGTCGTCGCGGACCCCGACCGACTCCTGTACGCCGAGTTCGGGGTGGAGGCCCACCGCAGGTCCCTGCTCGCCCCGCGCGCCTGGCCCGCGATCGTCCGCGCCGTGCTCCGGGGCGTCGGAGAGCTGCTCCGCGGCCGGGGGAAGCTGCCCGCGGCCTCCCAGCCCCACGGCAGGCTCGGACTCCCCGCCGACTTCCTCATCGAGCCCGGCGGCCGCGTCGCCGCCGTGAAGTACGGCGAGCACGTCTACGACCAGTGGACGGTCGACGAACTCCTCGGCCACGCGGCGGCTCTCAGGACGGTCGGCTGACCCCGCGCGACCCCGGCGCGAGGACGGGGATCACGGAGTCCAGGCCACCCGGTGCTCCTCCAGATGGGAGAGCACCGCGTGGTTCGCCTCCCAGCCGTCGGGGAACGACACCGCGACACCCAGGCGCACCGGCTCCGTCGACGGATGCTCGTCGAGGAGCTCCGCCACACCCGCGCGGCAGACGACCACGCACGCGTGCCGGTGCCGGGACGCGAGGACGCACAACCGGCCCGTCTCCAGATGGAACGCCGTCGCGTCCGGCCGCCCCGACAGCGGGTGGAGGACGACCGTCACGTCGTACTCACGACCCTGGAGCCGGTTCGCGGTGTCCACCGTCACGCCCGTCACCCCGAGCCCCGCGAGCGCCGCCCGGACCGCGGCCGCCTGGTCCCGGTGGGCGGTGCCGACCGCGACCCGGTCCGGCGTCAGGGGCACGGGGGTCTCCGAGCGCTCCGAGACCGCCGCCCCACCCCGGTCGAGGAGCCGGCGCACCACCAGGGCCACCGCCCCCACGGCCTCCGGATCGGTGCGCGGGGTGTGCCGGGCCGGCAGTTCGAGCAGGCCCCAGCCCGACTCCGCCGCCTCGTCGAGGACCCGGTCCGGAGCCGAACCGTCCGACGGCACCCCGAAGGACAGCCTCCGGTCCCCGTGCCCGGTGCCGCTGCGGAAGGGCGTGAACGGATAGAAGGCGTCCGACACCAGCGGCGCCGCCGAGGCGGGCAGCCGCCAGGACACCGGCAGCCGGTGCTGCGGCAGCTCCGGGTTGTGCGCGAGCAGGGTGGAGACCGCGCTCGCCGACGGGTCGTACGTGAGCCCCGCCCACTGCTCCGCGCCCACCACCGAGAAGGGGTCCAGCTGCCCGGGGTCGCCCACGAACAGCGCCCGCTCGAAGAGGCCCGCCACGGCGAGCAGCGCGTCCGAGCGCATCTGGTACGCCTCGTCGACGATCGCGTGCGCCCAGGGCTCCACGTTCTTCACGTGCCCCCACTTGGCGGCCGTGGAGATCACCACCGGAAGTCCGGCGAGTTCACCCGCCTTCGCCGACTTGCGTACGTTGGCCAGGTCGTCGAGCGCCTTGTCGTACGGGTCGGAGTCGTTCGAGTGCAGCCGGCCCACGTCGAGGCCGGGCTCTTTCTCGGCGAGCCGCAGCACCAGGTCGTCCACCTGCGCGTTCGTCTGGGCCACCACCATCAGGGGGCGTCCCGCGGCGGCCAGTTCGAGCGCGGCCCGCACCACGAGCGTCGACTTACCGGCACCGGGCGGGGAGTCCACGACGACACCGCGCGCGGTGCCGTGCAGGGTGTCCGCCAGGATGGCGTCCGTCGCCCGCCCGGCCTCGGCGGAAGGATCGAACACGGTCACAGCACGTCCTCGGGGGTCACGGCGTCGGGCAGTTCCACGGCGTCCGTCCGGGGAGGCCCACCGTGCGTCCAGGGCGTCTCCTCCGCGTCCGGCAGCTGCGGCCCCATCCGCTGGTCGTGCTCGAACAGGGTCCAGGCGATCCGCTCGCCCTTCTCCGGCACCGAACCCTCCGCGGGCTCCCTCGACCGGCCCATCCGGTCCAGGACCCGCAGGAGCAGCGAGCCGTCCTCCTCGTACCGCACGAACTCCGCCGTCTGCGGCTTCCCGTCGAGCGAGCGGTACACCCGCGTCCGCTCGCCCAGGTGCGGCCGGTCGTCCGTGCGGACCGTGAGGAGCGGGCGCGGCGCGGGCCGCTTCGACTCCGTCCACGCCATCGTCACCTCGGTCACCTCGGCGGCGAACGCCTCGCCCGCGAGCCGCCGCCCTGCGAGCACCAGCGGATCGTCGAGGGCCTCCTGCGCCTCCAGCTGGCCCTGCGCCTGCTCGCGGGCCGCCAGCTTCCGGGCCGCCGTCACCGCGTCGTCCCGGCGCGGCTGCGGCGGCTCACCGGCCGCGACCCGGTCCCGATGGGCGGTGAAGGACCAGCGGTCCCGGGTCCAGCGGTCCTCGACCCTGGCCCCCTCCGGCAGCTCCCGCAGCAGGTCGAGCGCCCGCCAGACCGCGTCCCAGGTCGGCTTCAGCTGGGAGCCGACCAGGCGGCGCAGCTCCCGCTCGGCCGCGTGCAGCTCAACGAGAGCCGAGTCGGCGCTCTCGCCGTCCTCGGCCGTGCCCAGCGCCTGCCGGGCCCGGTCGTACCGCTCGATCGCCGGCGCGAGCAGCCGGTTGTCGAAGGCCGGGTCGGTGGCGGGCCCGGCCGGCGGGCACAGCAACTGCCCCCGCTCGTCCCGGCCCACCTCGGCCCGCAGCGCCCCCTCCGCGCCCGTCTCCCCGTCGCGGGGGTCGATCCAGGCGAGCAGCGCGCCCAGATGCTGGTCCTCCAGGGACGACTGGCCCGTGGCCCAGTGGCGGTTGAGCAGATCGGTCGCCGCGAGCAGCAGCGAGGAGCCCGGCACCCGGGCCCGGTCGCCGAAGTGCGTCAGCCAGCGCCCCAGCAGCGGCACGCGCGGCGGGGCGGGGAACGGCGTCTCCGGGTCCTGCTCGGCCGTCCGCCGGAACCGCGTCGACCGCCCGAGGAGCCGTACGTACTCGATGCCGGCCCGGCTCGGCACGATCAGCTGCGGCGCGTCCGCGCACAGCTCGACCTCGACCTTCACCTTCTTGCCGGTCTCCGGGTCGACCTCGCTCCTCTCCGCCGCCTCGACGACCTCCGCGAACGAGTCGACGTACGGCAGGACCTCCTCCGCCAGGTCGGCGAGGAACGCGAACCGCAGGTCCCGGTCCCGCGGCTGGGTCACCACCAGGAGCCGGGGCTCCTCCCGGTCGGTGCCGACGAGGGCGCCCAGCGGCGCACCCGCCTCACCGGCCGTCGTCAGCGGCACGAGGACGAGGGGCCGCTCGGACAGCCGCCGGTGCCGGACGGTCACCAGGGGCTGCGCCCGCCCCGACTCGACCGCCTCCATCCGGGCCAGGGTGGAGATCAGCGACACGACCGGCCACCCCGCTCCGAGGACACGTCGGCGGCCGCGAGGGCCTCCTCGCGCAATGCCCGCGCCCGGCACAGCGCCGCCACCGCCGGGTCCTCCGGGTCGCCCGCCTCGCCGCGCGAGGCCGCGAGGACCGCGCCGACCGTCGGCAGGCCGCCCAGCTCACCCCGTACCGAACGGCCCAGGGTCTCCACCGCGTCCGCCTCGCGGGACCGTGCCCGGCAGTGGAAGGCCAGCTCGCAGGCGGCCAGGCACTCCGGCGCGTACTGGTGGGGGACGGACTCCACCGCCGCCGTCAGCTCCGCCGCCGAGCGCTCCACCACGTCGAAGCTCGTGCCCTCCGGCAGGGCGTCCGCGATCTCGTCGACCCGCGTCAGCCGGGCGAGCTGACGCCGGGTCACCGCCCGCTGCTTGCGCACGTCGACGACCGAAGCCGTCGGCACGTTCGAGAAGTCCTTGGGGCACACGAGCAGCACCGACTGCGCGACCCGCGCGCCCTCCGTCACCGCCGCGACCCGCTCCAGCGCCAGCACGTACACCGCGGCCTGACGGGCCGCCGCACCCACCTTCGACGCGTCGGCCGCGCCGTCCACCATCGGGAACGACTTGATCTCCACGACCGTCCAGGTGCCGTCGGGCCGGACCACCACGGCGTCCGGCTCCAGATACACCGGAGAGCCCGCCACCTCCAGGGCGAGCAGCGGATGGTCGAGCAGCGTCCACGTCCCGGCCGCGGTCGCCTCCCGCAGCGCGAGCGCCGTGCGGGCCACCCGGCCCTGCGGCCCGGCCGCCGCCAGATCGGGCACGGACACCGCGCCAGGCTCCTCGACCCCGATCAGGCGGAGCAGCTCACGGCCGCCGTCCGCCTTGACCTTCGCCTCGAAGGAGTTGCCCCGCACGATCGCGAACTGCGACTGCCCGAACGGGGCCGGCGAGCCGAGCTTCGCGGCCAGCGCCGACTTGTCGACCCCGGCTCCGTCGAGCAGGGCCCGCCGCCGGCAGCCGGGATTGGCGGCGAGCGCCGCGAGCGCCCGCGCGTCCAGCGGACGCGGCACGGTGGCCGGTCCGCGCAGTTCAGCGAACAGCTGTAGACGTGCCGTCCGCGGTGTCGGTGACAGACCGCTGTCCAGGGATGCGCTCACCCGTGGAAGTCTCGCATCCGCCACTGACAACCGGAGGCGCTTCGACCGTTCCGCGCACCCGGTTGGCGAGCCGCAGCGCGTACGGGGTCAGCAGCAGACCGGCGCCCATCACCGCCGCGCCGGCGACCGCGTCGAGCAGATAGTGATTGGCGGTACCCATTACGATGACGGTCGTGAGCAGGGGATACGCCACCCCGAGGGCCTTCGCCGCGGGCGTCCGCCCGTACCGCCACAGCAGCACCCCGCACCACAGCGCCCAGCCGACGTGGAGGCTGGGCATGGCCGCGTACTGGTTGGTCAGACCGCCGAGCCCGCAGGGCGCGCTGGCCTCGCCGCCCCACCAGCCGTACGCGCTGAACCGCGTCCATCGTGTCGGTGAAGCCGTACGCCGGGTCGAGCAGCCGGGGCGGGCAGGTGGGCAGCAGGGTGAAGCCGACGAGGCCCAGCAGGGTGGAGAGCATCAGCCAGGTGCGGGCGGCCCGGTACCGGGCGGGCCCGCGGAGGAACAACCACACCAGGATCGCCGGGGTGACGAGGTAGTGCAGGGAGGCGTACGCGAAGTCCGCCGGGATCTCGAGCGCGGGCACGTCCGTGAACAGCCGGTTCAGCCGCAGGATCGCGAGCCCGTGGTCGACGGCCGAGGCCTCGTCGCCCCGCACGAGCAGCCGCCCGCCCGTGTAGGCGGCGTACACGACGCCGATCAGCGACAGCTCTGCCCACCAGCGTGGTCTGCGCATCGAAAGCCCCCCGACGGTGATCGCCTCGGGGAGGGGGACGCCCCGCGCCGCCGGGGGGTTGCCCGGGCGTCACCCCGAATCCACGTGGGCGATGATGGGAGAGGCACGTCCGCACCGTGAAACCCCTGGAGCGTCCTTCCCATGGCACCGCGCATCCTGCTCGCCCGGCACGGCCAGACCGAGTGGTCACTTCTCGGCCGGCACACCGGCAGGACCGACATCCCGCTGCTCGACGAGGGGAAGCGGGGCGCGAAGCTGCTCGGTGAGCGCCTGCACCGCGGCCCCTGGCTGGGCCTGCCCGGCGTGGAGGTGCGAACCAGCCCGCTGGTCCGCGCGAGCGAGACCTGCGAGCTGGCCGGCTTCGGCGACCGGGCCGAGCCCTGGGACGCGCTGATGGAGTGGGACTACGGGGCGTACGAGGGGATGACCCCGCCCGAGATCCGGGCGGTCCAGCCCGGCTGGTTCATCTGGCGCGACGGCGTCCCCGACGGGGAGACCCTGGCGCAGCTGTCGGACCGCGCCGACGAGGTCGTGAACTGGGCCCGCTCCGCCGACCGTGACGTGCTGGTCTTCGCCCACGGGCACATCCTGCGCTCGATCGGCGCCCGCTGGCTCGGCGAGGACGTCTCCTTCGCCTCCCGCATCCGTCTCGACCCGACGAGCCTCTCCGTCCTCGGCTGGGCGTACGACGCCCCGGCGCTCGAGCGCTGGAACGACACCGGCCACCTGGAGCGGTAGCCGCGGCGGGGGTGCCCCGCGCGCGCGGGGCTTGCGTACGCGCCTTCGGTACGCGCCCTCAGTACGCGGCCAGGACCCGGCGGGTCTCGGAGAGCATGCCGCGGATCCGCGCCGAGGCGATGCCGTCGAGCGAGTCCACCACCCGCTTCGCCTCCGCCGCCGCCTCGTCCGGGCGTCCGGCGTGCGCCAGGTCCTTCGCGAGATGGGCCCGGTAGAGCGCCAGGTTCCGGGCGAAGTGCGGGTTCTGCAGGACCGTGGCCCGGTGGGCGTGCCGGGCGGCCCGGCCCCAGTCCCCGAGCGCCGACCAGCACTGGGCCTCCAGCGCCTCCCGCTCCGGCTCCCCGAAGAACGACATCCACTCGGGGTCGCCGTCGGCCGGGCCCCGGTCGAAGAAGCCGTGCGCGCGGCCGAGCGCCTGCTCGCAGGCGGACCGGTCGCCGAGCCCCGCCCACGCGCCCGCCTCCCGCAGCGACAGCAGGGACAGCAGTCGGGCCGAGTCCAGCGGCTGGGCGGCCCGGAGCCCGGCCTGCGCCGCCCGCACCGCCTCCCGGTACCGGCCGGTGTCCCGGGCCAGGAAGGACGTGTTGCAGAAGGCGTGCGCCTCCAGGGCCGCGTCCCCCGACACGCGCGCGGTGGCGAGGGCCTCGGCGTAGTGCGAGCGCGCGTCCTCGTGGCGGCCGGAGTCGTGGGCCAGCCAGCCGACGGAGAGGGACAGCTCGCCCGCGCCCGCGTGCAGCCGGTCCTCGGTGGAGCGGCGGGCCGTGGTGCCCGCGTCGAGCAGCGCGTACGCCGCGCGGAGCGGCTGGGCGGCGACCTTGTAGAGCCCGTCGGCGCCGTGCCGGTCGTCGAGCAGACGGATCCGCCGTACGGCCTCCTCGACGGCCCGCACCTCGGCCTCTCCGACGCGATGGGTGCCGCGGGGGGCGGGGATCGCGGCGGCGGGACCGCCGAGTCCCAGCGAGGCGGCCGCCAGGGTGGCGGAGCCGCTCATCATGAATGCGCGACGCAGCACGTCGCTCTCCTCATCGTTCCGGGTGGTGATGGCGGCGGGAGGCGCTGTCCCGGCCGGTACGGCCTGCCGCCGGCCGCGCACCGTCTCCCGGGCGGAGAACCCCAGGTCGGCGAGGCCGAGACCGGGGAACATGTGCAGGAAGACCCGCTCGTACGCGTAGTTGGGGCAGCGGATCTCGCCCGCTTCCACGCGCCCGATGTAGCGGGCGTCGCACGCGACCTGTTCGCCGATCTCCCGCGCCGCCCGACGGACCGCCGCGGCGAACTCCGCCGGCGACTGCTGCCCGCGGAGCCTGCGGAAGACGAGATTGGGAACTGCCCGTGACGTCGCCATGGCCGAGCCCTCTCCTGTGCTGCCGGGTGGTGGTCCGGCAGCACAGGAACGTACCTGCTGTGACCGGACGCGTACGCAGAGTTTGGCTACAAATCGGATATCTCGCCTGTGATCTGCCATGAACTGCCATCCTTTGCGGCGGCATGGCGCCGTAGCCGTTGACGCGCGCGGGCGTTGAACCGTAAAGGGAGAGACGGAACGTGTCTCCTCAGGAGCGAGGAGGGGTCCCCATGTCGGAGATCGGTTCGCAGTCGGCCACGTGGAACGCACCCGCCCCGGACGCCGACGGGCCCAAGCCCGCCGCCGGAGCCTGGGACCTGGTGACGGTCCCCGTCCGCCAGGGCCTGGAGGCCGTGGACATCCTCCGGCGCGGGGCCACCCCCGCCGTCGGCCCCGTCGTGCACGACGGGGCCTGCGACACCCTCGGCTTCCTGGTACCGCAGGGCACCGCCGCCGCCTGGGACATGCCGGGCAGCGCCTGTACCGGCACCTCGGGGCGCGGCTTCCGTCTTCCCGAACTGCCGGAGCTGCCCGAACCGGCGGGCGACGCGCCCCGCCCGACCGGCTGGCTGCTGCCGCCGGGGGACACCGACCCCGTCACCGACCCCGCCGTGCTCCGCAAGGCGCTCGGCGAGGCGGCCCGTCTCATCGAAGCGGCCGACGGCTGCCACTGAGGGGGGCCGACCCGCGTGGGCGGCGCCCCCGCCGCTGCCCGGATAATGGGGCACGTGGCCAGGAACAAGCAGCGCGACCGGGCGGCCTCCGCCGCCTCCGTCGTCGAGACCGTCGACGGCGGGCTCGCCGAACTCATACCCGACCGGGAACGCCCCCGGGCCTGGACGCTGCTCATCGACGGCGCCCCCCAGTCCCACGTGGACCTCGACGACCCGGCCCATCTCGCCTTCGAGTACCAGCGCCGCCTCGGCCACATCGCGGACCTCGCCGCCCCGCCGAACCGGCCGCTCCAGGTCGTCCACCTCGGCGGCGGCGCCTTCACCCTCGCCCGGTACGTCGCCGCCACCCGGCCCCGCTCCACCCAGCAGATCGTGGAGGTCGACGGGCCCCTCGTCCAGCTCGTCCGCCGTGAACTGCCGCTCGACGGCGGGGCCCGCGTCCGGGTCCGCTCCACCGACGCCCGCGCCGGACTGGCCAAGATCCAGGACGGGTGGGCCGACCTCGTCATCGCGGACGTGTTCAGCGGGGCCCGCACCCCCGCCCATCTGACCAGCACCGAGTTCCTCGCCGAGGTCCGGCGGGTGCTGCGCCCCGGCGGCCTCTACACGGCGAACCTGGCCGACGGCCCGCCCCTGACCCATCTGCGGGGCCAGATCGCCACCGCCGCCGCCGTCTTCCCCGAGCTGGCGCTGACCGCCGACCCGACGGTGCTGCGCGGACGCCGCTTCGGCAACGCGGTGCTGCTCGCCTCGGACCGCGAGCTGCCGGTGGCCGAGCTGACCCGCCGGGTCGCCACCGACCCGCACCCGGGCCGGGTCGAACACGGGCGTGCCCTGGCCGACTTCGCCGGGGGAGCGGCGCCGGTCACCGACGCGAGCGCCAAGCCCTCACCCGTACCGCCGCCGTCCGTCTTCCGCTGAGCGCCGCCTGACGGTCCGGAGGCCTCAGGTGGCGCGGTCCGCGATCTCCACGCGGGGCGCCGTATCGTGCCAGACGCAGAAGACGGACAGCTCGCGGCCGTCCGCGGTGAACGTGACCCGGATCCAGGTCGGCTGCTTCCACACCTGCATCTGCCAGCCGGACGCGGGGATCGCCGAGACCAGCTCGGCCGAGGTCGCGCCCAGGTCGAAGGCGACCCGTCCGCCGTCGACGGTGTAGCTCTTCACGTTCGAGGGCGGGTCGGGCGGGGTGGTGGGCGCCGGCGTCTCGGTCGTGGGCCTCGCCGTCCGGGAGGGGGTCGCCGTGGGCGCGGCCGGGGTCGTGCGGCCTGTTTTCGGCGTGGGCTTCACCGTCGCGGACGCGGACGGCCCGGTGGTGGCGGGCGACCGCGTCGACGAGGTCAGCGGACCGCTGCCGTCCGACACCGGCTCGTCGGCGCCGACCGGGAGGGGCAGCGCGCGCGGAGGGTCGTACACCGTGCCGGACAGCACCGTGTGCACTCCCCACCAGGACAGCGTGACCGCCGCGCCGGTGGCGAGCGACCAGGCCAGGGCGTGAACGAGTCCTCTTCGCATCGGGGCCATACTGCACCACACCGCCCGGACCCCCGGCGGAGGGTGGTCCTTGCCCTCGGCCTCACCCGAATGGCGTACGGTGCGGCCCATGGCAAGTGTGCTCGTGGTCGAGGACGACCAGTTCGTGCGCTCCGCCCTCATCCGGCAGCTGACCGAGGCCTCCCACACGGTACGGAGCGTCGGCACGGCTCTGGAGGCGTTGCGCGAGGTCGCCCATCTCCGTTTCGACGTGGTCGTCCTGGATCTCGGACTGCCCGACCTGGACGGGTCGGAGGCGCTCAAGATGCTGCGCGGGATCACCGACGTACCGGTGATCATCGCGACGGCCCGGGACGACGAGGCGGAGATCGTACGGCTCCTCCACGCCGGCGCCGACGACTACCTCGTGAAGCCCTTCTCGGTCGACCACCTCTCGGCCCGGATGGCCGCCGTGCTGCGCCGGGCGCGGGCCGGGGCGGGCGAGGCGCCGCCGTCCCGGGCGATCCGCGTCGGAGGGCTCACCGTCGACCCGCTGCGCCGTCAGGCGGAGCTCGACGGGACACCGCTGGACCTGACCCGGCGCGAGTTCGACCTGCTCGCCTTCCTCGCCGGGCGGCCCGGGGTCGTCGTCCCGCGCAAGGAACTGCTCGCCGAGGTGTGGCAGCAGTCCTACGGGGACGACCAGACCATCGACGTCCATCTGTCCTGGCTGCGGAGGAAACTGGGTGAGACGGCCGCACGGCCCCGCTACCTGCACACCCTGCGCGGGGTCGGCGTGAAGCTGGAGCCGCCCCGCGAGGCGGAGCCGGTGCCGGGGCGGCCGTCGGAGCCGCAGCCGTGAGATGGGCGCTCGTCAAGGTGTCGCTGGCCGTCACCGTCATGGTCGTCGTCGCCTTCGCCGTACCCCTCGGGCTCGTCGTCAAGGAGATGGCCCGCGACCGGGCGTTCTCCAACGCCGAACGGCGTGCCTCGGGGCTCGCGCCCGTCCTCGCCATCACCACCGACCGCGACGAACTCGACCGGGCCGTCGCCACCACCGAGGACGGCGCCGCCGGACGCCTCGCCGTCCACGTGCCCGCCGGTGAACCCGGCGCCACCGCACTGGAGATCGGCACCCGGCGGGCCGGCGAGGAGGAACTCGCCACCACCCGCAGGCTCGGCCGGGCTTCCATCGCCGAGGTCCCGGGCGGCTTCGCGCTGCTCCAGCCCACCGCCCTCAGCAGCGGCGAGGTCGCCGTCGTCGAACTGTTCGTGCCCGAGGGCGAGGTGTCCAACGGGGTCGCCACCGCGTGGCTGGTCCTCGCCGGCGTCGGCATCGCCCTGATCGTCGGCTCCGTCGCCGTCGCCGACCGGCTCGGCGTCCGGATGGTCCGGCCCGCCCAGCGGCTCGCGGGAGCCGCCCACGACCTCGGCGAGGGCAGGCTCGGCGCCCGCGTCCCCGAGGAGGGGCCGCCCGAACTCAAGTCGGCCGCCGTCGCGTTCAACTCCATGGCCGACCAGGTCGTGCAACTCCTCGCCAACGAGCGGGAACTCGCCGCCGACCTCTCCCACCGGCTCCGCACCCCGCTCACCGTGCTCCGGCTCAACGCGGCCTCGCTCGGCTCGGGACCGGCCGCCGAGCAGACCCGCGCGGCCGTCGAGCAGCTGGAGCGCGAGGTCGACATCATCATCCGTACGGCCCGCGACGCGAAGCCGCAGACCCAGGCGACCGGGCCCGGGTCCGGCTGTGACGCCGCAGAGGTGGTGCGCGAGCGGATGGAGTTCTGGTCGGCGCTCGCCGAGGACGAGGACCGCCGGGTACGGGTCGCGGGCGTCGAGCGTCCGGTGCGCATCCCGGTCGCCCGCCCCGAACTGGTCGCCGCGCTCGACGCCCTGCTCGGCAACGTCTTCCGGCACACCCCCGAGGGCACCGCCTTCTCGATCGACCTCCACAACGGCGACGACGCCGTCATCGTCCTGGTCTCCGACGCGGGCCCCGGCATCGCCG
Organism: Streptomyces sp. NPDC058671; assembly: GCF_042716475.1. Lineage (NCBI taxonomy): Bacteria > Bacillati > Actinomycetota > Actinomycetes > Kitasatosporales > Streptomycetaceae > Streptomyces > Streptomyces sp. NPDC058671. The sequence goes on along the minus strand of NZ_JBHXSA010000008.1, from coordinate 104,358 downwards.
ACCCGGCCGCCGCCCTGGCCCGGGGCAACAGCGGCGGCCGGGACGGCTCCACGGGTCTCGGACTCGACATCGTGCGGCGGATGGCGGAGGCCACCGGCGGTGACGTCCGCATCGGACACTCGGTCCTCGGCGGTACGGAGGTCCGCGTCTGGATCGGGCTCGACGGGCGCCGCTCGGGCGGTACGGCCGGACGCCGGGACCGCCGCCCGCCCCGCCGCCGCCGCGGGGGCACGGGCACCCGCAGGGCCGCCGACGCCTGAGCCGTGCGGGGGACCCGCCGGGCCCTCGCCGAGTGAGCCGTGCGGAAGACCTGCCGGGCCACTCGCCGAGTGAGCCGTGCGGGGTGAACCTTTCGTGGTTCCGATGCCTTCCTTAAGCGGGTCCTAAGAATCCCCGCCCCAGCCCCCCGACACCCTTTTGTCCGCTTTCCAGTCGCTAGCGTGCTGCCGCACCCCCTCCCCACCCCCCAGCACGCAGAGGCAGGCACGCGATGGGCACCAGTTCGCACCGGCGCAGGGCGAGCACCAAGAGCAAGATCGTCGGCGCGGTCGTCGCGGCGGCGGTCGTCGGCGGCGCGGCCGTCGCGCTCACCGGCACGGCCCAGGCCGCCTCCGTCGGCGCCGCCTACACCCGTACCAGCGCCTGGACCGGCGGCTACACCGGCCAGTACGTCGTCACCAACGAGACGTCCACCGCCCGGTCCGACTGGACCCTGGAGTTCGACCTCCCGGCCGGGACGACCCTCGGGTCCCTCTGGAACGGCGAGCACACCGTCTCCGGGCGGCACGTCACCGTGAAGCCCGCGAGCTGGAACAGGCAGCTGGCACCCGGCGCCTCCGTCACCGTCGGCTTCGTCACCTCCGCCGCCGGAGAGGCCGGTGACCCCGCGAACTGCCTCATCGACAGGACGGCCTGCTCCGTCGGCGGCACCGCCCCCACCCCCAGCGGCCGCCCCACCGAACAGCCCACCGCCACGGCGTCCCCCTCGGCCACCACGAGCCCGAAGCCGACCGTCACGGCCACCGCCACCACGAGCCCGAAGCCGACCGCCACCACGACGACCGCGCCGCCCCCCACCCCGGCGCCCACCGCGACCGCCACCGGCGCCCCCGTCACGGCCGCGAAGTACGCCCCCTACGTCGACACCTCGCTCCACCCGGCGTACGACCTGCTCGCCACCGCCGACGCCACCGGCGTGAAGGAGTTCAACCTCGCGTTCATCACCTCCGGCGGCTCCTGCGCCCCGCTGTGGGGCGGGGTCACCGACCTGGCGAACGACAGGGTCGCGGCCCAGATCGGCGCCCTGCGGGCCAAGGGCGGTGACGTCCGGGTGTCCTTCGGCGGCGCCGCCGGCCACGAGCTGGCCCTGAACTGCTCCTCGTCCTCGGCGCTGGCCGCCGCGTACGGCAGGGTCATCGACCACTACAAGCTGACCAAGGTCGACTTCGACGTCGAGGGCGCGGCCCTGCCGGACACCGCCGCCAACACCCGCCGCTCGCAGGCCATCGCCCAGCTCCAGAAGTCCCACCCGGGCCTGAACGTCTCCTTCACCCTGCCCGTCATGCCCGAGGGCCTGACCCAGCCGGGCGTCGACCTGCTCGCCGACGCGAAGCGGAACGGCGTCCGCGTCGACGCCGTCAACATCATGGCGATGGACTACGGCCCGGCGTACAGCGCCGACATGGGCACGTACGCCGTCCAGGCCGCGACCGCGACCCAGGCCCAGATCAAGGGCGTCCTCGGCCTCTCCGACGCGGCCGCCTGGAAGGCCGTCGCCGTCACCCCGATGATCGGCGTCAACGACGTCGTCACCGAGATCTTCACGGTCGACGACGCCACCCAGCTCGTCGACTTCGCGAGGTCCAAGGGCATCGGTTGGCTGTCGATGTGGTCCTCGACCCGTGACAAGCAGTGCGCGGCCGGCGCGGTGAACCACGCCGACGCCACCTGCTCCTCGATCCTCCAGCAGCCGCTGGCCTTCACGAAGGCCTTCGCCGCCTACAAGTAGCCCGCCCCAGGCCCCCCACACCGCGCGCCCCGGCCGGAACCACCCCACCGCCGGCCGGGGCGCGCACCCCTTCTCCCGTACCGCTCAGGCCCGTGCGGCCTTCCACTCCTCCGCGTAGTCGTTGAAGATCGCCCGCAGATGGTGGCCGATCTTCAGGTAGTCCAGGTCGTCCAGGTTGGCGAGGGACACCCGCACGGACCACTCGGGGCCGTCGAAGCCGCCGCCGTTCAGGAGGACCACACCGGTCTGCTCGGCGAGCCGGAACAGCGGGTCGACCGGCTCGTAGTTCTTCTCCAGGAAGTCCGCGAAGTCCCTCCCGTGCACCCGTTCCCCCTCCGCGAGGAGGTCGAGCTCGACGTAGTACCCGGCCCGCTCCGGATCGTGGGCGATCTTCATCCGGGCGCCTTCGAGGAGCAGGCCGAGACGCCGGCGGACGATCCCCCGGATCTTCTCCTTGTACGCCTGGCCCTCGTCCAGCAGGTCGAAGAGGGAGAACAGCGTCATCATGACCTGCTGGGGGAGCGAGAGCCCCGCCGTGTGGTTGAGGGCGACCTGCCGGGAGTCGGCCACCAGCCGGTCGATGAACCGGATCTTCTCCGGTTCGAGGCTCAGCGTCCCGTACCGCTTGCGCAGGCGGTCCTTCTCGGCCTCCGGCAGGTTCGCGATCATCCCGTCGACGACGTTGTCGTCGTGGAGGCCGATGACACCGAGCCGGTGGCCCGTGCAGCCGTAGTGCTTGGAGTAGGAGTACACCAGGAGCGTGTTGCGCGGCAGGTCGGCGGCGAGCGAGCGGAACCCCTCGACGAAGGTGCCGTACACGTCGTCCGTGACGATCAGCAGGTTCGGGTTCGGACCGGCGACGATGTCCTTGATCTGGTCCGTCACCCGCTCGCTGAGCGCCAGCGACGGCGGGTTGGACGGGTTGACGACGCAGACCAGCCTGACCGACGGGTCGGCCAGTTTCTCGACCTCCTCGGCCGGATAGCGCCACTCGCGCACACCGGTCTCCGCGAAGAGGCTCGCCTGGACGGTGACGACGTCGAAGTCGTACGTGTCGAGCTCGGGAATCTCGATGTACGGGGTGAAGACCGGGACCATCAGGGCGATCCGGTCGCCCTTCCGCAGGATCCCGTTCTTCGTCAGGGAGTCGAAGATGTAGCACATGGCGGCCGTGCCGCCCTCGGTCGCGAAGAGCGACAGGGTCCCGGCCGGCGGCCGCCCGTCGAACATCTCGTCGGCGAGATAGCCGCGGACGACCTGCTCGGTGTGGGTCAGGATGCGGTCCGGTACGGGGTAGTTGTCGCCGATCGTGCTGTCGGTCAGCTCGTGCAGGAAGGCGTCCTTGTCGAAGCCGAACCGCTCGACCCCGTACTCCACGCACCGCTGGAGCAGGTCGATCCCGGGGAGGTCCGGGTGCTGCCGTACGAAGGTGTCGAAGCGGGCGCCTGAGCCGGGGAGTTCGGGCATGCCGCCGAGGTTGTCGGCGGTCCAGACCCGGCGGGACTCCGAGAGCGCGAAGTAGCCGAGCGCGAAGAAGGCCTCGCGGGGGCCGGTGGCGACCCAGTTCGGATTGCCGCGACCCGCGTTGAGCATCTGGGTCTGCGACTTGTCCTTCTGACCGGACTCGTCGGCCTGCGCCGCCTGCGCGATCTGGATGAACTTGTCCTTCAGCTCGAACGGCGAGAGCTGCGCGAAGGCCTGGATCTGCTCACGGGTGAAAGTGGTCTCGGGCACGGGGGACTCTCATTTCCGTCAGTGGGGGAGGACGACGAACACGGCGCCCCCGGCGGGGTCCTGGGTCCTCTCACGCCCCGAGGACGCCGACGAGGAGCGGGCCGGTCAGGGGGAGCAGGAAGTTCGAGAGCGTGTACGTGATCGTGTAGCCGAGCATCGGGACCGAGCTCTGGGCCACCTGGGTGATCGAGGTGATCGCCGGGGTCGAGCACTGCTGGCCCGCGATGGCGCCGATGAGGAGCGGCTTCTCGATCTTCAGGAGCCTGGTGCCGACGAACAGCGAGATCGTCGCGGGCACCAGGACCATCGCGATCCCCGCGAACGGCAGCAACGCCCCGTACTCCTTGAGCAGCGGCCAGGCCTGCGGACCCGACACCAGGCCCGTACAGGCGATGAAGATCGCCAGGCCCATGTCCTTGAGGGTGGAGGCGGCCTGCGGGGGGAACGCGCCGAAGGTCTGCGTGCGGGAGCGGAACCAGCCGAAGAGCAGTCCGGAGATCAGACAGCCGCCGCCCGTGCCGAGCGACAGCGGGACGTCGCCGAACGTCACCACGAGCTGCCCGAGGAGCGAGCCGCAGACGATGCCGAGCCCCAGGTAGACGAAGTCCGTGGAGTCGTTCCGCACGACCGCGCCGACCTTGGACGCCAGCCTGCCGAGACCCGAGCGGGCGCCGACCAGGGTGAGGACGTCACCGCGGTGGACGACGGTCTCCGGGGTCGCCGGCAGGTGCTGCTCGTTGCGCAGCACGTCCGTCACGTACACCCCGCCCGAGGAGAACTCCGGGTGGGCCTTCGCCAGCGCGTCCAGCGACCGGCCGACGGCGGCCTTGTCGGTCAGCGAGACCTGGGTGGTGGCGAGCGGGGTGTCCAGACCGGGGACGGCCGGGGTCTCGGGGCCGATGACCCGCCCCGCCTCGATGATGTTGGCCCGCCGTCCCACGGTGAGCACCAGGTCGGAGAGCGTCAGCTGGAAGCCGGGCGGGGGAGGGGTGAGGACCTTGCTGCCCCGCTTCACCGCCTCGACGGTGACCCGGCCGCCCAGCGAGCGCTCCAGGTCGCCGACCCTGGTGCCGTCGGCGTGGGTGACGAGGAACGTCCGGCCCACCATGCCCGGGAGCGCCTCGCGCTCGTCGGACTCCAGGCCGCCGCCGGAGCCGCGCATCTTCTCCCACAGTTCGCGGGAGGCGTCGCGGAGGTTGATCCGCAGCATCATCGGCATGATCTGGCTGGTGTAGATGACGATGGTGATGAGGCCGAAGAGGTAGCAGACCGTGTACGCCGTGGCCACGTGCCCCTGGTACTGGGTGATCTGCTCCTGGGTCAGGTCGGCGAGCTTGCCGATGGCCTCGGTGGCCGTACCGACGACCGCGGACTCGGTGGCGGCGCCTGCGAGGATGCCGGCGGCGGTGCCGACGTCGAGGTCGAAGGCCTTGGCGAGGCCGAGGGCGATGCCGACGACGGAGACGACCTCGATGAGACAGAGGGTGAAGAAGCGCAGGCTCTTCCTGTTGAGGTTGGAGAAGAACTGCGGGCCCGCCATGTAGCCGAGCGAGAAGATGAACAGGGCGAAGAAGATCGTCTTCACGTCGTCGGAGACGGTGACCTCCGTCCAGGCCCCGACGAGCAGCGAGACGATGAGGGTGCCGCAGATGCCGCCGAGCGTGATGGGGCCGACCCGGAGCTTGCCGAGGAGGTAGCCGGCGGAGAGGCAGAGGAAGAGGACGAGTTCGGGATGGTCACGCAGGACTCCCATTCGCCCTCACCGCGCCCAAGTCGGTCTAAATGTAAAGATCATGGACATAAGGGGACGCTAGCAGGGGGAGAGGGGCTCAGCCCTTCACCGCGCCCCGCATCACCCCGCCCACGATGTGCCGCCCGAACAGCGCGAGCACCACGAGCAGCGGCAGCGTCCCGAGCAGCGCCCCCGCCATCACCACCGAGGTGTCCGGCACGTGCCCCCGCCCCAGGCCCGTCAACGCCACCTGCACCGTCGGGTTCCCGGTCTGCGTCAGCACGAGCACCGGCCAGAAGAAGTCGTTCCACGCCGCCACGAACGACAGCATCCCGAGCACCGCCATCGCCGGACGCGCCGCGGGGAACACCAGATGCCACACCACCCGCAGCGTCCCCGCCCCGTCCACCCGCGCCGCCTCCAGGAGCTCGGCCGGCAGCGCCCGCAGGAGGTGCTGACGCATGAAGAACACCCCGAAGGCAGAGACGAGCGAGGGCAGGACCACCGCCTGGAGCTCGTCCGTCCAGCGCAGCCGCGCGATCAGCAGATAGAGCGGGACGACCCCCAGCTGCGGCGGGATCAGCATCGTCGCCCCCACCACCAGCAGCAGTGCGCCCCGGAACCGGAAGCGCAGCCGGGCGAAGGCGAACCCGGCGAGCGTCGAGAAGAGCACCGTGCCCGCCGCGACCGCGCCCGCGACCACGGTGGTGTCGGCGAGCGCCACGCCGAGCCCGCCCTCGGTCCAGGCGATCCCCACGTTCCGCGGCAGGTTCCGCCCGAACCGGAACGGCGGCGGAGCCGACGCCAGCCGCGTACTCGTCCGCGAGGCCGCCACCGCCGTCCACAGCAACGGGAAGAGGGAGACCACCGTGAAGAGACCGAGGAGCGTGTACGTGCCCCAGCCCGCCCGCACCGTCCGCATCAGACGTCCCTCCCGCGCAGCACCGGCCGCAGCAGCCGGGCCGCCCCGAACACCACCACCAGGATCAGCAGCATCGCCCAGGCGATGGCCGCCGCCCGCCCGAGGTGCAGGTTCACCCACCCCTGCTCGTACAGATAGAGCCCCAGCGTCTGGTACTGGTGGTCCGCCCCGCCGGACGCGCCCGCCCCGCTGTTGAACAGCAGCGGCTCACCGAACAGCTGGGTCGCCCCGACCGTCGACACGAGCACCGTGAAGAGCAGCGCGGGCCGCAGCCCCGGCAGCGTCACGTGCAGGAACTGCCGCCACCGCGAGGCCCCGTCGAGCGCCGCCGCCTCGTACAGCTCGCGCGGGACGGTCTGCATCGCCGCCAGGTAGATCAGCGCGTTGTAGCCGGTCCAGCGCCAGATCACGATCGACGAGACGGCGACCTTCGACGCCCACGGGCCGTTCTGCCAGTCCACCGGGGCGATCCCCACAAGCCCCAGCGCCCAGTTGACCATCCCCTGGTCCCGGCCGAAGAGCAGCGCGAAGACGAGCGTCGCCGCGGCCACCGAGGTCGCGTACGGGGCGAGCGCCACGACCCGGAGGGCCAGCCGCCCGCGCAGCCGCACGTCCAGCAGATGCGCCACGCCGAGGGCGAGCAGCAGCTGGGGAACGGTGGCGAGGACACCGATGGCGACGGTGTTGAACAGGGCGTTCCAGAAGAACTCGTCGTGCAGCAGCCGGGCGTAGTTCTGGAGCCCCACCCACTCCCGGTCCTCCGGCGCGGTCAGCTCCACCCGGAACAGCGACGCCCAGGCGGTCGCGACCAGCGGGAACAGCCCGAACGCCCCGAAGAGCAGGAAGAACGGGGCCACGAGCACGTACGGCGCCGAGCGCGACCGCAGTGGCCCGAGACGCCCCCGTCCCGGGCCAGGTTCCGTCCTCGGGGGCGCGACGGCGGGCGCGACGGGTGAACCGGCGGGCGGCGGGAACGGATCCACGGGGTGTCTCGTCTCGGTCACGGGTGCTCACCGGTCCAGCGCGTTGTCGATCGCCCGCATCGCCGCCCGCCAGGCCGACTCGGGCGGGCGTCCGGTCTGGTCGACCTGGAGCATGCCGGTGTCGGAGAGGATCTGGTTGACGAGCCCGTCCTTGGGGCCGACCGGGGCCAGGGGCACGCCCCGGGCCGCCGCCGCGTAGAGCGGGCCGGTCGGCGCGTCGCCGAAGTAGGGGTGCCGCGCGTCCGCCACCTCCGGCAGCCGGTACGCGGCGGAGGCGCTCGGGAAGCCGCCGCGCCGGGCGAACAGCCGGGCCTGCTGCTCGGGCGCGGTGAGCCAGGCCGCGAGCCGGGCGGCCTCGGCGCGCTGCCGTCCGGCGGACGGGACGACGAGGAAGGAGCCGCCCCAGTTCCCGGGCCGGGGCGCCACCGTCACGTCCCACCGTCCGCGCGCTGCCGGCCCGGACTTGTCCTGGATGTAGGCGAGCATCCAGGCCGGGCAGGCGATCGTGGCGAAGTCCCCGCGTGCGAACGCCTGGTCCCAGTCGGGCGTGAACTGCTGGAGCCGGGCGGTGAGACCCCGCCGGGCGAAGTCGGCGGCGAGGTCCCAGGCGGCTCGTACGTACGGGTTGGTCGCCACCACCAGTTCGCCGCGGGCGTCGTAGTAGCGCAGCGGGGCGCCGGAGACGACCGCGGCGAGCACCCCGGAGGCGGAGTCGGTGAACGCCACGCCCTCGGGAGCCCGTTCGGCGAAGCGCCGCCCGACCTCCTCGTACTTCCGCCAGTCCCCGGCCCACAGGCGTCCGACGGTCTCCCGGTCGGTGGGCAGCCCGGCCGCGGCGAAGTGGTCCTTGCGGTAGCAGACGGCCAGCGGGCCGATGTCCGTGCCGAGCCCGAGGGTGCGGCCGTCGGGTGTGGTGGCCTGCGCCCACTTCCACGGCAGGAAGGCGTGCTCGTCGACGCCGGGTGCGGAACCGAGGTCGTCGAGCCGTCCGGCCTGGGTGTCGACGACCTCGGCGATGTTGCCGACCTCGACGGCCTGGACGTCGGCGAGGCCGGAGCCGGCGGTGAGGTGGGTCAGCAGCTGCGGGTAGTAGACGTCGTTGCGGGAGAGGGAGGTCTGCCGGATCACGACGTCCGGACGGAGCCGCATGTACGTGTCGTAGAGCCCGGCCTCCTGGTAGCCGAACTCCCCGAAGACGCCGACGGTGAGGGTGATCGGCCGCCCGGCACCGTCGACGCGTTCCCGGTCGGGCACGGGGGACGGTTCCGGCGGGTCGGTGGCGCACCCGGCGCAGAGCGCGGCACCCAGGAGGAGGGCGAGGACGAGGACGAAGGCGGGGACGGGGTGGCGTCCGCGTCCGGCGGCGGAGGGGGTGCGGGAGTCGCGTACGAGGCGTCCGCGTCCGGCGGCGCCGGGCCGCGTCCTCCTCCACCACATGGTCCCGACCGTAGTGCGCGGGGCCTCCGGGGGCGGGGAGCCCACCGTCCGCACCACCCGTCCGGCCGAGCGTCGTCGAACGTCTTCGACGACGCCCGGACCTTGACCGTGTTCTGACAGCCGCCCAATAGTGGGAGCGCTCCCACCTCATCGTCGACAGGACCCCCATGCGCAGAACGCGACACCTCCTGGCGGGGCTCGCCCTGACCGCCGGCCTCCTCGCGGGGGCGGTGCCGGCCACCGCCGCACCCGCCGAACCCGCACCCGCCCCCGCCGCGGCGGCCCCCTCGTACACCTGGAAGAACGTCCGGATCGACGGCGGCGGCTTCGTCCCCGGCATCGTCTTCAACCGCAGCGAGCGGAACCTCGTCTACGCCCGTACCGACATCGGCGGCGCCTACCGCTGGAACCAGGCCGCCTCCACCTGGACCCCGCTCCTCGACCACGTCGGCTGGGACGACTGGGGCCACACCGGAGTCGTCGGGCTCGCCACCGACGCCGTCGACCCCGACCGCGTGTACGCCGCCGTCGGCACCTACACCAACGACTGGGACCCCGGCAACGGCGCCGTCCTGCGCTCCGCCGACCGGGGCGCCACCTGGCGGCGCGCCGACCTCCCCTTCAAGCTCGGCGGCAACATGCCGGGCCGCGGCATGGGCGAACGCCTCGCGATCGACCCGCACCGGAACAGCGTCCTCTACCTCGGCACCCCCAGCGGCAACGGCCTCTGGCGCTCCACCGACTCCGGTGTCACCTGGGCGAAGGTGACCTCCTTCACCAACCCCGGAAACCACCAGCAGGACCCGACCGACACCAGCGGCTACAACTCCGACGAACAGGGCATCGTCTGGATCACCTTCGACGAGTCCACCGGCGCCCCCGGCAGCGCGACGAGCACCATCTACGTCGGCGTCGGCGACAAGCAGAACGCCGTCTACCGCTCCACCGACGCGGGCGCCACCTGGACACGCCTGCCCGGCCAGCCCACCGGGTACCTCGCCCACAAGGGCGTGCTCGACGCGGAGAACGGCTACCTCTACCTCGCGTACAGCGACACCGCCGGCCCGTACGACGGAGCCAAGGGCCAGGTCTGGCGGTACGCCACGGCCACCGGCGCCTGGACCGACATCAGCCCCGTCGCCGAGGCCGACACCTACTACGGCTTCAGCGGCCTCACCGTCGACCGGCGGAACCCCGGCACGGTCATGGTGTCCGGCTACAGCTCCTGGTACCCCGACACCCAGATCTTCCGCTCCACCGACAGCGGCGCCCACTGGACCAGGGCCTGGGACTACACGGCGTACCCGAACCGCGCCGACCGCTACACCATGGACGTCTCCTCCGCGCCGTGGCTGACCTGGGGCGCAAGCCCCGCCCCGCCCGAGCAGACCCCGAAGCTCGGCTGGATGACCGAGGCCCTGGAGATCGACCCGTTCGACTCGAACCGCATGATGTACGGCACCGGCGCCACGATCTACGGCACCACCGAGCTGACCCGGTGGGACGCGGGGACGAAGTTCACGATCAGGCCCATGGTCCAGGGCCTGGAGGAGACCGCCGTCCTCGACCTGGCCTCGCCGCCCTCGGGGGCCCCGCTGATCAGCGCCCTCGGAGACATCGGCGGCTTCCGGCACACGGACCTCACCAAGGTCCCGTCGATGATGTTCACCGGCCCCAACTTCACCTCCACCACCAGCGTCGACTTCGCCGAGACCACGACCGGCACCGTCGTGCGCGCCGGGCACCTCGAAGGCGGCCCGCGCGTCGCCTTCTCCTCCGACAACGGCGCCACCTGGCGCCCCGGCCAGGAACCCCCGGGCGTCACCGGCGGGGGCACGGTCGCCGCGTCGGCGGACGGCAACCGCTTCGTCTGGAGCCCCGACGGCGCCGGCGTCCACACCGGCACCGGCGGCGCGTGGACGGCGTCGACCGGCGTCCCGGCCGGCGCGACCGTCGAGTCCGACCGGGTCGACCCGCGCACCTTCTACGGCTTCTCGGCCGGCACCTTCCACGCCAGTACGGACGGTGGCATGACCTTCACCGCCAAGGCCACCGGTCTCCCCGCCAAGGGCAACGTCCGCTTCAAGGCCGTCCCCGGCCGGAAGGGCGACATCTGGCTCGCCGGCGGCGCCCCCGACGCCGCGTACGGCCTGTGGCACTCCACCGACGGCGGCGCCACCTTCACCCGGGTCGCCGGGGTCGAGCAGGCCGACACGATCGGCTTCGGCAAGGCCGCGCCCGGAGCCGCGTACCCCACCCTCTACACGAGCGCGAAGATCGGCGGCGTACGCGGCGTCTTCCGCTCCACCGACGCGGGCGCGAGCTGGGTGAGGATCAACGACGACGCCCACCAGTGGGGCTGGACGGGCGCGGCGATCACCGGCGACCCCCGGGTCTACGGCCGGGTGTACGTCTCCACCAACGGCCGCGGCATCCTCTACGGCGACACTGCCGAGACCGGCGGCGGTGGCGGCGGCACCGACCCGGGAACCCCGACGGGCGCCTGCGCGGCCGCGTACCAGGTGACCAGCCAGTGGCAGGGCGGCTTCACGGCCCAGGTCACCGTCCGCAACACGGGTACGGCTCCGCTGGCCGGCTGGACCGTCCGCTGGACCCAGCCCGCGGGCCAGCGCGTCACCCAGGCCTGGAACACGGCGCTGACCCAGACGGGCGCGGAGGTGACGGCCACCCACCTCCCGTACAACGCGACGGTCCCACCGGGCGGCTCGGCCGCCTTCGGCTTCAACGGCACCTGGACGGGCACCAACCCGCCGCCGACGCCCCTCGTCTGCGCGTCGGGAACGTGAGAACGACTCAGGCCCCGGTTCCTGGGAACCGGGGCCTGAGTCTTCAGGGTGAGTAACGGGACTTGAACCCGCGACATCCTGGACCACAACCAGGTGCTCTGCCAGCTGAGCTATACCCACCATGTCCGGCGGTGTCCCCGAAGGTTTCCCCGACCGGCCGAGAAGAAGTCTACAGGGTCCTGGAGGGTGCTCGCGCCCGCGTTTTCCCGAGGGGGTGTCGAGGGCGCGAGCGGGCCCTACACGGAAGGGGTCATTCGGCCGGTACGACGTGACGGGCCGCGATCCGCTTCGCGGTCTCCGAGTCGGGACCGGGCTGCGGGACGAAGACCGCCTCCCGGTAGTAGCGCAGCTCCGCGATGGACTCACGGATGTCGGCGAGCGCCCGGTGGTTGCCGTTCTTGTCCGGACTGTTGAAGTACGCCCTCGGGTACCAGCGGCGGGCCAGCTCCTTGACCGAGGAGACATCGACGATCCGGTAGTGCAGGTGGCTCTCCAGAGCGGGCATGTCCCGGGCGAGGAAGCCGCGGTCCGTGGAGACCGAGTTCCCGCACAGGGGCGCCTTGCCGGGCTCCTTGACGTGCTCGCGGATGTACGCGAGGACCTGGGCCTCGGCGTCGGCCAGCGTGGTGCCGCCGGGCAGCGCGTCGAGCAGCCCCGAGGCCGTGTGCATCTGGCGCACGATCTCCGGCATGGTCTCCAGGGCCGCGTCCGGCGGGCGGATCACGATGTCCACCCCGTCGCCGAGCACGTTCAGTTCCGAGTCGGTGACCAGCGCGGCCACCTCGATGAGTGCGTCATCCGTCAACGAGAGCCCGGTCATCTCGCAGTCGATCCACACCATGCGATCGTTCATGCGTCCTACCTTAGGGGGTCTCCCGCCCCCCGGGGCGCCGCGCCGAGCAGGCCGAAGGGCGCCCGGGGGAGGTCTCCCCGGGCGCCCTTCGGTCCTGCGGTGCGCCGCTCGTGGCCGCGCGGGTCGCTGCGTTACGGCGCGCTGCGCTGGCCCGGCAGCGAAGCCCGCCCGGCCGCGAACGCGTCGGACTGCGGCTTGCCCGGCTCCAGCGGAGGCACCGGACGCCGGATTCCCGCCGAGACCTGGACCGGCACGACCGCGTCGAGCACCGCCGTACCGCTCTCGCCCTGCGGCCGCCGCGCGCGGTACGCCGCCCGGTAGGCGGCCGGCGAGGAACCGAGCTGCCGTCGGAAGTGGCCCCGCAGCGCCACCGGCGAACGGAAGCCGCATCGGCCGGCCACCTCGTCGACCGAGTAGTCGGAGGTCTCCAGGAGTCGCTGCGCCTGGAGCACCCGCTGGGTGATCAGCCACTGGAGGGGGGCCGAACCGGTCAGCGAGCGGAACCGGCGGTCGAAGGTCCGCCGTGACATGTAGGCACGGGCCGCCAGCGTCTCCACGTCGAACTGCTCGTGGAGGTGCTCAAGGGCCCAGGCGACGACCTCGGCCAGCGGGTCGGCGCCGATCTCCTCCGGTAAAGACCTGTCGAGGTAGCGCTCCTGACCGCCGCTGCGCCGCGGCGGGACGACCAGCCGGCGCGCCAGTGCGCCCGCGGCCTCCGTGCCGTGGTCGGTCCGCACGATGTGCAGACACAGATCGATTCCGGCCGCGGTGCCGGCGGACGTCAGCACGTCCCCGTCGTCGACGAAGAGCTCCCGGGGGTCCACATGGACCGACGGGTAGCGCTTGGCGAGCGTCGGCGCGTACATCCAGTGCGTCGTCGCCGGCCGTCCGTCGAGCAGGCCGGCCGCGGCGAGGACGAAGGCGCCGGTGCACAGACCGACGATCCTCGCGCCCTCCTCGTGGGCGCGGCGCAGCGCCTCCAGCGCCTCCGGCGGCGGCGGCGAGGTGATCGACCGCCAGGCCGGGACGACGACGGTGCCCGCACGGCTGATGGCCTCGAGGCCGTACGGCGCGGTCAGTTCGAGTCCACCGGTGGTCCGCAGCGGGCCGTCCTCGCCCGCGCAGACCAGCAGCCGGTAGCGTGGCACTCCGGCGTCCTGCCGGTCGATGCCGAACACGGAGAGCGGGATGGAGCTCTCGAAGATGGGGCCGCCGCTGAACAGCAGCACCGCGACGACTTCGCGACGCCGGCGCCCGGTAAGTTTCCGTGCGGCCTCCGGCGCAATGGAGTCCTGGCTCATGACGCTAAGCCCCCCTCGGTGTTCGCGTCTCCCTGGTCGTGTCGCTCCTGCACGTTTCCCCTCGGTTTTGCACGAGACCCCAGTCTTTGGTACCCATGATCGAATCTACTGCGTCCCGTAGCGTCGGCGTGACAAGTTCTCCATCCGGTGGATTGTCGACAAGGCCACTTGGCGCGAAGCGATCGATCGCGAAGTCCGCCGGCCGGTGGGCGCCCGGGGGAGGGGCGGCGCGGCGAACGCCCCGTACGCGGGGGGTGCGGGCCCCTGGAGCGGGGCATATGCGGGTGTCGGCACCGGGGTTGGACAATCGTTCCGCCAAGGACGCGCCGACAGATGGAACTTGGCTGAAAACGTATGGGCGCGCGTGTACGAACCTGTCAACTCGACGAGGGGCGGGCAGTTCCGGGGGCCTCGCGGAGCGCCGGTCCGAGACGGATTTGTCCTAGCTGGTCCGGCCCGACCGCCAGGTCGCTCCCCGGCTCCGCCCGTACCCGCTCGACTCCGCCCCGCGCTGCCTAACCGTGCCGCCTGCCGCGTCCGCGCTCCTCACGTACCCCACTCTGCTCGCGTACCCCACTCTCCTCACGCCACCCGCTCTCTTCGCGAAGCCCGCGCTCCGAGCGGCGCAGCAGGACCCGGCAGGCCGCCGTCACCGAGACGAGGCCGAGCGCGGTGCCGGCGGCGCCGCCGGCCGAGGTGCCGTAGACGACGAGGACCACAGGGACCAGGGCGCAGCAGAAGACCGCCCAGCGGACCACGTCGCCGGCCTGGTCCGCCGCACCCGCTCCCGGCGCCGCCCCGGCCGTCCTTCCCGGGTCCCGCTCCGCCGCGCCGGGTGGGGCGGGGGCGGGGGCCCTCCGGTGGCCGCGGGGCGGGGCGAGCACGGTGGCGGGCGGGGTGGAGGTCTGGCCGGCGGCGGTCGACGGTGCGGGCACGGAAGGTCTCCCTGCGACGGTGGGCTGGACCTGTGGGCAACGAGGAACGGAACGTTCCGGTCACTCTGCGCGACGTCCGTTTGGCCCCCGTACGGACGCCTGTAGGACACAACCGGCATTGCCAGATCCCGAGCCGCTCGTGCATGCTCCCTGGAACGCCGTGCGCGAGCGGCGGGCACGCCGGGAGCGGCACGGTGGGCTCTGGGCAGGAGAGGAGTGTCGCCGTACCCTTGGGGGTATGGGCTTGGGAAGATGATTCCCGGACACTCAGTTCCGCCGCCACCCTTGTTCCGCACCCTCCCATTCCCCGTTCCTTCCCACGAGGACCCTCTTCGCCGAGACATCGATGGCCGGTCACGAATTCTCCGAACCCGCGGACCGCAAGCGCGTCGCCGACTCCACGGTCGACCCCCTGGCGGTAGAACAGCCACGTCATGCCTGCGACCCGGCCTTCCGGCACGGGGTCGTCGTCGGCTTCGACGGCTCCACGTCCAGTGAGCGCGCCCTGGCGTACGCCATCGGCATGGCCCGGCGCTCAGGCTCGGGCCTGATCATCGTGCACGTGGCCAACCGGCTGCCCACCACGGTGTGGGCCGGCTGCGAGCCCCCCGTCTTCGTCGACGTGCCCGACCACCGCACCGAGGTCCTCGGTCTTGAGCTCGCCTGCGCCGAGCACCTCTCCGAGGTGCCCTGGATCCTCGTCGAGCGCGGCGGGGACATCTGCCACGAGCTGGAGGAGGTCGGCCGCGAGTACTCGGCCGACGCGATCG
This sequence comes from Streptomyces sp. NPDC058671, assembly GCF_042716475.1. Classification (NCBI taxonomy): domain Bacteria; kingdom Bacillati; phylum Actinomycetota; class Actinomycetes; order Kitasatosporales; family Streptomycetaceae; genus Streptomyces; species Streptomyces sp. NPDC058671. The sequence continues at coordinate 88,876 of NZ_JBHXSA010000008.1, read as the reverse complement.
TGGTCGGTTCCACGCACGGGATCGTCGGACGGATCTTCGGCTCGGTGGCCGGACGTCTCGCGCGGCGCGCCCAGCGTCCCGTGATCGTCATCCCGTAGGGACCTCGCAGGGGGTTCTCGTAGAGGATCCAGTGGGGACCTCGTAAGGACCTCGCAAGGACCACGGAGGGACTCCGCTCCCCTGGCCCTCTCCCTCAACTGCCGTCATCCGGCCATAAATTCGGCCTCGCTCAGGTGAATTGTGTGCTTGTGAAGGGTAGATAAGGGTCACCGGATCACAGCAGTTCACGCAGCACGACTGCACTCCTGAAGGGAGCCCGCCGTGGACAACGACGTCGCCGCGGGAAACAGCACCTCCACTCTCGGCCACCTCGCACTCGGACTGTCCCTCCTGGCCTTCGGCCTCGGCGGTACGGGTGTCATCGACAACGTCGCGGCAGCGGATGCCGCGGGCCTCGCCACCTGGGTCGGCGGGGTGGCGCTCTTCCTCGTCGGCATGCTCGCCCTGCGCGCGGGCGACAAGGGCGAGGGCACGGCGTTCGCGGCGCTCGGCGCCTTCTGGTTCACCTGGGGCACCGCGGCGGGCGGCGGCGCCTCGGCCGACGCGGTCGGTGTCTTCATGCTCCTGTGGGCGCTCCTCGCGCTCACGCTGACGATGGCGGCCTCGGGCAGCGGGGTGTTCGGACAGGGCGTGTACGGGCTGCTGTTCGTCGCGCTCCTGCTGCTCGGCATCGGGGCGCTCGTCGACAACGGGGGCCTCGGCAAGGCGGGCGGCTGGGTCGCGGCCGTCGCGGGCCTCGTCGCCTGGTACGGAGCCACGGCGGCGGTGGCGGGCTGGCCGACCACCTTCCGCCGCACGGCGGGCACGAGCGCCCCGGCCACGGGCTGAGGCGACGAGGCCGGCGCCCACGAGCAGCGGCGAGTGAGCCTCGGAAAGAAAGAAGAACGGTCCCGTCGCACCTGGGTGTGCGACGGGACCGTTCTCGTGTCCGGTCGATCCGCCGGGGGACAGGCCCGGCGGCGCGGCTCGGGGGGACAGGCCCCGAGGGCGCTGCTACTCGACCGTGACGGACTTGGCCAGGTTGCGCGGCTTGTCGATGTCGCGGCCCATGGCGAGCGCCGTGTGGTAGGCGAGGAGCTGGAGCGGGATGCCCATGAGGATCGGGTCCAGCTCGTCCTCGTTCTTCGGCACGATGATGGTGTGGTCGGCCTTCGCCTGCGGCTGGTGCGCGACCGCGAGGATGCGGCCGCTGCGGGCCTTGATCTCCTCGAGGGCGGCGCGGTTCTTCTCCAGCAGGTCGTCGTCGGGGACGATCGCGACCGTCGGCAGGGCCGGCTCGATGAGGGCGAGCGGGCCGTGCTTCAGCTCGGAGGCCGGGTAGGCCTCGGCGTGGATGTAGGAGATCTCCTTGAGCTTCAGGGAGGCCTCCAGGGCGACCGGGTAGCCCCGGACGCGGCCGATGAACATCATCGACTGGGCGCCGGCGTACGCCTCGGCGATCTTCTTGATCTCGTCCTCGGTGCGGAGGATCTCGCTGATCTGCTCGGGCAGCTTGCGCAGGCCCTCGATGATCCGCTTGCCGTCGGTGACGGACAGGTCGCGGATGCGGCCGAGGTGCAGGGCGAGCAGCGCGAAGGCGGTCACCGTGTTGGTGAAGCACTTGGTGGAGACGACGCAGACCTCGGGGCCCGCGTGGACGTAGATGCCGCCGTCGGCCTCGCGGGCGATGGCGGAGCCGACCACGTTGACCACGCCGAGGACGCGGGCGCCCTTGCGCTTGAGCTCCTGGACGGCGGCGAGCACGTCGTAGGTCTCACCGGACTGGGAGACGGCGATGTAGAGGGTGTCGGGGTCCACGACCGGGTTGCGGTAGCGGAACTCCGAGGCCGGCTCGGCGTCTGCGGGGATGCGTGCCATGGACTCGATGAGCCCGGCGCCGATGAGACCGGCGTGGTACGAGGTGCCGCAGCCGAGGATCTTGATCCGGCGGATGGTGCGGGCCTCACGCGGGTCCAGGTTCAGGCCGCCGAGGTGCACGGTGGAGAAGCGGTCGTCGATCCGGCCGCGCAGCACGCGGTCGACCGCGTCGGGCTGCTCGCTGATCTCCTTGTGCATGAAGGTGTCGTGGCCGCCCATGTCGAAGGAGGCGGCCTCCCACTCGACGGTCTCCGGGGTGGGCGTGGTGGTGGTGCCGGAGATCGTGTAGGTGCGGAAGTCGTCGGCCTTGAGGGTGGCCATCTCGCCGTCGTCGAGGGTGACGACCTGGCGGGTGTGGGCGATCAGGGCGGCGACGTCGGAGGCGACGAGCATCTCCTTCTCGCCGATGCCGAGGATGACCGGGGAGCCGTTGCGGGCCACCACGATGCGGTCGTTGAAGTCGGCGTGCATCACGGCGATGCCGTAGGTGCCCTCGATGACCTTGAGCGCCTCGCGGACCTTCTCCTCCAGGGTCACGGCCTGGGAGCGGGCGATGAGGTGGGTGATGACCTCGGTGTCCGTCTCGGAGGCGAAGACGACGCCGTCGGCCTCCAGCTTGGCGCGGAGCTCCTGGGCGTTGTCGACGATGCCGTTGTGGACGACGGCGACCTTGTTCTCGGGGTCCAGGTGCGGGTGCGAGTTGACGTCGCTGGGCGCGCCGTGGGTGGCCCAGCGGGTGTGGGCGATGCCGGTGGTGCCGGTGAAGCGCTTGGGGACGCGGGCCTCCAGGTCACGGACCCGGCCCTTGGCCTTGACCATCTTCAGGCCGGAGGCCTTCGGGCTGGTGACGACCATGCCGGCGGAGTCGTAACCCCGGTACTCCAGGCGTGCCAGGCCTTCGAGCAGCAGGGGGGCGACGTCGCGCTTTCCGATGTAACCGACAATTCCGCACATAAAGGTGAAACCCCTCCAGGTCTGTGATGGTGCTTCTCAGCCGTAGACGATGCGGCGCAGTTGCCGGAGCGAGAGCTCCGGTGGCGCCACCGCCCGGTGCGGCAGCTCCGCCGCGATCCGTTCGAAGATCTCGGTGTTCACCGCGCCGCCGGACTGCAGTTCGCGATGGCGGCGGCGGACGAACTCCTCGGCCGTCTCGTCGAAGTACGCCAGCACGTCGAGCACCACCCGGGCGGCCTCACCGCGCTGGAGCGCGGTGCTGCGGACCAGATGGTCGACGAGGTCGTCGTGCGACGGGCGGCGTTCGAGCACCCGTGCATATTGATGGGTCCGGGCCGCCTTTCGCAAGAATCCTGCCCGATATCGGGCAGGAGGGTCATGATCGACGCGAAAATCGGCATCTTGGTCCAGACCTTGACGCGCGGCGCTGTCGGTGCCGCACACGGAGCGTGTCGCCGGATATACGTAATGACAGGACGACGGATGTGTTGATCACCCGAAGGGGACCATGCCTGTGAGACAGAGCCGCCGGATTCACCGCCTCATCGGATCCCTGCTCCTGGTCGCGGCCGCCGGAGTCGCCTGTGGCGAGTCCGCCGCCGACACCGGGACCGACGACGGAAAGGGAGCCGCCGCCGAACCCGAGGTGCGCCCCCTCGGCCGCATCGTGCCCGTACCCGCCTCCGTCACCCCCGACGGCGAGCCGTACGCCCTCACCCCCACCACCCGCATCGGCGTGGACGGCACCTCCCGCGAGACCAAGGCCATCGGCCGCTACCTCGCCGGCCTCCTCCGCCCCGCCACCGGCTACCCGCTGCCCGTCGTCGACGAGGCCGCCGCCGCCGGCGGCATCCGGCTCCGCCTCAGCCCCGGCGACACCGCGCTCGGCGAGGAGGGCTACCGGCTCCGCTCCGCGCCCGACGGCCTCACCCTCACCGCCCGCGAGCCCGCCGGACTCTTCCGCGGCGTCCAGACCCTGCGCCAGCAGCTGCCCGCCGCCGTCGAGAAGGACTCCGTACAGCCGGGCCCCTGGAAGATCGCGGGCGGCACCATCACCGACACCCCGCGCTACGCCTACCGGGGCGCCATGCTCGACGTCTCCCGCCACTTCTTCACCGTCGACGAGGTGAAGCGGTACATCGACCAGCTCGCCCTCTACAAGATCAACACCCTCCACCTCCACCTCACCGACGACCAGGGCTGGCGCATCACCGTCGACTCCTGGCCCCGGCTCACCAGCCACGGCGGCTCCACCGAGGTCGGCGGCGGCCCCGGCGGCTTCTACACCAAGGAGCAGTACCGGGAGATCGTCCAGTACGCCGCCTCCCGCTACCAGGAGGTGATCCCCGAGATCGACATGCCGGGCCACACCTTCGCGGCCCTCGCCTCCTACGCCGAACTCAACTGCGACAACATCGCGCCGCCCCTCTACACCGGCATCAAGGTCGGCCTCAGCTCCCTGTGCGTGCCCAAGGAGATCACCTACGACTTCGTCAACGACGTCATCCGGGAGATCGCCGCCCTCACCCCCGGCCGCTACCTCCACATCGGCGGCGACGAGGCCCACTCCACCCCCCACGCCGACTACGTGGCCTTCATGGACCGGGTACAGCCGGTCGTCGCGCAGTACGGCAAGAAGGTCGTCGGCTGGCACCAGCTGACGAGCACCACGCCCGCCGAGGGCGCCCTCGTCCAGTACTGGGGCCTCGACCGCACCCCCGCCGCCGAGAAGGAACGGGTCGCCGCCGCCGCGCGCAACGGCACCGGCCTGATCCTCTCGCCCGCCGACCGCACCTACCTCGACATGAAGTACACCAAGGACACCCCGCTCGGCCTCGCCTGGGCCGGACACGTCGAGGTACGCGAGTCGTACGACTGGAACCCGGCCACCTACCTGCCGGGCGCGCCGGAGAGCGCCGTCCGCGGCGTCGAGGCCCCGCTCTGGACGGAGACCCTGTCCACCACGGCCGACCTCGACGTCATGGCCTTCCCCCGCCTCCCGGGCGTGGCCGAACTGGGCTGGTCCCCGGCGGAGACCCACGACTGGAACACGTACAAGACCCGCCTCGCGGAACAGGCACCGCGCTTCGAGGCGCTGGGCATCGACTTCTACCGGTCACCGCAGGTGCCTTGGCCGGCGGGGTAGCCCGTACGGAGACGTGAGACGCCCGGCCGGGGAAGCCCCGGCCGGGCGTTTCGTATGAGCGCGGCGGTCAGACGGCGCCGAGCCCGCTGTCCTTGACACGCCGAGTGCTTTCCCGCGGCTGCCTGTGGGAAGTGGCGTCGTCCAGGGGTACTACTCCAAAGCGCAGCAGTACGTGTCGCGTGCGCTCATCGCGTGTCCGCGTGAGGAAGGGGACTCCTGTCCCTACGGGGCATGGACGCGAGCCCCGCCGGAGGACCGTACTCCGGTGGGGCTCGCGTCGGTTCAGGAGGTGGGTCGGGCGAAGCGGGCCAGGGGGTTGGCCAGGTCGCCGATCAGTTGGAGGGCCGCCGACGGGTCCGCGAGGTCGACCATCTGCTTGTTGTTGCGGAGCTGGAGGCGGTTCAGGGCCGACAGGGCGAACGTTTCCGCGAACATGTCGTACTGGGCGAACCTGTCCGCCAGCTCCGGCTTCGACTCCTCGTAGGCGCGCACGCACTCCGCCACCGTCCGCCAGAAGTCGTCCTCCGCGAGGACGCCCTCCGTCGCCAGGGTCGCGCCCAGGAAGCGGAAGAAGCAGTCGAAGACGTCCGTGAAGACCGAGAGGAGCTTCATGTCCTCCGGGATCTCCGCGCGGACCCGCTCCACCGCCGGCGGCAGGACCGCCGTCGGGTCCATGACGACGATCTCCTCGGCGATGTCCTTGAAGATCGCCCGCGCCACCGCGCCGCGCTCGTCGAGGACCAGGATCACGTTCTCGCCGTGCGGCATGAACGCCAGGTCGTAGGCGTAGAAGCTGTGCAGGACCGGGAGGAGGTAGGCGTCCAGGTAGCGGCGGAGCCATGCCGTCGGCTCCAGGCCCGACTCCTTGATCAGCGCGCCCGCGAACGACGCTCCCGCGTGGTCCACGTGGAGCAGCGAGGCCATCGTCGCCAGCCGCTCGCCCTCGGCCAGGGACGGCACCGGGGACTCGCGCCAGAGCGCGGCCAGCATCTTGCGGTAGGGCGAGTACCGGTCGGTCGCGGCCTCGTACTCCAGGTGCCGGTAGCCGACGGCCGCCCGCTCGCGGATGATCGAGAACCGGGCCGACCGGAAGGTCGGGTCCGACTCGATGAGCTGGTGCAGCCAGTCGTTGATGGCCGGGGTGGCCTCCATGTACGCGGCCGAAAGACCCCGCATGAAGCCCATGTTCAGGACCGACAGGGCCGTCTTCACATAGTGCTTCGTCGGGTCCGAGGTGTTGAAGAACGTACGGATCGACTGCTGCGCCAGATACGTGTCGTCGCCCTCGCCCAGGTAGACGAGGCGCTGCTGCGCCACCTCGGCGGCGAAGGTGACCGACAGCTTGTTCCACCACTGCCAGGGGTGGCAGGGCATGAGGAGGTAGTCGGCCGGGTCCAGACCGCGGGCGGTCAGGGTCGCGGCGAAGCCGTCCACCGTCGCGTCGCCGAGCTCGGCGCGGACGAACGTCTCGTACTCGATGTCCGCGCCCGCGGTGAACGCGGCGCGGTCGCGGCGCGCCGCGAGCCAGATCAGGTGGATGTCGCCGGCGGCCTCGGGGGCGTACGCGCGGAACTCGTCGACGCCGAAGCCGAGGCGCCCGTTGTTGGCGACGAAGCAGGGGTGGCCCTCGGTCATCCCGGTCTCGATCGCCTGGAAGCCGGCGTGGGCCAGCTCGGCGGCGGTCACCCGCGGCTTGGTCGACTTGTAGGCCGTTCCGGCGAGGGTGGAGGAGATCTCCTCCAGGTAGACCGGCAGGACCTCGTCGCTCAGGCCGAGGGCGCCGCGGAGTTCGGTGATGAACTGGAGCGCGTCGAGCGGGAGCTGCTCGTCCCCCCGGTGGCGGCTGATCGACTCGGCGTAGACCTGCCAGTGGTCGAGGGCGAACCGGTCCGCGGTGAAGCGGTACTCGGTCGTGCCGTCGTCGGCGAGGACCGCGTAGCGGCTCTCGCCCAGCTCGCGCGGGTGGATCAGCCGCTCGTGGGCGAACTCGGCGAGGCCCTTGCGGATCAGGGCGCGGTTGGCGTCGGCCCAGCGCTCGGGGGTGAGGTGGGCGACGGGGTCGCGGCGGTCGACGGTGCTCATACGGCGGCTCCCACGGCGGCCTCGAACTGCGCGCGGGTGCAGAAGCTCAGCAGGGCCTTCTTCTCCGGCTTCTGGATCTCCCGCTCGGGCACGAAGCCGACGGCGGCGTTGAGCGCGTGGACGGCCTCGTTGGCGACGTCGGGCTCGACGACCACGCGTACGGTCGCCGGGTCCGCGAACAGCTCCGCCATGACGGCGGTGATCACGGTCCGGGTGAAGCCGTGCACGGGGGTGTCGGTGGGCGCGACGAGGAAGTGCATGCCGACGTCACCCGGCTGCGGCTCGTAGAGCCCGACCAGCTCCAGCTCCGCCGGGTCGTACCGCTCCATCAGGAAGGACGGCTCGCCGTCGACCAGGCCGATGAAGGCGTCGTGGTGCGGGTGGGCGGTGATCGCCGTGTACTCGCGCTCGACGTCCTGGAGCGTCGCGCCCTGCATCATCCAGAAGGCGGCCTTGGGGTGGGTGACCCACGGGTGGATCAGCCGGGCGTCCTTCGACGGGTCGAAGGGACGTATCGATACGGTCATGCCGCGAACTCCTGGAAAGCGATGGTCTTCTCTACGGGGTAGTAGTCGTATCCCAGCATCGCCCCGATGATGTACGCGTTGCGGTACGCCCCCATGCCGAGGTCGGGCGAGGTGATCGAGTGGGTGTGCACGCCGGCGTTCTGCAGGAAGACCCCGCGGCCGGTGGTGTCGATCGCGTAGTTGCGGGCCACGTCGAAGCGGCCCTGGCCGTCCCAGTTGAGGCGGTCGCGGACGGGTTCGAGGAAGGCGGGGACGGCGTACTTGTACCCGGTGGCGAGGATCAGGCCCTCGGTGTCCAGGGTGAAGTCCTTCTCCTGCTCCTCCTGGCGGAAGCCGAGGGTGTACGTGCCGCTGGTGTCGTCGTACGCGGCGGCGTGCAGCGCGGAGTTGGTGAGGAGCCGGGTGGGCACGGGGCCGTTCAGGTTCTTCTGGTAGAGCAGGTCGAAGATGGCGTCGATCAGCTCGCCGTCGATGCCCTTGAAGAGACCCTTCTGCTGGGTCTCCAGGCGGTAGCGGGTCTGCTCGGGCAGCGCGTGGAAGTAGTCCACGTACTCCGGGGAGGTCATCTCCAGGGTGAGCTTGGTGTACTCCAGCGGGAAGAAGCGCGGGGAGCGGGTCACCCAGTTCAGCCGGTAGCCGTGGACGTCGATCTCGCTGAGGAGGTCGTAGTAGATCTCGGCGGCGCTCTGGCCGCTGCCGACCAGGGTGATGGACTTCTTCTTCTGGAGCTCCGCCTTGTTCGGCAGGTAGCGCGAGTTGTGGATGAGGTCGCCGCCGAGGCCCCGGCAGGTCTCGGGGACGTACGCGGGGGTGCCGGTGCCGAGGACGAGCCGACGCGAGCGGAACGTTTCTCCGGACTCGGTGGACACCTCGTACACCTCGGCGGTCCCGTCGAAGGTCACGGAGGCGACGGTGGTCGAGAAGCGGACCGAGGAGAGCTTCCCGGCGGCCCAGCGGCAGTAGTCGTTGTACTCGGTCCGCAGCGGGTAGAAGTTCTCCCGGATGTAGAACGAGTACAGCCGGCCCTTCTCCTTCAGGTAGTTGAGGAAGGAGTACGGCGAGGTGGGGTCGGCCATCGTGACCAGGTCCGACATGAACGGGGTCTGGAGATGGGCGCCTTCGAGGAACATCCCCGAGTGCCACTCGAAGTCCGGCTTCGACTCCAGGAAGAGGCCGTTCAGCTCGTCGATCGGCTCGGTCAGGCAGGCGAGTCCGAGATTGAACGGACCGAGCCCGATGCCGATGAAGTCGTACGTCTCGGGCGTCTCAGGCGTGGACAAGGTTCTCTCCCAGGTACTGCTCGGCGTGGCCGGCGATCAGATCGAGGACGGCGGCGATGTCGGCCGTGGTCGTCTCGGGGTTGAGCAAGGTGAACTTGAGGTACTGGCGGCCGTCGACCTTGGTCCCGGCGACGACGGCCTCGCCCGAGGCGAACAGGGCCTTGCGGGCGTGCAGATTGGCCCGGTCGATGTCCTCGGGGGAGGTGACGGCCGCCGGGATGTAGCGGTAGACGAGGGTGGAGAGCTGCGGCTCGACCACGACGTCGTAGCGCGGGTCGGCGGCGAGCAGCGCGAAGCCCTCGGCGGCCAGGTCGCAGACCTCGTCGAAGAGCTGCCCGACTCCGTCGGCGCCCATCACGCGCAGGGTCATCCAGAGCTTGAGGGCGTCGAAGCGGCGGGTGGTCTGGAGCGACTTGTCGACCTGGTTGGGTATGAGCTCGGCCACCGTGCGCAGCGGGTTCAGGTAGTCCGCGTGGTAGGTCGCGTGGCGCAGGGTGGCTCCGTCGCGGACCAGGACGGCCGAGGAACTCACCGGCTGGAAGAAGGACTTGTGGAAGTCGACGGTGACCGAGTCGGCCCGCTCGATGCCGTCCAGGAGGTGGCGGCGGGTCGGGGAGGCGAGCAGTCCGCAGCCGTAGGCGGCGTCGACGTGCATCCAGGCGCCGTACTCGTCGGCCAGGGCGGCGATCTCGGTCAGCGGGTCGATGGAGCCGAAGTCGGTGGTGCCGGCGGTGGCGACGATCGCCATCGGCACGAGGCCCTCGGCGCGGCAGGCCGCCAGCTCGGCGGCGAGGACGACGGACTGCATTCGCTTGTCGCGGTCGACCGGGATGGAGACGACGGCGTCGTTCCCGAGCCCGAGGAGGGTGGCCGACTTCTGGACGCTGAAGTGGCTGCACTCGGAGGAGAAGATCCGGAGCCTGGACAGGTCGTCCGTCTTGGCCTCCTCGCGGGCGAGGAGCAGGGCCTGCAGGTTGGACTGCGTGCCGCCGCTGGTGAACACGCCGTCCGCGGCGGGGCCGAGGCCGATGCGGCCGGTGGTCCAGTCGATGAGCTTGCGCTCGATCAGGGTGCCGCCCGCGCTCTGGTCCCAGGTGTCGAGAGAGGAGTTGACCGCCGAGAGGACGGCCTCGCCCAGGACGGCGGGGATGACCACCGGGCAGTTGAGGTGGCCCAGGTAGCGGGGGTGGTGGAAGTAGACGGCGTCGCGGAGGTAGACGCTCTCCAGCTCGTCGAGGGCGGCGGAGGAGTCGCCGAGCGGCCGGTCGAGGTCGACGGCGTCGATGACGGGGGCGAGCTCGGCGGGCGTCACACCGGTGAACGGGCCCCGCGTGGACGCGAGTTTGGCCGCCACGCGCTCGACCCCTTCGGTGACGGAGCGGCGGTAGCTCTCCGCCGTGGCGTCATTGAGCAGGTGGGAGCGCATGTGGGGGGCCTCCGGACAGCAGAGAGGGACGAGGGGGCGATGCGTTATTAGGTTAGCCTAACCTAATAACGCATCGCAACGCCCCCTCGCCCCTCTCAGGTCACGCCCGGTGAACGGAAGTTGAACGTCCGGATGGAGGGACGCCTACGCGTCCTCCTGCGTCTCGTCCGGGACCTCGCGCAACGCGTCCTCGGAAAGCCCCTTGCGCCAGTAGCCGACGAACGTCACCCGGCGCCGGTCGAGTCCGAGATCCCGCACGAAGTACCGTCGCAGCGCCTTCACCGCCCCGGACTCGCCGGCGATCCAGACGTACGGGGCCTCACCCGGCAGCTCGACACCGCGCACCGCCTCCACGGCGGACGGCGCCCCCTCCTCCCGTACGAGCCAGGTGACCGTCGCGTCGGCCCGCGTCGCCAGTTCCATGCGGTCGCCCGCGTACGGCACTTCGAGGAACACCCGGGCGCGGGTCTCGGCGGGCAGCCACTCCAGGATCGCGGAGGCGGCCGGGAGCGCCGTCTCGTCCGCCCAGATCAGGACGGAGTCGGCGTCCTCGGGCAGCCGGAAGCGGACGCCGGTGTTCTCGGCGATCGCGGGGCCGAGGACGATCACCTGGTCACCGGGCCTGGCGCGCCCGGCCCAGCGGCAGGCGGGGCCGCCGTCCTCGTGGACGGCGAAGTCGATGTCGACCTCGGCGGGTTCGGTGCGCTGCTCGCGGACGGTGTACGAGCGCATGACGGCACGCTCGTCGTCCGGCATCGCCCGCCAGGCGCCCAGGATCGCGTACATGTCCGGGTCGTCCAGCGGGGGCAGGACGGGCGCCCCCTGGCCGGGGTGCGGCAGGAAGAGGGAGAGCGACTGGTCCCGGCCGCCGGCGGCGAAGCCCTTCAGGTCGTCCCCGGTGAAGGTGACCCGGACCAGGGACGGGCCGAGCCGCCGGGTCCGGTCGACCTGGAGGCGGAAGAACTGGAAGGGGGCGGTCTCGGCGTGCGTCATGGGGCAGGACACCTTTGCGGTACGGGCGAGGGCGCTCCGAGGGGAGTCGAAGATAGGTTAGCCTAACCTCATGACGGAGGGTAAGGGCGGGGGCCTTGCCGGAAGGTGAGAGCGAGCCGACGGCGAGGGCGGGGGCTCCTGGCCGACCCGCCGGACGCGCCGACACGGCCGAGCCCGCCGCCCGGGAAGGGGCGACGGGCTCCGCGTACCGGAGGAGCTCTCAGGCCTGGAGACCCAACTCCCGTGCGATCAGCATCCGCTGGACCTCGCTCGTGCCCTCGCCGATCTCCAGGATCTTCGAGTCGCGCCACATCCGGGCCACCGGGTACTCGTTCATGAAGCCGTAGCCGCCGTGGATCTGGGTCGCCTCACGCGCGTTGTCCACCGCCACCGTGGAGGAGTACAGCTTCGCGATCGCCGCCTCCTTCTTGAACGGCTCGCCCAGGACGAGCCGCGAGGCCGCGTCCCGCCAGCCGATCCGCGCCATGTGGGCCCGTGTCTCCATGTCGGCGATCTTGAACTGGATGGACTGGTTGTCCCCGATCGGGCGGCCGAAGGCGTGACGTTCCTTCGCGTACTTCACCGACTCGTCGACACAGCCCTGCGCGAGTCCCGTCGCGAGCGCCGCGATGGCGACCCGGCCCTCGTCCAGGATCCGCAGGAACTGCGCGTACCCACGGCCCTCCTCGCCGAGCAGGTTCCCCGCCGGCACCCGGACGTCGTCGAAGGACAGCTCGCGGGTGTCCGAGGCGTTCCAGCCGACCTTGGAATAGGGGGCGGCGACCGTGAAGCCGGGGGTGCCGGACGGCACGATGATCGAGGAGATCAGCGGACGGCCGTCAGGCTTGCGGCCGGTGACCGCCGTGACCGTCACCAGACCCGTGATGTCCGTGCCGGAGTTGGTGATGAAGCACTTCGAACCGTTGATCACCCAGTGGTCGCCGTCGCGGACGGCGGTCGTACGGGTCCCGCCCGCGTCCGAACCGGCGCCCGGCTCCGTCAGGCCGAACGCACCGAGCATCTCGCCCGAGGTCAGCTTGGGCAGCCACTCCCGCTTCTGCTCCTCCGTACCGAAGAGGAACACCGGCATCGCACCGAGGGAGACGCCCGCCTCCAGGGTGATCGCGACGGAGGAGTCGACCCGGGCCAGCTCCTCCAGGGCGATGCCGAGTGCCAGGTAGTCGCCGCCCATGCCGCCGTACTCCTCGGGGAACGGCAGCCCGAACAGGCCCATGCGGCCCATCTCGCGGACGATCTCGTACGGGAACTCGTGCCGCTCGTAGAAGTCGCCGATCTTCGGCGCCACGACGTCGTGCGCGAACGCCTCGACGGTACGGCGGAGTTCCTCGTGCTCTGCGGTGAGCCGGTGGTCCAGGGACATGGGTGTCGTCACTCCTTGTGGGAGAGGGCGCGGACGGTACGGGAGGGGCTGGGCCGGCCCAGCTGTTCGGCCATCCACACGCTTGTGGCGGTGAGGGCGGCCAGATCGACTCCGGTCTCGATGCCGAGACCGTCGAGCATCCACACGAGGTCCTCGGTGGCGAGATTGCCGGTCGCGCTCTTCGCGTACGGGCAGCCGCCGAGACCGCCGGCGGAGGCGTCGACGGTGGTCACCCCGTGGCGCAGGGCGGTCAGGGTGTTGGAGAGGGCCTGGCCGTAGGTGTCGTGGAAGTGCACGGCGACCCGGGAGGCGGGGACCCCGGCCCCGTCCAACTCCCGGAGCAGCCGGGCGACGTGCCCCGGGGTGGCGACCCCGATGGTGTCCCCGAGGCTCAGCTCGTCACAGCCCATGTCGGCCAGCGCCCTGGTGACCCGGACGACCTGCTCGATCGGGACGGCGCCCTCCCAGGGGTCGCCGAAGCACATCGAGAGGTAGCCGCGCACGCGGAGGCCCGCCTCTATGGCGCGGGTGACGGTCGGCGCGAACAGCGCGAGGGATTCGTCGACGGTCCGGTTCAGGTTGGCCTTCGCGAAGGACTCGGTGGCGGAGGCGAACACGGCGATCTCCCGGACGCCGAGGGCGAGCGCCCGGTCGAGACCGCGCTCGTTCGGCACGAGCGCCGGGAGGCGCACCGGCAGGTCGCGGACGAGCGGGAACAGGTCCTCCGCGTCCGCCAGCTGGGGCACCCACTTCGGGTGCACGAAGCTGGTCGCCTCGACGGTGGAGAGGCCGGCGGCGGCGAGCCGCCGGATGAACTCCGCCTTCACGGCGGTCGGGACGGCCGTCTTCTCGTTCTGCAGCCCGTCCCGGGCGCCGACCTCGTGGATCCGGACCCGCGCCGGCAGCGCGGGATCGCTCACGGTCATGGGCAGGCCCGTGGTCATGACTCCTCCCGGGGGGCGACGACGGCCAGGATCTGGTCCATGGCGACGGTGCTGCCGGGCGTGACGTCCAGCTCCGTGACGGTGCCGGCGTGCGGGGCGGAGATGACGTGTTCCATCTTCATCGCCTCGACGACGAGCAGACTCTGCCCGGCCTCCACCTCGTCCCCGACCGCCACCTTGACGACGGTCACGGTCCCCGGCATCGGCGCGGCGAGCGTGTCGGCCCCGCCGTGCCGGGCGCCGGACAGCGCGGCCTCCACCGGGTCGTGGTCCAGGACGTGCCAGGAGTCGCCGTCACGGCCGAGCCAGTCGCCGCCGCGGTGGAAGTGATGGGTCAGCCCCTCCACGGTGACCGTCACCGCGGACTCCGTGACCCTGGCGCCGGTCGGCGCCTCCACCATGACCGGTTCGTGTCCCGGTACCCGCAGACCGAAGGGCAGCGGAGCCGGACGGCCGCCGAGACGCCAGCCGCTCGGCGCCGAGAACGGGTCCGACCAGCCGTCCCGCGCGACCGGGGCCAACCTCGCGAGCCGTACGGCGGCCGCCGCGGCGTACACCTCGTCCGGCACGCCCTGCGGGACCAGGCTCTCCGCGTCCCGCTCCACCAGACCCGTGTCCAGGGCCCCGGAGACGACGTCGGGGTGGGCCAGGAGCCTGCGCAGGAAGCCCGCGTTCGTCGGGACGCCCAGGGTGACCGTGTCCGCCAGGGCCGCGCGCAGCTTGCGCAGCGCCGTGGGGCGGTCCTTGGCGTGGACGATGACCTTCGACAGCATGGGGTCGTACAGGCTGCCGACCTCCGTGCCCTCGCTCAGACCCGAGTCCGTGCGGACCCCGTCCCCCTGCGGCTCCCGCAGGGCCAGGACCGTGCCGCCCGACGGCAGGAAGCCCCGCGACGGGTCCTCCGCGCACAGCCGGGCCTCGATCGCCCAGCCGTCCAGACGGATGTCGTCCTGCGCGAAGGGCAGCGGCTCGCCCGCCGCCACCCTCAGCTGCCACTCGACCAGATCGACACCGGTGATCAGCTCGGTCACCGGGTGCTCGACCTGGAGGCGGGTGTTCATCTCCATGAAGTAGTACGAGGCGGGGTCGCCGCCCGGGACGATGAACTCGACCGTGCCCGCGCCCACATAGCCGCAGGACCGCGCCGCCTCCACCGCCGCCGCACCCATCGCCGCCCGGATCTCCGGGGTGAGCAGGACGCTCGGCGCCTCCTCGATGATCTTCTGGTGGCGCCGCTGGAGCGAGCACTCGCGCTCACCCAGGTGGACCACGTTCCCGTGGGCGTCCGCCAGGACCTGGATCTCGATGTGCCGGGGCCGGTCGATCCACCGCTCCACGAGCAGCGTGTCGTCACCGAACGAGGAGCGGGCCTCACGTCGGGCCGCCGCGATCTCGTCCTCCAGGACCGCGAGGTCCCGGACGAGCCGCATGCCCTTTCCGCCGCCGCCCGCGCTCGGCTTCAGGAGCACGGGCGCGCCCAGCTCGCGCGCGGCCTCGGCCAGTTCGGGATCGGCCGCGCCGGGCACGACGGGCACGCCCGCCGCCTTCACGGTCTCCTTCGCCCTGATCTTGTCGCCCATCAGGGAGATCGCGGGGGCCGGAGGGCCGATGAAGACCAGGCCCGCGTCCGCGCACGCCTGCGCGAAGCCCGCGTTCTCCGCGAGGAAGCCGTAACCCGGGTGGACGGCCTGGGCGCCGGTCCGCCGTGCCGCTTCGAGCAGCGCGGGGACGGACAGATACGACTCGGCGGCCGGCGGAGGACCGATCCGTACCGCCGTGTCCGCCTCCCGTACGTGCCGGGCGTCGGCGTCCGCGTCGCTGTACACGGCCACCGAGCGCACGCCCATCGCCCGCAGGGTGCGGATGACACGGACGGCGATCTCACCCCGGTTGGCCACGAGGACGGTGTCGAACATGCTCTGCATCTCCTGGGGGCCCCTCACATCCGGAAGACGCCGAACTGGGGGTCACCCAGGGGCGCGTTGGCACAGGCGGTCAGGGCGAGGCCGAGGACCTGCCGGGTCTCCAGCGGGTCGATGACCCCGTCGTCCCAGAGCCGGGCGGTCGCGTAGTAGGCGTTGCCCTGGCTCTCGTACTGCTCGCGGATCGGGGCCTTGAAGGCCTCTTCCTCCTCCGCGCTCCACCCGTCACCGAGCTGGTCGCGCTTGACGGTGGCGAGGACCGACGCGGCCTGCTCGCCGCCCATGACCGAGATCTTGGCGTTGGGCCACATCCACAGGAAGCGGGGGGAGTACGCCCGGCCGCACATCGAGTAGTTGCCCGCGCCGTACGAGCCGCCGACGACCACCGTCAGCTTCGGCACCCGGGTCGTGGCCACGGCCGTCACCATCTTCGCGCCGTGCTTCGCGATCCCGCCGTGCTCGTACGCCTTGCCGACCATGAACCCGGTGATGTTCTGCAGGAACACCAGCGGGATCCCGCGCTGGTCGCACAGCTCGATGAAGTGCGCGCCCTTCTGGGCGGACTCCGCGAACAGGATGCCGTTGTTGGCGACGATCCCGACCGGATGCCCGTGAATCCGGGCGAAACCGGTGACCAGCGTCTGCCCGTACTCGGACTTGAACTCCTGGAAACGGGAGCCGTCCACGACCCGGGCGATCACCTCGCGCACGTCGTACGGGGTACGGGAGTCCACCGGGACCGCGCCGTAGAGACCGTACGGGTCGACCTTCGGCTCCTCGACCGGCTCCACCGACCACGGCAGCGGGCCGCGCTCCGGGAGCGTGGCGACGATGTTCCGCACGATCCGCAGGGCGTGGGCGTCGTCCTCGGCCAGATGGTCGGTGACACCGGAGATCCGGGAGTGGACCTCGCCGCCGCCCAGCTCCTCCGCCGTGACGACCTCACCGGTCGCCGCCTTCACCAGCGGCGGACCGCCCAGGAAGATCGTCCCCTGGTTCCGTACGATCACGGCCTCGTCGCTCATCGCCGGGACGTACGCGCCGCCCGCCGTGCAGGAACCGAGGACCGCCGCGATCTGCGGGATGCCCGCGCCCGACATCCGGGCCTGGTTGTAGAAGATCCGGCCGAAGTGCTCCCGGTCCGGGAAGACCTCGTCCTGCATCGGCAGGAAGGCGCCGCCCGAGTCGACCAGATAGAGGCAGGGGAGACGATTCTCCAGCGCCACCTCCTGGGCCCGCAGGTGCTTCTTCACCGTCATCGGGTAGTACGTGCCGCCCTTGACGGTCGCGTCGTTCGCGACGATCACGCACTCGCGCCCGCCGACCCGGCCGATGCCGGCGATGACCCCGGCCGCCGGGGCCTGGTCGCCGTACATCCCGTGCGCCGCGAGCGGGGCCAGCTCCAGGAAGGGCGACCCCGGGTCGAGAAGGGTGTCCACCCGGTCCCGGGGCAGCAGCTTGCCGCGCGCGGTGTGCCGGGCCCGGGACTTCTCACCCCCGCCCAGCGCGGCCGCCGCGAGTTTGGCGCGCAGGGTCGCGGCCAGCTCGTGGTGCGCCGCCTCGTTCGCCTGCCAGGCCGCCGATGCGGGATCCGCCGCACTCGTCAGCACAGGTGCCTGCTGCATCCCTCGAGCTCCCTTGCTCGGTTAATGAGCGTTAACGTATGTCGCTCAGGTTAACGACCGCTAACCGGGTTGTCTAGAATCGCATCATGACCACGACCGCCAGGACCGACGCCCCGACGCGACGCGAGCAGATCCTCAGGGAGGCCGCCCGCCTCTTCGCCGAACGAGGCTTCCACGGCGTGGGCGTCGACGAGATAGGGGCCGCCGTCGGCATCAGCGGCCCCGGCCTCTACCGGCACTTCCCCGGCAAGGACGCGATGCTCGCCGAACTCCTCGTGGGCATCAGCGAGCGGCTCCTCGACGGCGGGCGGATGCGGGCCGGCGCGGTTACCGGCGACCCCGAGGCCCTGCTCGGCTCCCTCATCGACGGGCACATCGACTTCGCCCTCGACGACCGGCCGCTCATCACCCTGCACGACCGCGAGCTCGACCGGCTCAAGGACGAGGACCGCAAGCGGGTACGGCAGCTCCAGCGGCAGTACGTCGAACTGTGGGTGACGGTGGTGCGGGAGCTGTACCCCGACGCGGCCGAGAGCGAGGTGCGGACGGCGGTCCACGCCGTGTTCGGCCTGCTCAACTCGACCCCCCACCTGGGTGTCCCGCTGGGCCGCTCCGAGATGGAACGCCTCCTCAGGAACCTGGCCCACGGCGCCCTCGGCGCACTGGCGGCCTGACATGCCGATGTCCGGGCCCGCACATCTGTGCGGGCCCGGACATCGGCAGTGTCAGACGGCCGCCATGACGGGCGTCGGAGCGGGCGCGGTGACCGGTTCGTGGCTCCGGCCCTCACCGAGGTGGCCGAGGACCGGCCGCAGGTCGGCCAAGGCGAAGGAACGTCGCAGCCAGCGGTCCTCGCCGTCGTACCGCGGGGTGAAACCGGTGCGGCCGTGCACCGTCCGCCGGTTGTCGAGGATGATCAGCTCGCCCGGCCGGAGGACGATCCCGCGCAGCGCGTCGAGCATCGCCCCCTGAAGCGTGGCCAGGGCGTCGCGGGCCCCGGGGGTCACGCCGACCGTGCCGTGGAAGTCCACCCGCAGGTCCGGGTCGTGAGCGGGGCCGGAGAGGACCGGCATCGGCGGGGTCAGCACCTCCTCGTCGGTGTCGTGCACGAAGGAGCTGGAGAACCGGGTCCGGAACTCGGGCCGGCGCAGCGTCTCGATGGTCCGCGCGTCGAGGGTCGGCAGCACGTCCCCGATCCCCGAGGTGACGGTGGCGGCCACCCCGTCCCGGTCGCCACGCAGGCAGATCAGGCTCAGGAAGTGCGGGGCGGCCGGGTGGAAGCCGTCCTCCGTGTGCAGCTCCAGCAGGATGGAGCCGCTGTTCTCCTGGCGCGCCTCGGCCCCGCGCTTGGGGCTGACGTCCTGGACGAGGTCGCCGTTCTTCTCGTCGCTGTAGGAGATCGAGCGGCCGAGCACGGACATCACCATGAGCTGCGCGACCGTCGCCACCGCGACCTCGGTCCAGGCGGGTTCGTCCTCCACCCGGTCCGGGGTGGGGGGCAGCGCGCCGACGGGCAGGCCGCGCAGCAGCAGGGTGCCGCTCTCGTTCCCCCGGTCGCGGAAGGAGATGAGGGCGCGGCGGACGTGCGCGGGCAGGGCGGCGGCGGCGAGCTCCACGGCGTGCAGCAGGTCGGTGCCGTGCAGGGAGTGGCCGGCGTACTCGTCGGCGATCCTGAGGGCGGACGCCTCGACGATCTCCGCCTCGGTCCCGCTCAGCACGATGCCGGTCGCACGCGCGTCGGCGTACGCGAATTCTTTTCTCATGCGTCCTTTCCTTCTCTGCGTCCTGCTCCGTGTCCTTCTCTGTCCTTCGTTCCGCCCGGGCGCCGGTCAGGCCGCCCGTTCGGTGCGCCGGGCCGCCCGGTAGACGGCCCCCGGGGCGAAGCCCCGCCAGGCCTGCTCGGGCGGCAGCTTCCGCAGGAAGCGGGCCTTCTCCCAGTGACGGCTCACCCGGTTGGCGGCCCGGCGACCGGGTGCCAGGGCGATGTGGTGGACGTCGACGGCGACCGTGCGCGGCACGTTCTCGCCGGCCACCAGCTGGTTGACCATGTGCACGGCGAGCGACCCGAACTGGGTGGCCGCCTCGGTCAGCTGCGGGACGCTGTAGTCGGGCCTGCCGAGGCCGCGGCGCAGCTCCCGGTACATCTCGCCGGGGATGTGGCCGCGCGGGGCGATCCGGAAGATCACCTCCCAGGTGCCGAGCCGTTCCGCGTCCTCCGCCAGCAGCTGGCCGTCGAAGATCCGCCGGACCAGCCGGTAGTCGAAGCACTGGGCGGCGAGCATGCCGGCCATGTCCCAGCCGGTGACCAGCGGCTTGCGCTGGCGGCACGCCTCCTGGTGGAGGGCGACCTTGGCGAGCAGTCCCGACCGGGTCGTGACGTCGACGCCGTCGACGATCACCTCGGCGCGGCGGACGAGCTCGCGGACGTTCTCCGGGGTGATGCCCTCGGGTACGACCTCGGCCCGGACATGCGGGTTGATGGCGCGCAGGGCGGCGGCGCCCACCTCGGCCTTGTTGCGGCCGAGGTCGTCGACGGTGGCGTGCTGCCGGTTGAGGTTGTTCAGTTCGTAGGTGCCGACGTCCGCGAGGACGAAGTCGCGGTACCCCATGCGGCCGAGCGGCTGGACGGTGGCGCCGCCGATGGAGCCGCAGCCGGCGATGAGCAGCGGCGCGTGCCGGATGCGGTCCTGGAGGTCGGCGGGGACGAGGCCGCGGTTGCGCTGGGTCAGCGAGGCGTAGAAGTCCTCCTCGGCCAGTTCGCGGGCCTCCGTGGGCGTGCCGACGTCGGGCGGTGCGGCGTTCATGACCGGGCCTCCCGGAAGGCGGTGAGCCGGGCGCCGACCGAGCCGGGCTCCCCGGACACGAGGATCGCGTCGAGGTGCGCGAGGGTGGGACGCAGGGCGCCCTCGTCGGTGAGGACGAAGGGGTACGAGCGCTGCTGCTGGCCCCACATCGGCGCGAACAGGTCCTCGGGGTCCGAGGGCCGCGCGGGCACGTCGAGCATGCGCGCCGCGAAGCCGAGCAGGCCCAGTTGGTGGATGGCGACCCCGGGCTTGCCGTCGCCGACGACGGCCGCGCCCTCCTCGGCGAGGGCCCGGACGCAGCCCTCCGCCCAGCCCCGGTAGACCCACCAGGGGACGGAGGCGCCGGCCTGGGAGCGTTCCATGGCGTAGTCGCGGACCAGGCGCTTGCCCTCCCGGACGTGGGCGGCGGGGGTGGCGGTGCCGAGGTGGTCGGCGAGCCGGAGCTCGTAGTCGCGCTCGACGGCGAAGGGGTGGTGGCCCGGGTCGCCGAGGAGGGTGCCGGCCGGGCCGCGGGCGGCGACCAGGGTGCCGTACCCGCGCAGCCGGCCGGTCTCCGCCTCGACGACCAGGGTGTGCTGGTCGGTGAGCGCGGACACGTCGTAAGGCTCCGCGTCGAGGCCACGCGCGGCGGCGGCCTCCTCGTTGACCCAGCCCCGCTGGAGGTACTGGGCGAGGCGGAAGCGGTAGACGTCCGCGAGGTACGGGGCGGGCAACTGCGCGCCGCGGACGGTGAGGGTGAGGAGGCCTTCCGGGCTCGCGGCCCGGAAGAGCGGCTCGCCCTCGACGACGGAATCCAGGTCGGGCAGGACGATCGCCCGGGTGGTGCGCAGGAGGCTGACCCGGTACTCGGTCAGCTCGGCGGTGGAGGCCGGGGCGGTGGTCATCGGACCTCCGGGAGGCCGAAGAGCTCGCCGGTGACGACCAGGGCGAGAGCCTCGGGGCTGCCCTCGTAGATGCGGGGGCCGTAGGCGTCGCGGAGGACCCGGTCCATGCCGTCCTCACGCTGGAAGGCGGCGGCGCCGATGAGGGACATGGCGGCGTCGGCGTTGTCGATGGCGGCGCGGTCGGCGACCATCTTGGCGACGGCCGGTTCGTAGGCCGGGGTGGGGATGACGGTGTCGGCTTTGAGCACCGCGTCCAGGTAGAGGGCGCGGGAGGCGGAGACGCGCGCGGCCATGTCGGCCAGCTTGCGGGCGGACATCTGGTGCTCGAAGAGGAGCTTGCCGCCCTGGCGGCGGGTGCCGGCCCAGGCGACGGCGCGGTCCAGGGCGTGGCGGGCGATGCCGGTGGCGACGGCGGCGCAGGTGACGCGGGTGAGGTTGCCGATGGCGACGTTGAGGTCCCAGCCGCCGCGCTCGTCGCCGAGCACGTTCTCCTCGGGTACGCGCGCGCCGTCGAGGATCAGCTCGCCGGCCGGTGCGGTGCGGTAGCCGACCTTGTCGTGGATCTCGCCGCGGGTGACGCCGTCCTGCTCCAGGTCCGTGACGAAGCAGGTGAGGCCTGTGGAGCCCGGGGCGTCCTCCAGGTTCGCCATGATCGTTGCGTAGGTGGCGACCGGGGCGTTGGTGATGTACCGCTTGGTGCCGGTGAGGAGGTACTCGCTGCCGGAGCGGCGGGCGACGGTCATGTCCTGGGCGTACGGCGCGTGCTGAGGCAGGACCAGGTCGGTGCCGTTGCGCTCCTCGGCGACGGCGTTGCAGGCGAGGACGGGCTCCGGGCCGAGGAACTTCGGCAGGTACTTCTCCTGCAGCGCGGGCTTCTCGCAGATGAGCAGCGGGGTCTGGAAGAGTCCCGTGGCCCCGAAGACCAGTGCCATGCCGGGGTCGGCGGCGGCCAGTTCCTCCAGGGTGAGGGCGATGCCCAGCTGGCTGAGGCCCAGGCCGCCGAATTCGCGGGGGATGGCCATGCGGAGCAGTCCGAGGGCGTGGCCCTTGCGGACGGTCTCCCAGTCGACCTGGCCCTTCTCGATGCGGTCGCGTTCGGCGGCGCCGGGGGCGACCTCGTCCCGGGCGAAGGCGGTGACCTCGCGCAGGATGCCGGCATCGGTGGCGTCGAGCAGCGGGTGGTCGGCCGGGTTGTGCGTGTACGTCATGGTGATTCCTTGTCTGAGGGGTGCGGGGCCCGGGGCGCTGGGGTCAGCCCGCGAGGGAGAAGGTCGTCAGGGCCTGGCCGACGGCGAAGGTCTGCATGACGGGGCCGCGGGCGGTGACGCGGCGGGAGGTCACGGTCCGCAGGAACGTGCGGCGGCCGGCGGTGAGGTCCAGCAGGTCGGCGTGGGTGATGCCGAGGACGTGGGTGGGCTCGTCCTCGGTGACGGCGCCCTGCGGGTCGAGCGTGAACTCGGCGTCCGGGTCGGAGATCACGAAGCGGACGGTGGCGCCGGTGGCCTGCCAGGCCGCGGAGGACCTGGCGGCCTCGGACAGGGTGCGGGAGATCTCTTCGGGCGAGATGGCCATGCGGAATTCCTTCGCTCTGGGAGGGCGGGGAGAGAGGGGCGGGATCCGGTCGCGGTCTCCGCGGTCACGGGACCCGTGGGCGGAGCCGGTGACGGAGTCCCGCCGGGGGGCTGACACAGCCGCCGCCCCCTCGGACGAGTTCGACGTTACCGATCGGTAGCGAAGCCTGTCCACGATGTAAAGCGAGGGTCCATGGCGGGGGAATCGGTCATCCAGTCGCCGGTAATCGGCCATCCATCGGGGGGAGTTGGACAGTTTGCGCAACCCGCGGTAACCCCCGGAAACGCCGAGTGGGCCTGCGGCCGGGGGAGCCGCAAGCCCACGTTCGGGGAGGGGAGGGGAGGGGGAGGGAGGGGAGATGTGACGGTGTGACAGGGCGGCGCCGGAGGACGCCAGGGAGTTGCGGGACCGCTCCTCGGCTACGCGGCCGCCGGCTGCTCGTCGCGGGTCAGATGGCGCAGTGCGAGGGCGATGACGATGGCGACCGCCGAGCAGACCGCGAGGGCGAGGAAGCCGTTGGCGACGCCGGAGGTGGTCGCGGCCGAGGCGGAGGCACCCTCCTTCAGGCGCCCGTCGACGGAGGTCGCGAGGACGGTGCCGATCACGGCGATGCCCAGGGCGGCGCCGCTCTCGTTGAAGGTGTTCAGCAGGCCGGAACCGACGCCCGCCTCTTCCACCTTGACGTGCGCGGTACCGATGCCGAACAGCGGGACGAAGCAGGCCGGCAGGCCCGCGCCGATGGCGGCGAGCGCCACGACGGTCAGCCAGACCGAGTCGGTGCCGGTGGCGAGGAACCCCGTGCCGACGAGCTGGAGCGCGGCGCCCGCCGCGTACATCCCGCCGAGACCCAGCGCGCCGGCGAGCACCGGGGCGACCAGGGCGACGACGAGGGCGGCGAGACCCATGGGCAGCAGCGAGAGGCCGGTGACGAAGGCGCTCATCCCATGGACCTGCTGGAAGTACATGCTGGCGAGGAAGGAGCTGCTGATCATCACGCTGGCGACGAGGAGCAGGCCGATGCTGGACAGCCAGTAGGTGGGCTTGCGCAGCAGGTGCAGCGGGAGCAGCGGGTCGTCCTTGCCCAGCTCCATGAAGGTCACCAGGGTCAGCAGGACCACGGCGGCGCCCAGGCTGATCCAGGCGGTGGGGTCACCGAAGCCCTCGTGGAGGCGGATCAGGCCGAAGGAGAGGGCGGCGAGTCCGGCGGTGGACACGACGGCCGAGGGGAAGCGGAGCCTGCGGCCCGAGGCGGTCCGGAGCGACGGCATGCTGCGCAGCGCGCCGACGAAGGCCGCGATGCTGACGGGGAGGTTGATCAGGAAGGCCCAGCGCCAGTTGATCGCGGTGACGATCAACCCGCCGAGCACCACGCCGATCGTGGCCCCGATCACGCCGAGGCCGCTCCAGGCGGTCAGCGCGATCTTGCGCTGCTCCTCGTCCTGGTAGACCTCCAGGATGATCGAGAGGGCGGCGGCGGAGAGCAGTGCGGCGCCCACGCCCTGCGCGGCGCGTCCGGCGACCAGCAGTTCCTGGTTGCCCGCGATGCCGCAGAGCGCGGAGGCCACGGCGAAGAGGGTGAGGCCGGTGAGGAAGGTGCGCCGCCTGCCGAAGACGTCCGACACGCGGCCACCGAAGAGGAGCAGGCTGCCGAACATCAGGACGTAGGCACTGATCGTCCACTGCAGGCTCGTCTGGTCGGCGGGCAGGTCCGCGCCGATGGTGGGCAGGGCCACGTTCACGACCGTCGAGTCGAGCATCACCATCAACTGCGCGACGCCGACCACGACGAGGGTGGTCCAGGGCGCCTTGGCCGGCGCGTCCTGCGCCTGCTCGGTGGGGGGTGCCAGCGTCTGCTCGGTCACCGGGTCTCCTCGCTCGAAAGAATCTGATCCATGCGAATGCATCGAACCGCTTCGGCACACTACATTCATGCGCACGCATAGACAAGGGAGTGAAGGGAACCTAGTATCGGAGAGGTGACGGATACAGCTCTGACCGACCGATGGATGGCCGTGATCCGCGCCGGCGCGCAGATCGTCCAGGCGGCGGAACGCCGGCTCTCCGACGAGTACGGCCTGTGCACCAGCGCCTTCGAGATCATGGACGTCATGGCACGGGAGGACGACTGGATCCGGGCCGGGGAGCTGAGCGCCCGCGCCGCCCGGAGCCAGCCCCAGGTCTCCCGCCTGCTGGCGCAGATGGTGACCGCGGGGTACGTGGAGCGCCGGCCCTGCGCCAATGACCGGCGCGGCTTCGACGTCCGCCTCACCGCATCCGGCAGGCGGCTCTTCGGCCGGTCCACCGTCACCATGGAGGAGCTGCTGCGCGAGCTCTCCGAGGCGAGTCCCGAGGTGCGCGGGGTGCTCGGCGCCCCGAGGGACCGATCTGACGCATAGTTGCCAGGGGCACCCTTCGAACGCGTACTCACTGGTAGCCTCCGGGCGTCGACGCCCCGGGGCCGCCTTTCACGTCCGTGATCGCAGGGCCCGGGAGGCGACATTCCGGGGGGAATCAGGGCCCGTGCGCGCACGGGCCACGACAGGGCGCCGCGCACCGGCGCCCTCGGCATGCCGACCCCCGGGGAACCACCGGCACCGGAACCGTCTCCGGTGCCACACGCTCCTACCAGGGAGCGACCGACATGGGGGAAAACATCGTGCTGAGCCAACCCGTCCTGCCACCGAAACCCGTCGCCGCCCCGCCCGCCCGGGGCCTCGCGCACGCCGCCGCCCCACCGGGACGCGCGCCCGGCGGCCCCGCGCGCCCGCCCCGCATACGCCCGCCCGTCATGACCGAACGCGGTGTCTCCTTCCGCCTCCTCGGACCCCTGGAGATCGCGACGGCGAACGGCCGGCTGCCGCTCAAGGGCATGAACCAGCGGCTCGTCCTCGCCTTACTGCTCCTCCACGCCAACCACGTCGTGCCCACCACCGACCTGATGGACGTGCTCTGGCCGGACGGCCGTCCGCCCGCCACCGGTCGCAAGAGCCTTCAGAACACCATCTCGGGCCTCCGCGGCGTCCTGGCACGCGGCGGCGTCCCCGAGCACATCGCCTCCCTGACCAGCGAGGGCTCCGGCTACATGCTCAAGACGGCCCCCGAGAACCTCGACCTGACGCGCTTCCGTCTCCTCGCCGACAAGGGACGGGACGCGCTCGCCGCCGGGGACGCCGAGGAGGCCGCCCGGCTGCTGCGCGGCGCCCTCGGACTGTGGCGCGGCCGCGCCCTGGCGGAACTCGCCGAAGCCGGCCTCGACTGGCCCCAGACGACTGCAGCCGACGGAGCCCGGCTGCACGCCCTCGAGGAGTACTGCGAGGCCGAACTCGCCAACGGGCGACCGCACGAGGTCATCCGGCGACTGGAGGGCGTGGCCGCCGCCGACCCCTCCCGGGAGCGCACCCAGCGGCTGCTGATGACCGCCCTCTACCGCTCCAGCCGCCGCGACGACGCCCTGCGCGCCTACGAACGGCTCCACCGGCAGCTGCGGGACGATCTCGGCGCCGCCCCCAGCCGGGAGCTCCAGGACCTGCACGGCGCCATCGTCCGCCAGGACCCCCTCCTCACCCCGGGCGGGACCCCCGCCCCGCGCGGCAGCGGGCCCCGCCCGTCCGCCGACCCCGAACTCGACCTCCTGCACGCCCTCCTGGACCTGGTCCGCCGACAGAACCGCCCGCACGTCGTCGCCCTCACCGGCGACGCCGAGGAGCGCCAGGCCGCCCTCGTCGCCCGGCTGATGAGCGGGCTCGAACAGGACGACCGGGCCGCCGTCTGGCACGTGCAGCCAGGACCCGAGGGCGCCGACCTCGCCCACGACCTGCGGGCCGCGCTGCGCCGGGCCACCCCCGAACGGCCCATGGTGGCCGTCGCGGAACACCTCCACCAGGCCGGACACCTCGTGCCCGAGTGCGTCGGGGACATCGTGACGGAGGCGGGCCGCACCCCGCTGCTCATCGTCCTCACCGCCCGCACCGGATCCCACGGCCTCTGGCCCGGTTGGGACAAGGCCGTCCCCCGGTTCACCACGATCACCGTCTAGGGTCCTTCGTACGGATCGTGCCGGGCTCGCGGGCCCCAGGCGTCCCGGTGTCCGGTCACCCGGGACGCCGGGGGGCGCGGCCCGGCAGAATGTGCCCCATGCCGATACTCAGCCGCCCCGCCCTCGTGGAGCACCTCGTCCGCACCCGGATCGCGGGAGACGTCGCCACCCCGCGCGACAACAACCTCGCCCACTACCGCAAGCTCGCCAACGGCGACCGGCACTACTGGCTCGGACTGGAACTCGGCGACCGCTGGACCGACGAACAGGACGTGCTCGCCGTGATGGCCGAGCGCTGCGGGGTCATCGACGACCCGGCCCACCGCGCCGGCCAGGACACCATCGACCCCGAGCTCACCGTCGACGGTCTCGACCGGATGGCAGCCCGGCTCCGCAAGGCCGCCGCCGGCAAGGAGCGCGTCCTCTTCGCCACCGGCCACCCCGGCGCGCTGATCGACGTCCACAGCCGGGTCGCCGCCGCGCTGCGCGCCCAGGGCTGCGACATCGTCCGCATCCCCGGCGGGCTCGTCGCAGACGAGGGGTACGTCGTGCAGTTCGCGGACGTCGCCGTCTTCGAGCGTGGGGCGAGCCTCTGGCACACCCACTCGCCGGAGCCGATGAACGCGATCCTCGACGGGCTCGGGGAGGACGGCCGGCCGGACCTGGTGATCGCGGACCACGGCTGGGCCGGGCGCGCGGGACAGCGCGGGATCGACTCCGTCGGTTACGCGGACTGCAACGACCCGGCGCTGTTCATCGGAGAGGCGGAGGGCACGATGCAGGTGACGATCCCGCTCGACGACCACGTCCTGGACCCGCGCTTCTACGAACCGCTGACGGCGTACACGCTGAACGCGGCGGGCCTGCCGGTCTGAGCCCCGTGCTCCCGCGTGGGCGCCTGCCCGCGAGGGCTCACGGACCCGGTGTCGGGTCCAGGTAGACGCGGCGGATCGACGGGAAGCGTTCGCGCAGGCGGGACTCCGCCAGCTCGCACGCCTGTTCCACCTGCGCCGCCGACACCACGTCCCGGAAGTCCACCTTCGCGGCCACCAGCACCTCGCCCGGCCCCTGGATGAGCGTCGTCAGGTCGAGGACGTCGACGACGTGGGGGACGGATCGCAGCTCCTCGCGGACCGCGTCCCGCATCTCCCGCGGCAGCGGCCGGCCGATGAGCAGTTCGGCGTTGGAGCGGCCGAGGACCCAGGCCACGTACACGAGCAGGACGCCGATGAGGATGGACGCGACGCCGTCCCAGACGCCGGAACCGGTGATCTGGCCGCCGAGCAGACCGCCCGCCGCCAGCATCAGGCCGGCGAGCGCGGCGGAGTCCTCCAGGACGACCGCCTTGACGGTGGTGTCGGGAGTGAGCCGCAGATAGCGGGCGAAGGGGGCCCGCGCCCGCTCCGCCTCGGCCTTGACCTGCCGGATCCCGGTCCGCAGGGAGAAGCTCTCCAGGACGAAGGCGACGCCGAGGACCACGTACGAGAGCAGCGGGTCGCCGAGTTCCTCGCCGTGCGTGAGGGTGTGGATGCCGTCGTAGACGGAGAAGACCGCGCCGCCGACGAAGGTGGCGACGGCCGCGAGCATCGCCCAGACGTACCGTTCGCCCGCGTGGCCGACCGGGTGGTCCTCGTCGGCCGGCTTCTCGCTCCGCTTGAGCGCGGTGAGCAGCATGACCTCGGTGACCGTGTCGGCGAGCGAGTGGGCCGCCTCCGACATCATCGCGCTGGACCCGCTGACGAGGCCCGCGACGGCTTTGGCGGCGGCGATCCCCAGGTTCGCCACCGCCGCCACGATCACCGTGAAGGTGCTCTCCCCGTTCCCCGCATCCTCGGTCATGACATCGGACGGTATGTCCGGTCAGGAACGGGGGACGCGAACGACACCCTCCTGGATGACGGAGATCGCGAGTCTCCCGTCCCGCGTCCAGATCCTGGCCTGGCCGAGGCCGCGCCCGGCGGAGGCCGAGGGCGACTCCTGGTCGTACAGGAGCCATTCGTCGGCCCGGAACGGCCGGTGGAACCACATCGCGTGGTCCAGGGAGGCCCCGACCACGTCCCCGAGGGCCCAGCCGCCCCGCCCGTGCGCGAGCAGCACGGAGTCCAGCAGCGTCATGTCGGAGACGTACGTCGCCAGGCAGACGTGCAGCAGGTGGTCGTCGGCCAGCTTGCCGTTCGTACGGAACCACACCTGCGAACGCGGCTCGCGCGGCTCCCCGACGGAACCCCAGGGCGGGGTGTCGGCGTACCGCAGGTCCACCGCCGCCCGCGCCTCGACCAGCCGGGTCGCGATCTCCTCCGGCAGGTGCCGGGGAAGCATCTCGGCAGCCGTCGGCAGCGACTCCGGGTCCGGCGCGGCCGGCATGTCGTCCTGGTGGTCGAGCCCCTCCTCGTACGCCTGGAAGGAGGCGGAGAGGTGGAAGATCGGCTGCCCGTGCTGGACGGCGACGACCCGACGGGTGGTGAAGGAGCGTCCGTCGCGGATCCGGTCGACCGTGTAGACGATCGGCGCCCCCGGGTCCCCGGGGCGCAGGAAGTACGCGTGGAGCGAGTGCGCCAGGCGGTCCTCCGGTACGGTCCTGCCCGCCGCCACCAGCGCCTGGGCGGCCACCTGGCCGCCGAAGACGCGGGGGACGAGCGCGGAGCGGGACTCGCCCCGGAAGATGTCCCGCTCGATCCGCTCCAGGTCGAGCAGATCGAGCAGGGCGTCCAGGGCGCTGTGCGCTTCGGGCACCTGGACTACAGGCCCATCGACTTGGCGATGATCGACTTCATGATCTCGCTGGTGCCGCCGTAGATGCGGTTGACGCGGTTGTCGGCGTACAGGCGGGCGATCGGGTACTCGTTCATGTAGCCGTAGCCGCCGTGCAGCTGGAGGCAGCGGTCGATGACGCGGTGCGCGACCTCGGTGGTGAAGAGCTTGGCGCTGGCGGCCTCGGCGGGGCTGAGCTCGCCCGCGTCCAGGGCCTCCAGGGCGCGGTCGGCGACGGCCTCGGCGGCGTCGACCTCGGCCTGGCAGGCGGCCAGCTCGAACTTGGTGTTCTGGAAGTGCGCGACCGGCTTGCCGAAGACCGTGCGGTCCGTCACGTACTGCTGGGCGAACCGGACGGCGGCCTTGGCCTGCGCGTACGCGCCGAAGGCGATGCCCCAGCGCTCCGAGGCCAGGTTGTGGCCGAGGTACGAGAAGCCCTTGCCCTCCTCGCCGAGCAGGTCCTCGACGGGCACCTTGACGTCGACGAAGGCCAGCTCGGCCGTGTCGGACGTGCGCAGGCCCAGCTTGTCCAGCTTGCGGCCGATGGAGTAGCCCTCGGACTTGGTGTCCACGGCGAAGAGGGAGATGCCGAAGCGGCGGTCCTCGGCCGACGGGGCGGAGGTGCGGGCGCAGACGATCACGCGGTCGGCGTGGACGCCGCCGGTGATGAAGGTCTTGGAGCCGTTGAGGACGTAGTGGGTGCCGTCCTCGGAGAGCTTGGCGGTGGTCTTCATGCCCGCGACGTCGGAGCCGGTGCCCGGCTCGGTCATCGCGAGGGCCCACATCTCCTCACCGGTGACGAACTTCGGCAGGTAGCGCTTCTTCTGGTCGCCGGTGGCGAGCATCTTGATGTACGGCAGGGCGAGCAGCACGTGCACGCCGGAGCCGCCGAACGTCACGCCCGCGCGCGCGGTCTCCTCGTAGAGGACGGCCTCGAACTTGTGGGTGTCCAGGCCCGCGCCGCCGAACTCCTCGGGCACGTTGATGCCGAAGACGCCCAGGTCGCCGAGCTTGCCGTAGAACTCGCGCGGCGCCTGGCCGGCCGCGAACCAGTCGTCGTAGACGGGGACGACCTCGGCCTCGATGAAGGCCCGGATGGTCTCCCGGAACGCCTCGTGGTCCTCGTTGAATACGGTACGGCGCACGAGCCGCCTCCTTGGGTTCCGGTCCTGGTCCGACGTCCTGACGCTTGTCTAAGCGCTTGCTCAGGGTTCTTCCTCGAAGTTACCCATCGGTCACCCGCTCTGTCCAGAGCTCTCGCCTGTGATCCAGGCCCGCCCCACGGAGTCGTACCCGTACACGGGCCGCCCCTTCGACGCGCTCGTCCGAAAGGGCGCGCCGTCCTCGTCCCCGATCCGGACCGTGCCCCGGCGCCCCTCCGAGCTCCACTGCAGCTCCAGGTACCAGCGGCAGTCGCACCCCGCCGTCCCCGCCGAGACCAGCAGCTCCTCCGGCTCGGCGGCGCTGACCACGTACGGGAAGGAGACCGCCGGGAGTGTCCGGCCCTCCTCCCCCGAGGCGTCGTACCCGGCCAGCGCCCGCGCCACCGGCCGCGGCCGGTCCAGGTCCACCTCGAAACGGCGCGGCGTCACCGCCCCGCCGCACCCGTCGTCCATCCGGTACGCCGCCCACGGCAGCGGCGCGCCCCGCTCCACCACCCGCACGTGCAGGGCCTGGAGCACCACCGCCGCCGCGCCCTTCCCCTGCACCGACACCCGCACCATCGTCTCCCCGCCGTCCACGGCCCCCCGCGCCGCCGCCCAGCTCCGCGCGTCGGCAGCCTCCGGCGGGGGAGGGGGCGTCCGATCCACGAGGTAGGTGTGCCCGCACCCGTTCTTCCAGATGTGCGAGGCGACCGTCCACGTCAGCGGCGCCGGTGGTTCGGCGGCCCGCTCTTCGGTCTTCCCGGGCAGGAGTACGGCTCCGAGCGTCACCGTCCCCACGACCGCCAGGGTCCCGCAGACCACGCCCACCCACCCCCACCGGCTCCTCCGCCGCCCGGACGGGAGGCCCGGCATGCGCGCGTGCACGGGTGCCAGTTCGGGCTCGTGCTCGGGCTCGGACGCAGGCTCCGGGTCCGGCGCTGGTTCCGCCTCGGGCTCCGGCGCGGGCCTAGGTCCCGGGCCGGGCTCGGGTTCCGTGTCGGGCTCCGGCACCGGAGGGCGACGGGTGCGGTCCGCGCGGCTCCAGGCCGCCTCCAGGGCCCGCCGCTCCTCCTCGTCCGCCCCGCACAGCAGGGCGAGGCGGTCGACCACGGCGAACTCCTCCGGGACGGTCGCGCCCGAGCAGTAGCGGTGGAGGGTGGACGCGCTGACGCTCAGGCGCCGGCCCAGCGCCTCGTAACTCCTCCCGTCCCGCGCCTTCAGCGCGCGCACGAGCCGCGCGAACTCCTCGACTGCGGCGTCCTTCGGCATTCCATCCCCCTCGACCCTGCGTCCCAGCCTTCACGTCCTTGCACGTCAGCGGGGGTGGAATGGTTCCGGGACGGAGGGTGGGCGCGTCACCGTTGCAGACGGCGGGCGCCGGCCCGACGCTGGTGGAGCACTGACCGAACGACCCGACGGGGGATCCACCACCATGAACAAGCTCCGTACCGCACTCGCCACCGCCGCCGCTGCCGCCCTGGGCCTCGCGGCCCTCGCCACGGCTCCGGCGCAGGCCGCCGCCCAGCCCGCCTTCCTCGCCGCCTCCCAGATGCCGCCGTCGTCGACGCCGTGGACCGCCACCCAGGTCTTCACCGGCATCCCGGAGAACGGCGGCGCCCTCTGCGCCCCGTACAAGATCCCGGCGCAGAACACCCGCTACCGCGAGTTCAGCACCGAGCTCGACACCAACGGCGTCCAGATCACCACCGTCGCCCGCACCGAGGCCGACGCCGTGAAGCTGGTCGACACCCTCCGCAAGGCCCTCGCCGGCTGCGGGCCCCTCCTTGAGCAGCAGAACCCGGGCCTGAACGCCGTCAGCGCGTACCACGGCAAGCTCGCCGTCGAGGAGGGCGCCTGGGTCTACAGCCTGGACACCGCCGACCCGCAGATCGGCATCACCGACATCCACCTCTTCTCCGTCGGCCGCGACGGCCGCACCGTCACCCTCGTCCGCTGGGGCCAGATGGGCGACTTCGAGGACGCCCCGCTGACCGCCTTCCGCACGACGACGAAGACCGCCGTCAACAAGCTCTGGCCGTGACCGGCGCCGGTCGGCCGGCGACGGGTGTCGCACGGCCGACCGGTCATCCGAGCGCGAACCACAGCTCCATCCGTACGTCCGGATCGTCCAGGTCCCGGTCCAGGAGGGCCGCGCAGCGGGCGATGCGCTGGCGGACGGTGTTGCGGTGGACGTCCAGGGCGACGGCCGTGCGGTCCCAGCTGCCGTGCAGGGAGAGCCAGGCGCGCAGGGTCTCCCTGAGCGGGTCCGGCAGCGGGGCGAGGAGGGTCCGGGCGTGGGCCGCCGCCTCGGCGGGGTCCACCAGGGCCGCGAGGCCGCCGGGGCGGTGCCGCACGAGGGGGGCCCGGGTCGCCTGCGCCCGGCGCAGCGCCCGCGCCGCCTGGGCGTCGGCCGCGGCCAGGCCCTCCGGCCCGACGGCCGCGCTCACCCCGAGCGTCCAGCCCTCCTGGACGGTGACGGCGGCAGGGGCGGGGAGGAGCAACCGTACGGTTCCTTCGCCCGTCCCCGCCTCCACCAGCGGCGTCCCCAGCGCCGCCGCCAGAGACGCCGCCGCGAACGGGGTGCCGTCCCCGCCCGCCGCGTGGACCACCGTCCACGGGCCCGGGCCCAGCGCGCCCGCGACCTCCGCCGGGGGCGCGCCGAGCAGCAGCCGGACCAGGGCCCCGTCCCGTACCGTCACGTCCGCGCCCCGGTGGGGGGCCGTCAGGAGCGAGAGCAGGACGACGGCGACCCCCACGATGGTGTGGTCGCCGGGGGCACGCCGTTCCGTCGCCACGCCCAGCGTCAGCCCGTCCCCGCCGCCCAGCGCGTACGCGGCCAGCCGCAGCCCCCCGCCGTCACCGCTCGCCGACGCCGGGCCGCCCGGCCGCGGGCCAAGGACCCCCGCGAGGTCCCGCAGCGCCCGTGCCGCGTCCGCCGGGACCTGGCGGCCGGCCGACACCGACTCCGTGCCGTCCGCGCCGTAGAGGACCGCCCGTCCCGTCAGGCGGGAGGCCAGCGCGCCGAGGACCGCCGGGACCGGGGCCGGCCGGGCCGCGGCCGTCGCCAGGGACTGCTGCGCCTCCGTCACCCGGCGCAGCTCGTACAGCCGGGCCTCCGCCATCAGCCGCCACAGCGCCCGCGCGACCGCGGTGAACGGCGTCCTCGGCGGGACCTCGACCAGCGGCAGCCCGTGCCGCGCGCAGGCCTCCACGAGCTCGGCGGGGACCGTGTCGTAGACCGGGGTCACCCCGAAGGCGAGCGCCGCAGCCCCCGCCTCCACCACCCGCCGCACGTAGTGCGCCGGGTCGGTGAGCAGCACGCCCGCCGTCATGAGCAGCTCACCGCCGAGGAGGTACGGATAGGGGTCGGCCATCTCCGAGGTGTGCACCCAGTGGAGCGGGACGTCCTCGGACCCCGCGAGCAGCCGCAGGCCGAGGTCCCGGCGGGCGAGCAGCGCGGCCAGCGGGACGGGCGGTGCCGGGGGAGTGGAGAGGGCCTCCGAACGGGGCGTCGTCATGGACCCTTCGTACAGCATCGGCTCGTAGAGTGGAGGGAACGCACACTTCTGTGCCGCTTTCCGGACGCCTACTGTCGTGGCATCCAGCGGGCCGGAGCCCCATCCCCGCCACATCCAGGAGGACCCCGACCATGAGCAGCAGCGACCAGAACACCCCGCGCGGCCCGATCGACTCGTCCCGCATCCCGCGGTACGCCGGGCCCGCGACGTTCGCCCGGCTGCCGCGGCTCGACGAGGTCGGCACCGCCGACATCGCCGTGGTCGGCGTCCCCTTCGACAGCGGCGTCTCCTACCGCCCCGGCGCCCGTTTCGGCGGCAACGCCATCCGCGAGGCCTCCCGCCTGCTCCGCCCCTACAACCCGGCGCAGGACGCCTCCCCGTTCGCCCTCGCCCAGGTCGCGGACGCCGGCGACATCGCCGCCAACCCGTTCAACATCAACGAGGCCGTCGAGACCATCGAGGCCGCCGCCGACGACCTCCTCGGCACCGGCGCCCGCATGATGACCCTCGGCGGCGACCACACCATCGCGCTGCCGCTGCTCCGCTCCGTCGCCAAGAAGCACGGCCCCGTCGCCCTGCTCCACTTCGACGCGCACCTCGACACCTGGGACACGTACTTCGGCGCCGAGTACACCCACGGCACCCCGTTCCGCCGGGCCGTCGAGGAAGGCATCCTCGACACCGAGGCGCTCTCCCACGTCGGCACCCGCGGCCCGCTCTACGGCAAGCAGGACCTCACCGACGACGAGAAGATGGGCTTCGGCATCGTCACCTCGGCCGACATCTACCGCCGCGGCGCCGACGAGGTCGCCGACCAGCTCCGCCAGCGCATCGGCGACCGCCCGCTGTACATCTCCATCGACATCGACTGCCTCGACCCGGCGCACGCCCCCGGCACCGGCACCCCCGAGGCCGGCGGCATGACCTCCCGCGAACTCCTGGAGATCCTCCGCGGGCTCTCCTCCTGCAACCTGGTGTCGGCGGACGTGGTGGAGGTCGCCCCCGCGTACGACCACGCCGAGATCACGGCGGTCGCCGCGTCGCACACGGCGTACGAACTGACGACGATCATGTCCCGCCAGATCGCGGAGAGCCGGGCGAAGTAGCCTCCTGGTGGGTTGTGGGCATTCGTTCCCCAGGGGCACGGGGGTGGGTGGGCACGACCCACCCACCGGCCCGCACCCGCCCATCCAGCCAAGGGACGACCATGACTCACGACCATGACCTCGTGCTGAGGCCGACGGTCGCCCAGACCGCGGCCGCCCTGAACCCGCCCGCGGGCCGCACCGGCGGTGACCTCGTCGTCGAGACCCTCACCGGTCTCGGCGCCACCACCGTCTTCGGCCTCCCCGGCCAGCACGCCCTCGGCATGTTCGACGCGCTGCGCCGCTCCCCCCTCCGTTACGTCGGCCTCCGCGTCGAGAACAACGCGGGCTTCGCCGCCGACGCGTACGGCCGGATCACCGGCGAGGCCGCCCCGCTGCTCCTCTCCACCGGACCCGGCGCGCTCATGTCGCTCGCCGCGCTCCAGGAGGCCGCCGCCGCCTCCGCGCCCGTCCTCGCCATCGGCAGCCAGATCCCGGCGGCCGGCCTCGGCGGCGGCAGGCACGGCTACCTCCACGAGCTGCGCGACCAGCAGGCGTCCTTCCGCGACATCGTGAAGTCCGTCCACACGGTCCGTACGCAGTCCCAGATCCCGTCCGCGATCGCGGCGGCCTGGGAGTCGGCGCTCACCGCCCCGCACGGGCCGGTCTGGGTCGAGATCCCGCAGGACGTGCTGCTCGCGGAGACGATCCTGCCCGTGGTCACGGCGATGGACGCGACACCCGAGGAGGTCGTGCCGCGGCCCGAGCTGACGGCCGTCGCCGCCCACCTCCTGGCGAACGCCGAGCGCCCCGCGATCATCGCGGGCGGCGGAGTCGTACGCTCCGACGCCTCCGGCAAGCTCCTCGCGCTCGCGGAGCGTCTCGACGTGCCCGTCGTCACCACCTTCGGCGGCAAGGGCGCCTTCCCCTGGGAGCACCCGCTCTCGCTCCAGTCGTGGCTGGAGGACCGGCACACCACCGACTTCCTGGAGGACGCCGACGTCCTCCTCGTCGTCGGTTCGGGCCTCGGCGAGCTGTCCTCGAACTACCACACGTTCGCCCCGCGCGGCCGGGTGATCCAGATCGAGGCCGACGCGGGGAAGCTGGAGTCCAACCAGCCGGCGCTCGGCATCCACGCCGACGCCCGCCTCGCCCTCCAGGCGCTCCTGGAGACGGTCCCCGAGCGGCGGGACCCGGCGGCCCCCGAGCGGGTGCGTACGGTGCTCGCCGAGGTCCGGGACCGGATCGCCGCCCAGGACCTGGACCTGGAGCAGCGGGTCGTCGCGGCCGTCCGGGAGGCGCTCCCGGACCGGTCCCCGAGCTTCTGGGACATGACGATCCTCGCGTACTGGGCGTGGTCGGCCTTCGACGCCCGGCACCCGAACACCATGCACTCCGCCCAGGGCGCGGGCGGCCTCGGCTACGGCTTCCCCGCCGCCCTCGGCGCGGCCGCCGCGGACCCGGGCCATCCCGTGCTCGCGGTCTCCGGCGACGGCGGTGCGATGTACTCGATCGCGGAGCTGGCGACGGCGAGGCAGTACGGCCTCGACGTGACCTGGCTGATCGTCGACGACGGCGGCTACGGCATCCTGCGCGAGTACATGACGGACGCGTTCGGGGAGGCCACGGCCACCGAGCTGACCCGGCCGGACTTCGTCGCCCTGGCGGAGTCCTTCGGCGTCCCCGCCACGCTGACGACCCCGGAGGCCCTGACGGCGGACCTCACCAAGGCCCTCGCGACCCCGGGCCCGTCGGTCGTCGTCCTGCCGGCGCTGCTGCGGATGTTCGAGCCGACGCACCTGTGAGCCGGGCGGGCGCCCGGCCGCCGCCCTCGGGCGGGCCGGGTGCCGTGCCGCGGCTCAGTCGAAGAACCCCTCCCACTCCTTCCGGTAGCCGGCGATCTGTGCCTCGTACCCCTGCCGGAACTCCTCCGCCTCGGCCCGGGAGAGCGTCCCCAGGGGCATGCGCTCCGGGGGGACCAGCGTCGCGATGTCGGCGAAGACCACCGCGGCGGCCCCGGCGTGGGTTCCGCCCCGCTCGCGGGCCGCGAACAGCTGGAGACCCACGTTCCTGAGCAGGGCCCGGGTGATGTTCCGCGGGTTGCCCGCCGTCTGCCGCACCTCCGCCGCCGGCACCGACGCGACCCTCCCGGCCACCGCGAGCCCCCGCAGCGTCCGCAGCGCCGCGTACAACCGCCCCCACGCGTACGGCCTCCCGTCCTCGACCCGTGTCACGGACCTCCCCTTCCCTCGTCGGCCAGAGATCCCTACCCAGGACGGGCCCCGCCACCGCGAGCGGACGGCGGGCATCCGGCGGCTTCCCCGTGAGGTCCTAGGACCAAAGCCCCGTCTTTGTTGCGGGGGGATGAAATCGCACGTCGGCGGCGTTGGGCCTTCCGGTAGAGCAGGACGGACGGGAGGCCATTCGTGGCGGCGGTGGGGCAGAAACAGACGGCGGAACAGCAGCAGGGCTGGGCTCGGAGGCTCACCGGCTACGCCTGGCGGTACAAGGCGAACGTGGTCCTCGCCCTCGGCTCCTCCCTCCTCGGGATGGCCGTGCTCGCCCTCGTACCGCTCGTCACCAAGGTGATCATCGACGACGTCATCGGGACGAAGACCCGCGACCTCGGCGTCTGGACCGGTTTCCTCATCGGCGCCGCCGTCCTCGTCTACGTCCTCACCTACGTCCGCCGCTACTACGGCGGACGCCTCGCCCTCGACGTCCAGCACGATCTGCGTACCGACATGTATGCCACGGTCACCCGGCTCGACGGGCGGCGGCAGGACGAGCTGTCCACCGGGCAGGTCGTCGGGCGGGCCACCAGCGACCTGCAACTCATCCAAGGTCTCCTCTTCATGCTCCCGATGACCATCGGGAACGTGCTGCTCTTCGTCATCTCCCTGGCCGTCATGGCCTGGCTCTCGATCCCCCTGACCCTCGTCGCCCTCGCCGTCGCCCCCGCCCTCTGGTTCATCGCCAAGCGCAGCCGCACCCGTCTCCACCCCGCCACCTGGCACGCGCAGCAGCAGGCCGCCGTCGTCGCCGGCGTCGTCGACGGGGCCGTGACCGGCGTCCGGGTCGTCAAGGGCTTCGGCCAGGAGGACCAGGAGACCGGCAAGATCCGCGAGGCAGGGCGAAAGCTGTTCGCCGGCCGGCTGCGGACGATCCGGCTGAACTCCCGGTACACCCCGGCCCTCCAGGCCGTCCCCGCCCTCGGCCAGGTCGCCGTCCTCGCCCTCGGCGGCTGGCTCGCCTACCGCGGCGAGATCACCCTCGGCACCTTCGTCGCCTTCTCCGCCTACCTGGCCTCCCTCGTCGGCCCGGTCCGGATGCTCGCCATGGTCCTCACCGTCGGCCAGCAGGCCCGCGCGGGCGTCGACCGGGTCCTCGACCTCATCGACACCGAGCCGGTCATCAAGGACGGCACCAGGGAACTCCCCGCCGATGCCCCCGCCACCGTCGAGTTCGACGACGTGTCCTTCGCGTACGACGACGGCACCCCCGTCCTCCACGGCTTCTCCCTGGACATCCGCCCCGGCGAGACCGTCGCCGTCGTCGGCGCCTCCGGCTCCGGCAAGTCCACCGTCTCCCTCCTCCTGCCCCGCTTCTACGACGTCTCCCACGGTGCCGTCCTCGTCGGCGGCCACGACGTCCGCGAACTCACCCTCGACTCCCTGCGCGCCGCCATCGGCCTCGTCCCCGAGGACTCCTTCCTCTTCTCCGACACCGTCCGCGCCAACATCGCGTACGGCCTCCCGGAGGCCACCCAGGAGCAGATCGAGACCGCCGCCCGCGCCGCCCGGGCCGACCGGTTCATCGCCGAGCTGCCCGACGGGTACGACACCAAGGTCGGCGAGCACGGCCTCACCCTCTCCGGCGGCCAGCGCCAGCGCGTCGCGCTCGCCCGCGCGATCCTCACCGACCCCCGGCTCCTGCTCCTCGACGACGCCACGTCCGCCGTCGACGCCAAGGTCGAGCACGAGATCCACGAGGCCCTGAAGGCGGTGATGGCGGGCCGCACGACCCTGCTCATCGCCCACCGCCGCTCCACCCTCAACCTCGCCGACCGCGTCGCCGTCCTGGAGAACGGCCAACTCGCCGACATCGGCACCTACGCGGAACTGGAGGAGCGCTCCCCGCTCTTCCGCCGCCTCCTCACCGACCCCGACGAACTGGGCGCCGTCTCACCCGGGCACGTCACCCCGCCCGACGTCCCCGAGGACCGCACCCTGCGGGCCGAGCTCGACGCGGAGTTCGACGCCGAGCGGGGCATCACCCCGACCCTGTGGGTACGGGACGAGGCCGCCGACCGGGAGAGCCCCGCACCCGGGGCCACCCCCGAACTGCTCGCCGCCGTCGAGGCCCTCCCGCCCGCCGTCGACACCCCCGACATCGACGAGGCCCGCGCGGTGTCCCCCGAGGACACGTACGGCCTGCGCCGGCTCCTGCGCGGCTTCGGCGTCCCGTTGCTCATCAGCCTCGGACTCGTCGCCGTCGACGCCGGCATGGGCCTGCTGCTGCCCATCCTCATCCGGCACGGCATCGACGAGGGCGTGAACCGGCTCGCGGTGGGCGCCGTCTGGGCGGCCTCCGCGCTCGCCCTGGTCACCGTCCTCGTGCAGTGGGTGGCGCAGACCGCCGAGACCCGGATGACCGGCCGCACCGGCGAGCGGGTCCTCTACGCGCTGCGTCTGAAGATCTTCTCCCAGCTCCAGCGGCTCGGCCTCGACTACTACGAGCGCGAGCTCACCGGCCGGATCATGACCCGGATGACGACGGACGTGGACGCCCTGTCCACCTTCCTCCAGACGGGTCTCGTCACCGCCTTCGTCTCCGTCGTGACCTTCTTCGGGATCATGGTCGCGCTGCTCGTGCTCGACCTCCACCTCGCCCTCGTCGTCTTCTCCACGCTGCCGGTCCTCGCCGTCGCCACCTACTTCTTCCGCCGCTCCAGCGTGAAGGCGTACGAACTGGCGCGCGAGCGGATCAGCGTCGTCAACGGCGACCTCCAGGAGTCGGTCTCCGGTCTGCGGATCGTGCAGGCCTTCCGCCGCGAGCGGTCGGGCGCGGCACGGTTCGCCGAGCGCAGCGACTCCTACCGGCAGGCGCGCGTCCGGGGCCAGTGGCTGATCTCGATCTACTTCCCGTTCGTGACACTGCTGTCGTCGGCCGCGGCCGCCGCCGTCCTCATCGTCGGGGCGAACCGGATCGAGGCGGGCACGCTCACCACCGGCGCG
The DNA here is from genome assembly GCF_042716475.1 of Streptomyces sp. NPDC058671. Classification (NCBI taxonomy): domain Bacteria; kingdom Bacillati; phylum Actinomycetota; class Actinomycetes; order Kitasatosporales; family Streptomycetaceae; genus Streptomyces; species Streptomyces sp. NPDC058671. Next base: position 48,647 of record NZ_JBHXSA010000008.1, on the reverse strand, counting down.
CTCGTGGCCTACCTCCTCTACATCGACCTGTTCTTCGCTCCCGTGCAGCAGCTCTCCCAGGTCTTCGACGGCTACCAGCAGGCCGCCGTCTCGCTGAAGCGGATGCAGGAACTCCTCCAGGAACCGACGTCGACGGCCGCCGCCGACGCGCCCCTCGACGTGCGCTCGCTGCGTGGCGAGATCGCCTTCGAGGACGTCTCCTTCGCGTACGGGGGAGAGGACGGCGCCGCGAAGGAGGAGACCGCGCTCACCGGCATCGACCTGCGCATCCCGGCCGGGCAGACGGTCGCCTTCGTCGGCGAGACCGGCGCGGGCAAGTCCACCCTGGTCAAGCTGGTCGCCCGGTTCTACGACCCGACGGGCGGCCGGGTCACCGTCGACGGCACCGACCTGCGGGACCTCGACCTCACCGCGTACCGGCACCGTCTCGGCGTCGTCCCGCAGGAGGCGTACCTCTTCGCGGGGACGGTCCGGGACGCCATCGCGTACGGGCGTCCCGGGGCGACCGACGCCGAGGTGGAGGCGGCGGCCCGCGCGGTCGGCGCCCACGACATGATCGCGACCCTGGAGGGCGGCTACCTCCACGAGGTGGCCGAGCGGGGACGGAACCTCTCCGCCGGGCAGCGCCAGCTCATCGCCCTCGCCCGCGCCGAGCTCGTCGACCCGGACGTCCTGCTCCTCGACGAGGCCACGGCGGCTCTCGACCTGGCCTCCGAGGCCCAGGTCAACCAGGCCACCGACCGTCTCGCCGGCCGCCGCACCACCCTGGTCGTCGCCCACCGCCTGACCACGGCGGCCCGCGCGGACCGGGTGGTCGTCATGGACCACGGCCGGGTGGCGGAGGACGGCACCCACGAGGAACTGCTCGCCCTGGGCGGCCGGTACGCGTCGCTGTGGAGCACGTTCATCGGGGAGGCGGAGCCGGAGCGCGTCTGAGGCGGGGGCCCGGGGGGACCCGCGGGCGCGGGCAGAGCCGGAGGCAACCGTTCCGGGAGTGGGTGCGTCGTACGCCCGTACGTCGATCCACCCGGAAGGGGACCGTATGCCCACGGACACGATGCCCGCACGACGTGGCCGACGGCTGCTCGTCCGCGTCCTCGCGCCGTTCCTCGGCGCCCTCGCCCTGCTCCTGGTCCCCGGCATCGGCCCCGGGGCCCCGCCCGCCGACGCCGCCTCCGTCTGCCACGGCCGGCCCGCCAGGACCCTCGTCTTCGCCACCGGCGAGCTGCGCCTCTACCAGACCCGCCACTACGTCTGCGCCGTCACCGTCGCCAAGCGGCCCGGCGTGCGCAGGCCGATGGCCGTCTCGCTCCAGCCGCGCGGCGCCCACCCCGCCGTCCGCGCCGGACGGTTCGACCGGCAGGCGGGGCCCGTCACCGTCCACGCACTCAACCGCTGCGTCCGCGCGACCGGCTCGGTGGCCGGGCGGGGGGCGTCCACGGGCTGGATCCTGTGCTGATGTGCAGGAATGTCCAAGGGTAAGGACCAACAGGGTCTGGCGGTCCGCACGTTGCCCCCGCTAGGTTCGCGACACCGTTGTGAACCAAGGGGAGGACGAATGCGCAAGTCGCTCAGATGGCTGGTGTCGCTCTCGGTGCTCATAGGCACCGTCGGCTCCACGGGCGTGGCCACCGCCGCGGACACGGAGGCCGACCGCACCACGTCCGTCGCCGACTCGCAGAGCACGGACATCAAGGACCGCATCCTGGCGATCCCCGGGATGAGCCTGATCGAGGAGAAGCCGTACGCCGGCTACCGCTTCCTCGTCCTGAACTACGAGCAGCCGATCGACCACCGACGCCCGTGGGCGGGCACGTTCCAGCAGCGGATCTCCGTCCTCCACAAGGACACGGACCGCCCCACCGTCTTCCGCACCAGCGGCTACGGCCTGAGCACCACCCCGAGCCGGGCCGAACCGACGAGGATCGTCGACGGCAACCAGATCTCCATGGAGTATCGGTTCTTCACGCCGTCCCGCCCGCAGCCCGCCGACTGGTCCAAGCTCGACATCTGGCAGGCGGCCAGCGACCAGCACCGGATCTTCACCGCCCTGAAGCAGGTCTACGGCAAGAAGTGGCTGTCCACGGGCGGCTCGAAGGGCGGCATGACCGCCACCTACTACGAGCGCTTCTACCCGCGTGACATGGACGGCGTCGTCGCGTACGTCGCCCCGAACGACGTGGTGAACAACGAGGACTCGGCCTACGACCGGTTCTTCGCCGGCGTCGGCACCAAGGAGTGCCGCGACCGCCTGAACGGCATGCAGCGCGAGGCCCTCGTCCGCCGCGAGCCGCTGCAGAAGAAGTACAGGGAGTGGGCCGAGACCGAGGGCGCCACCTTCCACACCATCGGCACGCTCGACAAGGCCTACGAGGCCGTCGTCCTCGACTTCGTGTGGGGGTTCTGGCAGTACTACGGCGAGGACGTCTGTGACCAGATCCCGGACGCGAGGACCGCGAGCGACGACACCGTCTACGAGACGATCGACGCCTACTCCGGCTGGTCCGCCTACACCGACCAGGGCCTGGAGTACTACACGCCGTACTACTACCAGGCGGCGACCCAGCTCGGCTCGCCCTCCATCAAGCAGCCGCACCTCGCGGGTCTCAGCCGCTACGGCTACCAGCCGGCCCGTAACTTCGTGCCGAGCTCGATCCCGATGAGGTTCCAGCCGCACGTCATGCGGGACGTCGACGACTGGGTCCGCAAGAACGCGACCCGGATGCTCTTCGTCAACGGTCAGAACGACCCGTGGAGCGCCGAACCGTTCCGCCTCGGCAAGGGCGCCCGCGACAGCTACGTCTACACCGCGCCGGGCGCGAACCACGGCGCGAACGTCGCCGGGCTCGCCGACGCCCAGCGCGAGCACGCCACCGCCCGCATCCTGGCCTGGGCCGGCGTCCCCGCCCCGGCCGTCCGGGCGGCGCAGCCGCTGGCCCGCTTCGACGCCCGCCTCGACAAGCCGGTCGACGAGGACGTGACGCGGGAACACGGCGTGCGGCCGTAACCCTCCGCGTACGGTGAGGGGGGTGCGCCCGGACCGGGCACACCCCCCTCGTCCGTCAGGTACGACAGACGCCGACGGTACGACCGACCTCAGCGGTACGACAGACCGTGACCGACCGGGTAGAGCACCTTCGCCGGGTCGTCCGCGCTCTGCACGGGCACCGGCAGGCGGCCCCGCGGCCGGGCCCGGCCCGCCAGGACCCGTACGGCGGCCCGGAGTTCGACATCGGTCCAGGAGTAGGCGGCGAGCGTCGCCCGCTGGCCGGCGATCCGGGCGACGTCGTACGGGTTGCGGATCGCGATCGTCACGACGGGCACCCCGGTCGCCACCAGCCGCGCCACCAGGGTGCGCTGCGGGCTGCTCGCGGTGACGTTGTACGTGCCGACGACGACCACGTCCTTGCCCGCGGCCGCCGCCACCGCCTCCTCGATCCTCGCCGCCGTCGGGGTGATCCCGGTGGAGAGCGCGGTGGCCGTGAACCCCAGCTCCCCCAGCGCCGTCGCCAGGGTCGTGGTGGGCGGTCCCGTGGTCCCGGACGGCGAGGCGGGATCGGCGCCGACGACGAGGACCGAGCCGTGCGAGGTCGGGCTCAGCGGCAGGAACTCGCCCTCGTTGACGAGCAGCGTCGTGGTGGTCTCGGCGATCCGGTCGGCCTGCGCGAGGTGGGCGGCGGTGCCGACCACCCGCTCCACACCGGCCCGGGACACGTACGCGTTCCGGAAGAGGCCGAGCTTCGACTTCAGCCGCAGGATCCGCAGGATCGATTCGTCGAGCCGGTCCTCCGTCAGTTCGCCGTCCCTGACCGCCCTCAGGACCGCGTTCCACGCCACGTCCAGCTTCGGCGGGTTGAGCAGCTGGTCCACGCCGGCCTTCAGCGCGAGGACCGGGACGCGGTCGTCCCCGTACTTGGTGCGCACCCCCTCCATGGCCAGCGAGTCGGTGACCACCACCCCGTCGTAGCCGAGCTGTTCGCGCAGGATGCCGGTCAGGATGGGCCGCGACAGGGTCGCCGGGTCCTCGCTGGGGTCGAGCGCCGGGACCACGATGTGCGCGGTCATGATCGAGTCGATCCCGGCGGCGACCGCCGACCGGAAGGGCGGGGCGTCCAGCTCCCCCCACTGCGCCCGGGTGTGGGTGATCGTCGGCAGCCCGTAGTGACTGTCGACGGCGGTGTCCCCGTGTCCCGGGAAGTGCTTGGAGGTGGCCGCGACCCCGGCCCGCTGGTACCCCTTGACCTGCGCGGCGACCAGGCCCGCGACCGCCGCCGGGTCGGAGCCGAAGGAGCGGACGCCGATGACCGGGTTGGCCGGGTTGACGTTGACGTCGGCGACCGGGGCGTAGTTCTGCCGGATGCCGAGGGCCGCGAGTTCGGCGCCCGCGATCTGCGCGGCCCTCCGGGCGTCCGCGTGCGAGCCGCCCGCGCCGAGGGCCATCGCCCCGGGCACCAGCGTGGCGGGTTCGCCCACCCGGCACACGATGCCGTGCTCCTGGTCGGTGGAGATGAGCACCGGGACCGGGGTGGGCTGCGCGAGCGCCGCCTGCTGGATGCCGTTGGACAGCTCGGCGATCTGCTGCGGGTCGCGGGTGTTGTGGGCCCAGGTGAAGTAGATGACCCCGCCGACGTGGTAGCGCTCGACCAGCTCGGCGGCCGTACGGACGCCGATCTCCTGGAGGTTGGCGTCGATGTCGGCCTGGTCCGGGTCGGTCGCGGAGTGGCCGTACACCCGCATCACGAAGAGCTGGCCGACCTTCTCCTCAAGGGACATGCGGTCGATGATCCGCCGGAGCCTGTGGTCCTGGTCGGCATGGGCGGGCGTGCTCACTCCGGTGACGGCCGCAGCGGCGGCTGCGGCGGTCACCGTGAGGAGGGTGCGTCGGGAGGGGGCGGGGGCGCGGTGGTGCACTGATGCTCCTTCCGGCCGTGCAAGGTTGAAGGAAACTTCCAAGAGTCACGGATAGCCCGAAAGTAACTGCCAGGTCAAGGACCCGCGCACGAATCGCCCACGGCGGCGATCCCGGACCGGAGTCCCTGGAGCGTACGAACCCCCCGCCGAATCCCCACGCGCCGCGCCGCCGCGGTCCGCCACATGGGGCCGGACGACCCGTCAGCCACGGGGGGCCGGGCCGAGCCGCCCGGGAAACGCCAGGAGACGAGCGCCCGCCGGGGGGCGGGGCGAGTCCTCCAGGCGCGGGCGGGCCCGCCAGGGGCCGGGGAAGAGCGCTCCGGCCGCGGCTGCTGTCCCCCGGGCGCTGCCCCCCGGGGCCGGGAAGTGCCCTCCGCGCGTGGCCACCCACCTGTAGGCGGGCCCGGCCGTGGCCGGGAAGTGCCCTCCGGGCGTGGCCGTCTACCCCCCGGTGGCGGGCCCGCCCGAGGCCCGGAAGCGTCCTGCGGCCGTGGCCGTCTACCCCCGGGTGGCGGGCCCGCCCGGGGCCCGGAAGCGTCCTGCGGCCGTGGCCGTCTACCCCCGTGGCCGCCCCGTCGACCCCCGTACCACCAGTTCCGCCGGGACCGTCTCCAGGCCGCCCGCCGGGGGCTCCTCCGTGCCCATCGCCAGGCGGCCCGCGCGGACTCCCGCCTCGTGGAGCGGGAGGCGTACGGTCGTCAGGGCCGGGACGGCGTCCACCGAGAACGGCAGGTCGTCGAAGCCCGCCACGGACACGTCGCCCGGGATGTCCAGACCCCGCTCCCGCAGGGCCGCGCAGACACCGAGCGCGACCGTGTCGTTGGCGGCGACGACCGCCGTCAGGTCCGGGTCGAGGGCGAGGAGCCGGGCCGTGGCCTCGTAGCCGGCCTGCCGGTCGTACGCCCCGTGGACCGTCGGGCCCTCCGCGACGCCCGCCTCCGCGAGCGCCGCCCGGTGGCCTTCGAGGCGGTGCCGGGTCGTGGTCCGGTCGGCCGGCCCGGCCGCGTAGCCGATGCGCCGGTGGCCGAGCCCCAGCAGGTGCTCGGTGAGGCGCACCGCGCCGGTCCTGTTGTCGAAGGCGAGCGCGGCCGCGTTCGCGTCGCCCGGCACCGGCGGCCGCCCGCACAGCACGACCCGGGTCCCCGCCTCCGCCAGCTTGGCGAGCTTGCCGGCCGTCGCCGCCAGGTGCCCGGGGTCCTCCAGGGAGCCACCCATGAGGATCACGGCCGCGGCCCGTTGCCGCTGGAGCAGGGTGAGGTAGGTCAGCTCGCGGGCGGGGGAGCCGCCGGTGTTGCAGACGACGGCGAGCTTCTCGCCGCCGCCCCGCCCCGACGCGCCCTCCCCGATCGCGCTCTGCGCCGCGCTCGCCATGATCCCGAAGAAGGGGTCGGCGATGTCGTTGACCAGGACGCCGACCAGGTCGGAGGTGGCGGCGGCCAGCGAGCTCGCGGGGCCGTTGAGGACGTAGTCCAGCTCGTCCACCGCCCGCAGGACCCGTTCGCGGGTGGACTCGGCGACCGGGTAGTTGCCGTTGAGGACGCGGGAGACGGTCGCGGGGGAGACCCGCGCGCGGGCGGCCACGTCCGCCAAGGTGACGGTCATCGAGTGCGTACCTCCAGGGCCTTGTCGGCGGCGATGTCGGCAGGCTAGCGTCCTCCTCGATAGAAAGCGCTTTCCATGGGGGGCGCGGCGCCACCGGGAGAGGAACGTTTCGTGACACGTAGGACAGTCCGCATCGCCATGAACGGCGTCACCGGACGCATGGGATACCGCCAGCACCTCGTCCGCTCGATCCTCGCCCTGCGCGAACAGGGCGGTCTCGACCTCGGCAACGGCGAGACCCTCTGGCCCGAGCCCGTCCTCGTCGGCCGCCGCGAACACGCCCTGCGTGCCCTCGCCGAGCGCCACGGCCTCACCGAGTGGTCCACCGACCTCGACGCCGTCCTCGCCGACGACACCGTCGACATCTACTTCGACGCCCAGGTCACCTCCGCCCGCGTCGACGCGCTCACCAGGGCCATCGACGCCGGGAAGCACATCTACACCGAGAAGCCCACCGCCGCCGACCTCGCCGGCGCCCTCGACCTCGCCCGCCGCGCCACCGACAAGGGCGTCAGGCACGGCGTCGTCCAGGACAAGCTGTTCCTGCCGGGCCTGCTCAAGCTCAAGCGGCTCATCGACGGCGGCTTCTTCGGCGAGATCCTCTCCGTGCGCGGCGAGTTCGGCTACTGGGTCTTCGAGGGCGACTGGCAGGACGCCCAGCGCCCCAGCTGGAACTACCGCTCGGAGGACGGCGGCGGCATCGTCGTCGACATGTTCCCGCACTGGGAGTACGTGCTCCACGAGCTGTTCGGCCGGGTCACCTCCGTCACCACCCAGGTCGCCACCCACGTCCCGCGCCGCTGGGACGAGCAGGGCAAGCCCTACGAGGCCACCGCCGACGACGCGGCGTACGGCATCTTCCAGCTGGAGGGCGGCGCCGTCGCCCAGATCAACTCCTCCTGGACGGTCCGCGTCAACCGCGACGAACTCGTCGAGTTCCAGGTCGACGGCACCCACGGCTCCGCCGTCGCCGGGCTGCGCGGCTGCCGCGTCCAGCACCGCTCGGCCACCCCGAAGCCCGTCTGGAACCCGGACATCCCCGTCACCGAGTCCTTCCGCGACCAGTGGCAGGAAGTCCCCGACAACGGCGAGTTCGACAACGGCTTCAAGGCCCAGTGGGAGCTGTTCCTGCGGCACGTCACCCTCGGCGAGCCGTACCACTGGGACCTCCTCGCCGGCGCCCGGGGCGTGCAGCTCGCCGAGCTGGGCCTGCGGTCCGCCGCCGAGGGCCGCCGCCTCGACGTCCCGGAGGTCGGCCTGTGATCCGCCTGCCCGCGGCCGACGGCGGCGTACGGGAGTACGCGCCGCGCACCGAACCCCTCGCCGTGTCCGGAGGCGTCCCCCTCGTCTCCCGCACGGTCTTCTCCGCCGCCCACGTCGTCGGCGACCCGTACGCCGACACCAGCCCCGACTCCCCGGCGGCCGTCGACTGGGACGCCACCCTCGCCTTCCGCCGCCACCTCTGGTCCCACGGCCTCGGTGTCGCGGAGGCCATGGACACCGCCCAGCGCGGCATGGGCCTGGACTGGGCCGGCGCCGCCGAACTGATCCGGCGCAGCGCGGCGGAGGCCCGCGGCGTCGGCGGCCTGATCGCCTGCGGCGTCGGCACCGACCAGCTCACCGGCCCCGCCGACCTGCCGGCCGTCCGCAAGGCGTACGAGGAGCAGCTCGCCCTCGTCGAGGAGACCGGATCCCGGGCCATCCTGATGGCCTCCCGCGCGCTCGCCGCCGCCGCCTCCGGCCCGGACGACTACCTCGACCTGTACGGACACCTCCTCCGCCAGGCGAGCGAACCGGTGATCCTGCACTGGCTCGGCCCCATGTTCGACCCGGCGCTCGACGGCTACTGGGGCTCGGCCGACCTCGACACCGCCACCGAGACCTTCCTGGGCGTGATCGCCGCGCACCCCGACAAGGTCGACGGCATCAAGGTCTCCCTCCTCGACGCCCGGCGCGAGGTCGAACTCCGCCGCCGCCTCCCGGAGGGCGTCCGCTGCTACACGGGCGACGACTTCCACTACCCGGAGCTGATCGCGGGCGACGACCAGGGCTTCAGTCACGCCCTGCTCGGCATCTTCGACCCGCTGGCCCCGCTGGCGGCCCAGGCCGTCAGGACCCTGGACACGGGAGACGTCGAGGGCTTCCGCGCGACTCTCGACCCCACGGTCGCCCTCTCCCGGCACCTCTTCGAGGCCCCGACCCGCTTCTACAAGACGGGCGTCGTCCTGCTCGCCTGGCTGGCCGGCCACCAGGACCACTTCACGATGGTCGGCGGACTCCAGTCCGCCCGCTCGCTCCCGCATCTCGCGCGCGCCTACGAACTCGCCGACGGCCTCGGCCTGTTCCCCGACCCGGCGCTCGCGGAGGCCCGGATGCGTTCCCTCCTCACGGTGTACGGAGTGCCGCGGTGAACCTCGACCGATTCAGCGTCAACCAGATGACGGTCAGACAGCTCGCCCTGCCCGACCTCGTCTCCCACTGCCGCCGCCTCGGCGTCCCGGGCGTGGGCCTGTGGCGGGCACCGGTCCAGGAGTACGGGGTGGAGGCGGCGGCCGCGCTGGTCCGGGACGCGGGGCTCAGGGTCACCACCCTCTGCCGGGGCGGTTTCTTCACCGCGGACGGGTGGGAAGAGGACAACCGCGCGGCGATCGACGAGGCGGTGACGCTCGGCACCGACACCCTCGTCCTGGTCTCCGGCGGCCTCACCCCCGCCTGCCCCGACCTGCCGTCGGCCCGGTCCCGCATCGCGGAGGCGATCGGCGAACTGGCCCCGTACGCGGGGGAGCGCGGCGTCCGCCTCGCCATCGAACCGCTCCACCCCATGTACGCCTCCGACCGGTGCGCGGTCTCCACCCTCGACCAGGCCCTGGACATCGCGGAACGCTTCCCCGCGTCCCAGGTGGGCGTCACGGTCGACACGTACCACCTGTGGTGGGACGACCGGGCCCCGGCGGCGGTGGAACGCGCGGGCGAGGCCGGCCGGATCCACTCCTTCCAGCTCGCCGACTGGATCACCCCGCTGCCGGCGGGAGTCCTCAACGGCCGGGGCCAGCTGGGCGACGGGGCGATCGACCTGCGCGCCTGGGCCGACCTGGTCGAGAAGGCGGGCTACACGGGCCCGGTCGAGGTGGAGCTCTTCAACGACGAACTCTGGTCCCGCGACGGCGTGGAGGTCCTGGAGGAGACACGGGAACGCTTCCTGACGGTCTGAGGCCGGGGGGGTCCGAACCGAGGGGTCCGGTCGCGAGGCCGAGTGAGCCGTCCGAGCCCGAAGGGGTGCGGCCCTTCGCCCGCCGGGGCCGGGGAGGGAGAGGGGTGTGCGGCCCCGCCCGCCCCGGCCCCGGCCATGCCGGGGCCGGCGCCTGGGGAACCGTTCCGCCCGGTGCGGCCGTCCTCAGGAGCAGGGGGTGACGGGTATGCCGGAGTGGTTGATGGCGGTGATCATCCCGGTCGGGATGATCGGCCTGGGGACGGCCGGATTCGTGATCTGGGCGCGGCTGGGGTCGGACCGGCCCGTGGAGCACCACAGCAGCGCGCCGAAGGAATGGAACCCGGGCGGCTGAGCCCGGCCCGTGGGGCACGTCCCGGCCGACGACCCCGGTCGCTCCCAGGTGGTCGTCCCCAAGGCGTCCCCCGGTGTCCGAGGTCTTCGCTACCTTCGGGGACATGTCCAACGAGGGTCGCGGGTCAGGTCCGGCTGTCATCGAAGGGGTCCTGGAGCGGATCACCTACGCGAATGAGGAGAGCGGGTACACGGTCGCCCGGGTGGACACCGGCCGGGGTGCCGGGGACCTGCTCACGGTCGTCGGTTCGCTGCTCGGGGCGCAGCCGGGGGAGTCGCTGCGGATGGAGGGCCGCTGGGGCTCCCACCCGCAGTACGGCAAGCAGTTCACCATCGACAACTACACGACGGTCCTGCCCGCCACCGTCCAGGGCATCCGCCGCTATCTCGGCTCCGGTCTCATCAAGGGCATCGGTCCCGTCTTCGCCGACCGCATCACCTCGCACTTCGGGCTCGACACCCTGGACATCCTCGAAGAGGCTCCCGCGCGCCTGATCGAGGTTCCGGGGCTCGGCCCCAAGCGCGTCAAGAACATCACCGCGGCCTGGGAGGAGCAGAAGGCGATCAAGGAGGTGATGGTCTTCCTCCAGGAGGTCGGCGTCTCCACCTCCATCGCGGTCCGGATCTACAAGAAGTACGGGGACGCCTCGATCTCCGTCGTGCGGAACCAGCCCTACCGGCTCGCCGCCGACGTCTGGGGCATCGGGTTCCTCACCGCCGACCGGATCGCGCAGGCCGTGGGCATACCGCACGACAGCCCGGACCGGGTGAAGGCGGGACTCCAGTACGCGCTGTCGCAGTCGAGCGACCAGGGCCACTGCTTCCTGCCGGAGGAGCGGCTGATCGCGGACGCGGTGAAGCTCCTCCAGGTCGACACGGGCCTGGTCATCGAGTGCCTGGCCGAGCTGGCCGAGGACCCCGAGGGGGTCGTACGGGAGGTGGTGCCGGGCCCCGAGGGGACGCCCGTCACGGCGGTCTACCTGATCCCCTTCCACCGGGCCGAGCTGTCGCTCGCGGGGCAGATCCGCCGGCTGCTCGGCGCGGAGGAGGACCGGATGGCCGCCTTCCGGGACGTGGCCTGGGACAAGGCCCTCGCCTGGCTCGCGGACCGGACCGGGGCCTCGCTGGCGCCGGAGCAGGAGGAGGCCGTGCGGCTCGCCCTCACCCGCAAGGTCGCCGTGCTCACCGGCGGACCCGGCTGCGGCAAGTCCTTCACGGTCCGCTCCATCGTGGAACTGGCCCGCGCCAAGAAGGCCAGGGTCGTCCTCGCCGCCCCCACCGGGCGGGCCGCGAAGCGGCTGGCCGAGCTGACCGGCGCCGAGGCCTCCACCGTCCACCGGCTCCTGGAGCTCAAGCCCGGCGGCGACGCGGCCTACGACCGGGACCGGCCTCTCGACGCCGACCTGGTGGTGGTCGACGAGGCCTCCATGCTCGACCTGCTCCTGGCGAACAAGCTGGTGAAGGCGGTGGCGCCGGGCGCCCACCTGCTGCTCGTGGGCGACGTCGACCAGCTTCCGTCGGTGGGCGCGGGCGAGGTCCTCGGTGATCTCCTCGCGCCGGGCAGCCCCGTACCGGCGGTGCGTCTGACCCGGATCTTCCGGCAGGCGCAGGAGTCCGGCGTCGTCAGCAACGCGCACCGGATCAACGCCGGGACCCCGCCCAGGACCGAGGGGCTGCCGGACTTCTTCCTCTTCGCGGAGGAGGAGACGGAGGACGCGGCGCGGGTCGCCGTGGAGGTCGCGGCCCGTCGGATCCCGGCCAGATTCGGGCTCGACCCGCGCCGGGACGTCCAGGTCCTCGCCCCCATGCACCGGGGCCCGGCGGGCGCGGGCTCGCTCAACGGACTGCTCCAGCAGGCGATCACCCCGGCGCGCCCGGACGTGCCGGAGAAGCGGTTCGGCGGCCGGGTCTTCCGGGTCGGCGACAAGGTCACCCAGATCCGGAACAACTACGAGAAGGGCGCCAACGGGGTCTTCAACGGGACGGTCGGCGTCGTCACGTCCCTCGACCTCGCCGAACAGCGGCTGACCGTGCGGACGGACGAGGACGAGGAGGTGCCGTACGACTTCGACGAGCTGGACGAGCTGGCCCACGCGTACGCGGTCACCATCCACCGCTCGCAGGGCAGCGAGTATCCGGCGGTGGTGATCCCGGTCACCATGAGCGCCTGGATGATGCTGCAGCGGAACCTGCTCTACACGGCGGTGACCCGGGCCCGGAAGCTGGTCGTCCTGGTCGGCTCACGGCGGGCGATCGCCCAGGCGGTCCGTACGGTCTCCGCGGGCCGGCGCTTTACCGGACTCGCCTTCCGGCTCACAGGTCGCACCCTCGTGTGAAAGATCACGGAGGACTACCGGAACCGGGGCGAAGGGGGCAGGATATGAAGGTTGGCGGCACTGAGTGCCGCCGATTGGCCCAATGGTCGACCCCGAGTGCACTCTCCTGAGCCAAATGGGGGATGGTAGAGACAGTCAGGGCACCTCGAATATGAGGCACTACGTCGGTGAGGGATGACGTGAGCGACAACTCTGTAGTACTGCGGTACGCGGACGGTGAACACACCTACCCGGTGGTCGAGAGCACCGTCGGCGACAAGGGCTTCGACATCGGGAAACTCCGAGCCCAGACCGGTCTGGTCACCCTGGACAGCGGATACGGCAACACCGCCGCCTATAAATCCGCGATCACCTACCTCGACGGTGAGCAGGGCATTCTGCGGTACCGCGGCTACCCCATCGAGCAGCTGGCCGAGCGCTCCACCTTCCTTGAGGTGGCGTACCTGCTGATCAACGGTGAGCTGCCCAAGGTCGACGAGCTGGCGACCTTCAAGAACGAGATCACGCAGCACACGCTCGTCCACGAGGACGTCAAGAACTTCTTCCGCGGCTTCCCGCGGGACGCCCACCCGATGGCGATGCTGTCCTCGGTGGTCTCCGCGCTGTCGACGTTCTACCAGGACAGCCACAACCCGTTCGACGAGGAGCAGCGCCACCTCTCCACGATCCGGCTGCTGGCGAAGCTGCCGACGATCGCGGCGTACGCGTACAAGAAGTCGATCGGCCACCCCTTCGTCTACCCGCGCAACGACCTCGGGTACGTCGAGAACTTCCTGCGCATGACCTTCTCGGTCCCGGCGCAGGAGTACGAGCTGGACCCGGTCGTGGTCTCGGCGCTCGACAAGCTGCTCATCCTGCACGCGGACCACGAGCAGAACTGCTCGACCTCCACCGTGCGTCTGGTCGGCTCCTCGCAGGCGAACATGTTCGCGTCGATCTCCGCCGGCATCTCGGCCCTCTGGGGCCCGCTGCACGGCGGCGCCAACCAGTCGGTGCTGGAGATGCTGGAGGGCATCAAGGCCAACGGCGGCGATGTCGACTCCTTCATCCGCAAGGTGAAGAACAAGGAGGACGGCGTCCGCCTGATGGGCTTCGGCCACCGGGTGTACAAGTCCTTCGACCCGCGCGCCAAGATCATCAAGGCGGCGGCGCACGATGTCCTCTCGGCCCTCGGCAAGTCCGACGAGCTGCTCGACATCGCGCTGAAGCTGGAGGAGCACGCGCTCTCCGACGAGTACTTCGTCTCGCGCAACCTGTACCCGAACGTGGACTTCTACACGGGTCTGATCTACCGGGCGATGGGCTTCCCGACCGAGATGTTCACCGTGCTCTTCGCGCTCGGCCGCCTTCCCGGCTGGATCGCCCAGTGGCACGAGATGATCAAGGAGCCCGGCTCCCGCATCGGCCGCCCGCGCCAGATCTACACGGGCGAGGTCCTGCGCGACTTCGTCCCGGTCGAGTCCCGCTAGTCGCTTCGCCGGACGGACGACGCGCCCCTGGGCGGCGAGTGAGCCGAAGGGGCGGGTCGTCGTCCCCCCACCGGCTCGAGCGCCCCGGTGGGGGTCCCCCCGGCGAAGCCAGGGGGGGAAAACCGAGCCTTGCAAGAAGGCGAGAAGCGCCCCGCTACCGATCCCCCCACGGGTCGGTAGTCGGGGCGCTTCCCATTCCCGGTGCGGATTCCCCCCACGGGATCCTGGCCGGGCGTCTGCCGGGCGTCAGCAACAGCTGCGCGGGTCGGGCGCGACGCGGTCTGCCGGGGTACGCGTACGGGAGGGCCGCTCAAGCTCCCCGGTGCACGTGCCCCGGCCAACGCTTGCCTGACGGGACGTCCCCCAAGACCTCCCGACGAACGTCCCCCAAGACGTTCTCGGCATCGCCCACTTAGACTCGCGATCAGCCCAGATGGTTACCCCCCAATATCTGTGATCTAGGTCTCCTTGTGAAGGTCCTGTGCGTCACGTGTGGGTGAATTCACGTGAACCGCCGCAGCCGCAGGCTGTTGGATACGACGAAGACGGACGAAAGGGCCATGGCCAGGCCCGCGATCATCGGGTTGAGCAGTCCGGCCGCGGCGAGCGGCAGCGCCGCGACGTTGTAGCCGAAGGCCCAGCCCAGGTTTCCCCTGATCGTGGCGAGGGTCCGCCGGGAGAGCCTGATGGCGTCCGCCGCGACCCGCAGATCACCCCGGACCAGGGTCAGATCGCTCGCCTCGATGGCCGCGTCCGTACCCGTCCCCATCGCCAGGCCCAGATCCGCCGTGGCGAGCGCGGCGGCGTCGTTCACGCCGTCGCCCACCATCGCGACCGTCCGGCCCTCCGCCTGGAGCCGCCGGACCACCTCCGCCTTCTCCTCGGGCAGCACCTCCGCGATCACCTCGTCGATGCCGACCTCGGCCGCCACGGCCTCCGCGACCGCCCGGTGGTCCCCGGTGAGCAGCACAGGCCGCAGCCCCAGGCCGCGCAGCAGGGCGACCGCCTCGGCGCTGGTGTCCCTGACGGTGTCGGCGACGGTCAGGGTGCCCCGGGCCACCCCGTCCCAGGCGACGTGCACGGCGCCGGGCTCGGGCGCGCCCGCCGGGACCTCGACGCCCTCCGCCGCGAGCAGCGCGGCGCGGCCGACGAGGACCAGGTGGCCGTCGACGGAGCCGCGCACACCGAGGCCGGGGACGTTCTCGAAGGTCTTCGGTACGGGGAGCTCCCCGCACCGCTCGGCGGCGCCGGCCGCGACCGCGCGGGCCACCGGATGCTCGGAGGAGTGCTCCAGGGCGCCCGCGAGCCGCAGCAGCCGGACCTCGTCGGTGCCGTCGGTGCCGTACCGCCCCCCGTACACGCGGACGCCGGCCAGCCGCATCCGGCCGGTGGTGACCGTCCCCGTCTTGTCGAGGACGACCGTGTCGACGCGCCGGGTGGACTCCAGGACCTCGGGTCCCTTGATGAGGATGCCGAGCTGGGCACCGCGCCCGGTGCCGACCAGGAGGGCGGTCGGGGTGGCGAGGCCGAGGGCGCAGGGGCAGGCGATGATCAGGACGGCGACGGCGGCGGTGAACGCGGCGGTCGGGTCGTCGGTGACGAGCAGCCAGGTGACGAGGGTGCCGAGCGCGATCAGGAGCACCACGGGGACGAAGACGGCGGAGATCCGGTCGGCGAGCCGCTGCACCTCGGCCTTGCCGTTCTGGGCGTCCTCGACGAGCTTCGTCATCCGGGCGAGCCGGGTGTCGGCGCCGACCCGGGTGGCCCGGACGACCAGCCGGCCGGAGACGTTGACGCAGCCGCCGGTGACGGTGCCGCCCTCGGTGACGTCGAGCGGCAGGGACTCGCCGGTGAGCAGGGAGGCGTCGACCGCGGACGCGCCCTCGGTGACGGTGCCGTCGGTGGCGATCTTCTCGCCGGGGCGTACGACGAAGAGGTCGCCGGCCCGGAGCGCGGTCACCGGGATCCGTACCTCCGTGGTTCCCCTGAGCACGGCCACGTCCTTGGCGCCCAGTTCCATCAGGGCCCTGAGCGCCGCGCCGGCCTTCCGTTTGGCCCGGGCCTCCAGGTAGCGGCCGAGCAGGATGAAGGTGACGACTCCGGCAGCGACCTCCAGGTAGATCGCGGAGGTGCCGTCGGAGCGGTCGACCGTGAGGTCGAAGCCGTGCCGCATGCCGGGCATGCCCGCGTCGCCGAGGAACAGGGCCCACAGGGACCACCCGAAGGCGGCGAGGGTGCCGACCGAGACGAGGGTGTCCATGGTGGCGGCGCCGTGCCGGAGGTTGGTCGCGGCGGCCCGGTGGAAGGGCAGCCCGCCCCAGACGACGGCGGGCGCGGCGAGGGTGAGGGAGAGCCACTGCCAGTTGTCGAACTGGAACGCCGGAACCATGGCGAGCAGGACGACGGGCGCGGCGAGGAGCGCGGTGACGGTGAGCCGCTGCCGGAGGGAGGCGAGGTCGGGGTCCTCGGGGACCTCCTCCTCCACCTCCGCCGGCGGGAGGGGTTCCTCGGCGGTGTAGCCGGTCCTCACGACGGTGGCGATCAGCGCGTCGACGCCGACGTCCGGGGCGTGTTCGACGCGCGCCCGCTCCGTGGCGTAGTTGACGGTGGCGGTGACGCCGTCCATCCGGTTGAGCTTCTTCTCGACGCGGGCCGCGCAGGAGGCGCAGGTCATCCCGCCGATGGTGAGCTCGGTGACGGTGGTGGGGGACATGTGTGGTTCCCAAGGGGAGCAGGGCCGTACCCGGGTAACGGTACGGCCCTGCCCGGTGTCGTTCGAAGCGCGGTCAGACCAGCTCGTAGCCGGCCTCGTCCACGGCGGCGGCCACGGCCTCGCGGTCGAGGGGGGTGTCCGAGACGACGGTGACCTCCCCGGTCTTGGCGACCGCCGTGACGGAGGAGACGCCGGGCAGCTCGGAGATCTCGCCGGAGACGGCGCCCTCGCAGTGTCCGCAGGTCATGCCCTTGACCTGGTAGACGGTGGTGAGTTCGGTCTTCGTCTCTGCGGTCATCGCGTTCTCCTCGTGGGTTCAGAGCCGTACGGACTCGACCTTATACCCCCAGGGGGTATGAATTCCAGTCATGCCGCGCCAGCCCTCGGACTCCATGGTAGATACCCGATATGTCGCATTCGGGGACCGCGCTCATCCTCATCATGTCGATCTCCGTCCTGGCTCCGCTCCTCGCCTACGCCGTCGGCCGGAAGCTCCCCGTCCCCCTCGTCATCTTCGAGATCCTGCTCGGCATCCTCATCGGGCCCGACGTCCTCGACTGGGCCCGTCCGAGCGAACTGATCGACGGACTCTCCGAGCTCGGCCTCACCATGCTGATCTTCCTCGCGGGGTACGAGATCCAGTTCGGCAAGGTCCGCGGCGACACCCTCCGGCGCGCCGTCCGCGCCTGGCTGATCGCCCTCGTGCTCGGACTCGCCGCCGGCGTCCTGCTCGGCGGCGGCTACACCAAGGGCGTCCTCATCGGCGTGGCGCTCACCAGCACCGCCCTCGGGACCGTCCTGCCGGTGCTCCGGGACGCGGGCGACCTCCACGGGCGGTTCGGGTAGGTCGTCATGGCCTTCGGGGCGGTCGGCGAGTTCGGGCCGATCATCGCCATGGCGCTGCTCCTGAGCGGGCGCGGCGCGGGCGAGTCGACCGCACTCCTCGCCGTCTTCGCCGCACTGACCGCGGCGGCCGTGTACTGGGCGCTGCGGCCCCGCCCGCCGTGGTTCTCCACGGTCATCGCCAGGACGCTGGACAGCAGCGGACAGTTCGCCGTCCGGTTCGCCTTCCCGCTGCTCGCCCTGAAGCTGCGTGCGGGGGCGGCGGTACCGGGGCCGGGAGGGGAGCCGGGCACGGGCGCGGGAGGCGCCGACGGGCCCGGGGGCTCCGTCAGCGGCTGCGAGTCGTGGTGACCGGCGGCACCGCGCACGCCCCTTCGGCCACCGGGGTCAGATGGCGGAGCAGGACGGCCTTGAGCTCGACGATCGTCGCGTCCCGTCCACCCGTCTCGCGACGCCGGGACGCCGGGCCCCGGACGATTCCGGGCCCGGCGTCCTCGCCGCGGCCGACGCCTCCGGTCAGTCGCGGCGGCCCCGGTTGCCGGGACGGGTGGCGACCCAGGCGCGGATCGTGTCCGCGTACCAGTAGGGCTTCCCCGATTCCACGTGGTCCGGATTCGGCAGCAGCCCGTGCTTCCGGTAGGAGCGGACCGTGTCGGGCTGCACCTTGATGTGTGCGGCGATGTCCTTGTACGACCAGAGCCGTTTGTCCGTCATGCCTGGTACCTCCCTGCTCACCGCGCAGCGGCGGCGGGGGTGCCGTTCGGGGGCGCTGCGGGCGGGCGTTGGCGATCACTGAGCCTGTGCCCCATGCAACGACCGCTTCAGACAGGAGGAGAGCGCCTGTCGAGCGCCTGTGACGGAAAACCCGCGTAACGCGGACAAGCGTGACGACGAGGGGACGCACGTGACAGAAGTGACGCATCGCGCCCCC
Source organism: Streptomyces sp. NPDC058671 (assembly GCF_042716475.1). Lineage (NCBI taxonomy): Bacteria > Bacillati > Actinomycetota > Actinomycetes > Kitasatosporales > Streptomycetaceae > Streptomyces > Streptomyces sp. NPDC058671. The sequence goes on along the minus strand of NZ_JBHXSA010000008.1, from coordinate 30,280 downwards.
GGTGTGTCCGCGTGCGTCACCCCTGCTCAGAGAGGTATGCGCCCCGTCACACGCCGCAGGAGCGCAGGAAGCGCCGGGTGCGCAGCGCGATCGGGTACGGGACGTCCGGCTCACACGGGTACATGTCCTGCTCGACGATCGCGAACAGGTCCACGTCCAGCGCCGACGCGGCGGCGAGCACCGGTTCGAGCGCCGGCACCCCCGACGGCGGTTCGCACATCACGCCCCGCGCCACGGCCGGTCCGAACGGCACCCCCTCGGCCACCACCCCGGCCAGGATCTCCGGATCGACCTGCTTGAGATGGAGGTAGCCGATCCGCTCGCCGTACGTCCGGATCAGCTTGACGCTGTCCCCGCCCGCGTACGCGTAGTGCCCGGTGTCCAGGCAGAGCGAGACCGCGTCCGGGTCGGTGGCGTCGAGGAACCGGGTGACGCTCTCCTCACCGTCCAGGTGGGTGTCGGCGTGCGGATGGACGACGATCCGCAGCCCGTACCGCTCCCGCACCTCCCGGCCGAGACGCTCGGTCAGCCGCGTCAGGTCCCGCCACTGGCCCGGGGTCAGCTCCCGGTCCTCCAGGACCTCGCCCGTGCGGTCGTCCCGCCAGAACGCCGGGATGACGACGAGCTGGTCCGCGCCCATCGCCTGCGCGAGGGCCGCGTTCTCGGCGACGTGCGCCCACGTGCGGTCCCAGACGCCGGGGCCGCGGTGGAGGCCGGTGAAGACCGTGCCCGCGGAGACCCGCAGGCCGCGCCGGGAGGTCTCCTCCGTGAGGACGGCCGGATCGGTGGGCAGATAGCCGTACGGGCCGAGCTCGATCCACTCGTAGCCCGCGCCGGACACCTCGTCGAGGAAGCGCTGCCAGGGCACCTGCCGGGGATCGTCGGGGAACCACACCCCCCAGGAGTCCGGGGCGGAGCCGATCCGGATGCGGGACGGCGAAGGGGTCGGGGGCGAGGTCGGCTGCGGTGACGGCTTCGTCATGCCTGCCACCATCGCCGCGGGCCGAGAGCAGCGTCAAGCACGCCGCTCCGGCCCGTTCGTCCGAATGTCCGGACATATCGTTGACACGCCTCCCGGCAGGCGGCTAGACCTGGGTGCGGAGACCCGACGCGAGAGGTGGCGCGTGCAGACGGAGCCGTACGACCTGATCACCATGGGGCGCCTCGGCGTGGACCTGTACCCGCTCCAGACCGGGGTCGGGCTCGACCGGGTCGAGAGCTTCGGCAGGTTCCTCGGCGGCTCCCCGGCCAACGTGGCGGTCGCCGCCGCCCGGCTCGGCCGCCGCACCGCCCTCGTCTCCCGCACGGGCGCCGACGCCTTCGGCACCTACCTGCGCCGCGAGCTCAAGGACTTCGGGGTGGACGACCGCTGGGTGACCGAGGTCGACGCGTACCCGACGCCCCTCACCTTCTGCGCCCTCTTCCCGCCCGACGACTTCCCGCTCACCTTCTACCGGCGGCCCCAGGCACCCGACCTGGAGATCCACCCGCACGAGCTCGACCTCGACGCGATCCGCGCCGCCCGGGTCTTCTGGGCGACCGGCACCGGCCTGAGCGCCGAGCCGAGCCGCACCGCGACCCTGGAGGCGCTGCGGGCCCGGTCCGGCCGTGACGTGACGGTCCTCGACCTGGACTGGCGGCCGATGTTCTGGGCGGACCCGGCGGCGGCCCGCCCGCACTACGCCGAGGCGCTGCGGCACGCGACCGTCGCCGTCGGCAACCTCGACGAGTGCGAGGTGGCGACGGGGGAGCGCGAGCCGTACGCCGCCGCCCGCGCCCTGCTGGCCTCCGACGGCGGCCGGAACCTGCGGCTCGCCGTGGTCAAGCAGGGCCCCGCGGGCGTCCTCGCCCTGGCCGCCGACGGGACGTGCGCCGAGGTGCCGCCGCTGCCGGTGGACGTCGTCAACGGGCTCGGCGCGGGCGACGCGTTCGGCGGGGCGCTCGTCGACGGGCTTCTCGCCGGCCGGGACCTGGAGACGGTCCTGCGCCACGCCAACGCCGCGGGGGCGATCGTCGCGGGCCGCCTCGCCTGCTCGTCCGCCATGCCGTACCCCGCCGAGATCGCCGAAGCCCTCGCGACGGGGAGCGGCACCCTGCCGGAGCCGGGGGGCACCCTGCCGGACCCCGGCGGCGACGCGCCGGAGACCGGGGGTGACGCGACGGTGCCCGGGAGCAACCTGCCGGACCCCGGCGGCGTCGCGCCGCAGGCCGGCGGTGAGGCGCCGCAGGCCGGGAGCGACGACGCGCCGCAGGCCGGGAACGACGACGCGCCGCAGGCCGGGAACGACGACGCGCCGGAGACCAGGGTCGACCCGTCGCAGAGCAGGGGCGACGCGTCGGGAAAGGGGTAGGGATCCGCCATGAGCCCTGACCGACCCCCGTCCCTGCACCTGCCCGCCGGGACCGCCGCCCGAGGCCCGTACGCCGTCGACATCGACCCCGCGCGGGCCGGGTGGACGTACTCCGCCCTGCGGGTCCTCACCCTCGGACCGGGGGAGATCCACTCCTTCGGGAGCGGGGATTCCGAATGGGTCGTGCTTCCTCTCTCCGGTGCCTGTAGCGTGCGCGTCGACGGCGAGATCATCGAACTCCTGGGCCGCGCGAGCGTGTTCGAAGGGGTGAGCGACTTCGCCTACGTACCCCGCGACGCCCACGCCCAGATCGCCTCCGGTGCGGGAGGCCGCTTCGCTTTGGCAGGAGCGAAGTGCGAGCGACGACTCCCCGCCCGCTACGGCCCCGCGCCGGAGGTTCCCGTCGAGACCCGGGGCAGCGGCAACCGGGCCCGCCAGGTGCGGAACTTCGCCTCGGCGGACGCCTTCGACTGCGACCGGCTCATCGCCGTCGAGGTCATCACGCCCGGCGGCAACTGGTCCTCCTATCCGCCGCACAAGCACGACGAGCACCGGCCGGGGGCCGAGTCGGTCCTCGAGGAGATCTACTACTACGAGATCGACGGCCCGGACGGCCTCGCCTACCAGCGGATCTCGCCCTCCCGGCCCGGCGGCGCCGACCTCCTCGCCGAGGTGCGCGACGGTGACGCCGTCCTCGTCCCCGACGGCTGGCACGGACCCTCGATCGCCCAGCCGGGTCACACCCTCCACTACCTCAACGTCATGGCGGGCCCCGGCCCAGAGCGGGAGTGGAAGATCTGCTTCCACCCGGACCACACGGAGGGCTACGCATGAGCGTCCGACTGACCGTCGCCCAGGCGCTCGTGCGCTTCCTCGCCGCCCAGTACACCGAGCGCGACGGAGCCCGGCACCGGCTGATCGCCGCCACCTGGGGCATCTTCGGCCACGGGAACGTCGCCGGGATCGGCCAGGCCCTCGTCGAGGACCCCGGGCTCATGCCCTTCCACCAGGGCCGTAACGAACAGGCCATGGTCCACGCCGCCGTCGGCTACGCCCGCCAGCGGGGCCGGCTCTCCGCGCACGCCGTCACCACGTCCATCGGCCCCGGCGCCACCAACCTCGTCACCGGCGCGGCCCTCGCCACCGTCAACCACCTCCCGGTCCTGCTGCTGCCCGGCGACACCTTCGCCGGCCGCCCCGCCGACCCCGTACTCCAGCAGCTCCAGGTCCCGTACGCGGGCGACGTGTCGGTCAACGACTGCCTGCGCCCCGTCTCGCGCTACTTCGACCGGGTCACCCGGCCCGAGGCCCTGATCCCGGCCGCCCTCGAAGCCGCGCGGGTCCTCTCCGACCCCGCCGCGACCGGCGCCGTCACCCTGGCCCTGCCGCAGGACGTCCAGGCGGAGGCGTACGACTGGCCCGAGGAGTTCCTCGCCGAGCGGATCTGGCGGGTCCGCCGCCCCCGCCCCGACGCGGCCGAACTCGACGCCGCCGTACGGGCGGTGCGGGCCGCCGTACGGCCGCTGATCATCGCCGGCGGCGGGGTGAGGTACAGCGCCGCCGAGGACGCCCTGCGGGCGTTCGCCGAGCGGACCGGCATCCCCGTCGCCACCACCCAGGCCGGCAAGGGCGTCCTGCCGTACGACCATCCCTGCGAGACCGGAGGCATCGGCCACACCGGCAGCTCCACCGCGAACGCCCTGGCCCGCACCAGCGATCTGGTCATCGGCGTCGGCACCCGCTACACCGACTTCACCACCGCCTCCGGCACCCTCTTCCCCGAGGGCACTTGCTTCCTCAACCTCAACATCACCGGCTTCGACGCCCACAAGCAGGGCGCGCTGCCGCTCGTCGCCGACGCCCGCGAAGGCCTGACAGCCCTCGCCGAGGCGCTCGGCGACCACCGCCAGGACATGACGCAGTGGTCGTTCTCCCGGCGGGACTGGCAGGAACGGGTCGACGCCGCCTACGCCGTCCCCGACGAGGACGCCCGCCCCACCCAGACCCAGGTCCTCGGCGTACTCGACACTCTGGTCGACGGCAGCGACATCCTGATCAACGCCGCCGGCTCGCTCCCCGGGGACCTCCACAAGCTGTGGCGGACCCGCTCACCGGACCAGTACCACGTCGAGTACGGCTACTCCTGCATGGGCTACGAGATCCCGGCCGCCATCGGCGTCCTCCTCGCCGCGCCCGACCGGCCCGTCTGGGCACTCGTCGGCGACGGCACGTATCTGATGAACCCCACCGAAATCGTCACCGCCGTGCAGGAACGCCTGCCCCTGCGGCTGATCGTCCTCCAGAACCACGGCTACGCCTCCATCGGCGGCCTCTCGGAGGCGGTCGGCGCCGAGCGGTACGGCACCGACTACCGGCACCGGGACCCGGACGGGGGCTTCACAGGACCGCCGCTCCCCGTCGACCTGGGCGCCAACGCCGCCTCCCTCGGCATGCGGGTGCTGCGCCCCCGCACCGTGCGTGACCTGCGGGAAGCCCTCGCGGACGCACGGAACGCGACGGTTCCCACATGTGTCTACGTCGAGACCGAAACGGCAGACACAGTGTCGGGCCCGCCCCCGGCCCAGGCATGGTGGGATGTGCCCGTGGCCGAGACGTCGACCCGCCCGTCGGCGGTCAAGGCCCGCGAGGAGTACGACCGGCACGTCACCGCCCGACGCCGCCATCTCTGAAGGAGTAACTCGTCATGACGAAGACCGTCCACCACTGGATCGGTGGCAAGACCGTCGAGGGCACGTCGGGCAACTGGGGCCCGGTCACCGACCCGGCCACCGGCGCCGTCACCACCCGGGTCGCGCTCGCCTCCGTCGACGAGGTCGACGCCGCCGTCGCCGCCGCGAAGGACGCGTATCGCACCTGGGGCACCTCCTCGCTCGCCCAGCGCACCACCATCCTCTTCACGTTCCGCGCCCTCCTCGACGCCAACCGCGACGCCATCGCCGAGCTGATCGTCGCCGAGCACGGCAAGGTCCACTCGGACGCGCTCGGCGAGGTCGCCCGCGGCCTGGAGATCGTCGACCTGGCCTGCGGCATCACCACCCAGCTCAAGGGCGAGCTGTCCACCCAGGTGTCGAACCGCGTGGACGTGGCGTCGATCCGCCAGCCGGTCGGCGTCGTCGCCGGCATCACGCCCTTCAACTTCCCGGCCATGGTGCCGATGTGGATGTTCCCGATCGCCATCGCGACCGGCAACACCTTCATCCTCAAGCCCAGCGAGAAGGACCCGTCGCCGTCCCTGAAGATCGCCGAGCTGCTCGCCGAGGCGGGCCTCCCGGACGGCGTCTTCAACGTCCTGCACGGTGACAAGGTGGCCGTCGACCGTCTCCTGGAGCACCCGGACGTCGCCGCGATCTCCTTCGTCGGCTCGACCCCGATCGCCCGGTACATCCACACCACCGCCTCCGCCAACGGCAAGCGCGTGCAGGCCCTCGGCGGCGCGAAGAACCACATGCTGGTCCTCCCGGACGCCGACCTCGACGCGGCGGCCGACGCGGCCGTCTCCGCCGCGTACGGCTCCGCCGGCGAGCGCTGCATGGCGATCTCGGCGGTCGTCGCCGTCGGCGCCATCGGCGACGAGCTGGTGCAGAAGATCCGCGAGCGCGCCGAGAAGATCAAGATCGGTCCCGGCAACGACCCCACCTCCGAGATGGGCCCCCTCATCACGGCCGTCCACCGCGACAAGGTCGCCTCCTACGTCCACGGCGCGGCGGACGAGGGCTGCGAGGTCGTCCTCGACGGCACCGGATACACGGTCGAGGGCCACGAGGACGGCCACTGGATCGGCCTCTCCCTCCTGGACCACGTGCCGACCACGGCCAAGGCCTACCAGGACGAGATCTTCGGCCCGGTGCTCTGCGTGCTGCGCGCCGAGACGTACGACGAGGGCCTCGCCCTCATCAACGCCTCGCCGTTCGGCAACGGCACCGCGATCTTCACCCGCGACGGCGGCGCGGCCCGCCGCTTCCAGCTGGAGGTCGAGGCCGGCATGGTCGGCGTGAACGTGCCGATCCCGGTGCCCGTCGGCTACCACTCCTTCGGTGGCTGGAAGGACTCCCTCTTCGGCGACCACCACATCTACGGCAACGACGGCGTGCACTTCTACACCCGCGGCAAGGTCGTCACCACCCGCTGGCCGGACCCCTCCGACGCCCCGGCGGGCGTGGACCTGGGCTTCCCGCGCAACCACTGACACCACGACGGACCACGGCACGGGCCCCCGGAGCGCACCCCCGCGCCCCGGGGGTCCGCCCGTGGCCCCGCGCCCCGGGGGCCCGCCCGTGGCCGTGCGTCCCGGAGTCTCCGCAGAGCGGACCGCGGATACCGCGCCCGTGGTACGGGCCGGGCCCGCCGTACGACTCCAGGAGGGCGGGCGCCTCCGCCCCCGGGCAGCCGTGTTCCGCGGCGCGCCCGCTTAGGCTCGACACCATGCCATTCCGAATTCCCCGGTGGGCCGCGGTCACCGCCGTCCTCGCCGTCCTCGCGGGTGCCGGCACCCTGACCGCCGTCGCCTCGGACGATCCGCCGCCCGTGCACCGAGCGGACCGGATGCTCGACCTCGACGGGGTACGGCTCGACACCTCGTACTTCACCGGTGACGGCGACGGGCGGCGGCCCGCCGTCCTCCTCGGCCACGGCTTCGGCGGCTCCAAGGACGACGTCCGCGCCCAGGCCGAGCAGCTCGCCCGGGACGGGTACGCCGTCCTCACCTGGTCCGCCCGCGGCTTCGGCGCCTCCACCGGTCAGATCGGCCTCAACGACCCGGCCCACGAGGTCGCGGACGCCCGCGGGCTGGTCGACTGGCTCGCCGCCCGGCCCGAGGTCCTCCTCGACAAGCCGGGCGATCCGCGCGTCGGCGTCACCGGCGCCTCCTACGGCGGTGCGATCTCCCTGCTCGCCGCCGGACACGACCCGCGCGTCGACGCCATCGCCCCCCAGATCACCTACTGGAACCTCGCCGACGCGCTGTTCCCCGACGGTGTCTTCAAGAAGCTGTGGGCCGGCATCTTCTTCTCCGCGGGCGCCCAGCCGGAGGCGGCGGGCGAGCGGCCCGCGACCGCGCCGCCGACCGGCGCCGGGGCGGGGAAGGCCGCCGACGCGGGGAAGGCCGCCGGGAAGGCCGTCGCCGAGCCCGGTGCCTGCGGGCGCTTCACCCCCGAACTCTGCGCCCTCTACCAGCGCGTCGCCGTCTCCGGGAAGCCCGACGCCGCCGCCCGCGCGCTCCTCGAAGCCCGCAGTCCGTCCGCCGTCGGGGCCCGCATCAAGGTGCCCGCCCTCCTCGTCCAGGGCCAGTCGGACTCGCTGTTCACCCTGGCCCAGTCCGACGCCATGGCCAAGGCGCTCACCGCCAACGGCGCCCCCGTCGCCGTCGACTGGATCTCCGGCGGCCACGACGGCGGCGACCGCGAGACCGAGCGCGTCGAGCGCCGCGTCAGCACCTGGTTCGACCGCTGGCTGAAGCGCGACACCTCCGTCGACACCGGCCCCGGCTTCCGCGTCAGCCGTACCGGCGGCGTCGACTCCACCGACGGCCGGGCCACCCTGCGCGCCGCGACCGCCGACCGCTACCCGGGACTCACCGCCGGCACCACCGCCGTCCCCCTGACCGGACGGCCGCAGACCTTCACCAACCCGGCCGGCGCCTCCCCGCCCGCCGTCTCCGCGGTCCCCGGTCTCGGCGGCGGAGTCGCCGGGCTCTCCTCGCTCGGCGTCGGGATCTCCCTCGACTTCCCCGGCCAGCACGCCCGGTTCGACGCGAAGCCGCAGGGCGAAGCGCTCCGGATCACCGGCTCCCCGACCGCCCGCGTCAAGGTCACCTCGACCGCCGCCGACGGCTCCGCGGTCCTCTTCGCCAAGGTGTACGACGTCGGGCCCGACGGCCGGCAGCAGGTCCTTCCCGCCCAGCTCGTCACTCCCGTCCGCGTCGAGGGCGCCACGGCCGGGAAGAGCGTCACGCTCACCCTGCCCGCGATCGACCACGAGGTGGAGGCCGGGCACCGGCTCCGGCTCGTCGTCGCCGCGACCGACCTCGGCTACGCCTCCCCGGCCGTCCCCGCCGGCTACACCGTCGCCGTCGAGGGCCCGCTCACCGTCCCGACCGCGCCCGGCGTCGACACCCAGGCCGCCGCCCTGCCCTGGTGGGTCTGGGGCCTGCCGCTCCTCGGCCTCGCCGCCGCCGTCGCCCTGCTGTTCGCGGCCCGGCGCCGCACCGCAGCCCCCGCGCCCGACCCCGCACTGGCCGCCGTACCGCTCCAGATCACCGGTCTCTCCAAGAAGTACAAGGGCGGCGACCGGTACAGCGTCAAGGACGTGACCTTCCGCGTCGAACAGGGCCAGGTCCTCGGCCTCCTCGGACCCAACGGCGCGGGCAAGACCACCACCCTGCGCATGCTGATGGGCCTGATCACCCCCGACGATGGCGAGATCCGGGTGTTCGGCCAGGCCATCCGGCCCGGCGCCCCGGTCCTCTCCCGGGTCGGCTCCTTCGTCGAGGGCGCCGGCTTCCTGCCGCACCTCAACGGCCGGGAGAACCTCGACCTGTACTGGAAGGCCACCGGCCGCCCCGCCGAGGACGCCCACGTCGAGGAGGCCCTGCGGATCGCGAACCTCGGCGGCGCCCTCGAACGCGCGGTGCGCACCTACTCGCAGGGCATGCGCCAGCGCCTCGCCCTCGCCCAGGCCATGCTCGGCCTGCCGGACCTGCTGATCCTGGACGAGCCCACCAACGGACTCGACCCGCCGCAGATCCGCGAGATGCGGGAGGTGATGATCCGGTACGCGGCCGGTGGCCGTACCGTCATCGTCTCCAGCCACCTCCTCTCGGAGGTCGAACAGTCCTGCACCCATCTCGTCGTCATGGACCGGGGACAGCTCGTGCAGGCGGGCCCCGTCGCCGAGATCACCGGCTCCGGCGACACCCTGCTGGTGACGCTGGCCGGGGAGGTCGACGACGCCCTCGTCGAGAAGGCCGGCGCCCTGCCCGGCGTCGACTCGGTCACCCGCACCGACGGCGGACTCCTGGTCCGTCTCGACGGCACCGACGCCACCACCCTCATCGGCGAACTCGTGCGCCTCGACGTGCCGCTGACCGGCGTCGGACCGCACCGGCGCCTCGAAGACGCGTTCCTGACCCTGATCGGAGGAGGAGCCGCATGAGCCGGCTGCTCGACACCCCCACGGCGCCCCCGGCCCCCACGGATTCCGCCCCCGGCTACCGCGCCGGACGCACCCTGCCGCTGCGCGTCGAGGCCCTCCGCCAGTGGAAGCGCCGCCGCACCCTGATCATGGCCGGCATCCTGGTCGCCCTGCCGTTCATCCTGGTCATCGCCTTCGCGATCGGCGGCGAGGACGGCGACCGCAACGGCCGCATCACCCTGATGGACACGGCGACCGCCTCGGGCGCCAACTTCGCGGCGACCTGCCTCTTCGTCTCCGCCGGGTTCCTCCTCGTCATCCCGGTGGCGCTGTTCTGCGGGGACACCGTCGCCTCCGAGGCGAGCTGGTCCTCGCTGCGCTACCTCCTGGCCGCGCCGGTGCCCAGGTCCCGGCTCCTCGCCTCCAAGCTGACGGTCGCCCTCGGCTACAGCGCGGCCGCGATGGTCCTCCTTCCGCTCGTCGCCCTGGCCGTCGGCACGGTCGCCTACGGCTGGGGTCCGCTGCAGCTGCCGACCGGCGGCTCGGTTCCCGCCGGGGACGCGCTGTTCCGCATCGGCGTCGCCGTCGCGTTCGTCTTCGCCTCCCAGCTCGTCACCGCGGGTCTGGCCTTCTGGCTGTCCACCCGCACCGACGCCCCGCTCGGCGCGGTGGGCGGGGCCGTCGGCCTGACGATCGTCGGCAACGTCCTGGACGCCGTCACGGCGCTCGGCGACTGGCGCGAGTTCCTGCCCGCGCACTGGCAGTTCGCCTGGATCGACGCGCTCCAGCCCCAGCTGGAGTGGGGCGGCATGGTGAAGGGGACCGCGATCTCCCTGACGTACGCCCTCGTCCTCTTCGCGCTCGCCTTCCGCGGTTTCGCCCGCAAGGACATCGTGTCGTAGGTCCCGCACGCCGCAGCCCCCGAGCAGGGGCTCACCGTCTGCTCACAGCCACCCCCTCCGAGCCGCTTCCGCCCCTGCGCGGAAGCGGCTCGTCGTGCCGAGGGCCGCCATCAGCTCGCCCACCCGGCGGCTGTACGTCCGGGCGGACATGCCGAGCCGGGCCGCCGCCGTCTCGTCCGTGAGCCCCGCCAGGAGGGCGTCGAGCACCGGGCGCAGCTGGGGCGGCAGATCACCCGCCGGCGCCGGGGGCGGCGGGGCGTGCGACAGCTCCTCGGCCGTCGCCCAGCAGGCGTGATGGGCCCGGGCGAGGGCCTGCACCACCACCGGGTCCCGGATCAGCAGCAGTCCGTTGTAGAGCAGTTCCAGATCGAGGGGGATCGCCGCCACCGTGCGGTCGACGACGATCATCTTGAAGGGGATGGCCTCCGCGAGGCGGGCCCGGCCGGGCAGCGGGGGGCCGCTCTCGAGGTGGGGCAGGGCGTGCCGCGGCACGATCCTTCTGACCTCGCCGGCCCGCTCCGCCGCCGCCCGCATGCACGCCCCCGCCAGTTCGAGGAACGGCCCGGGGATCGCGAAGCCCGCCGACGCGGCCGGGTCGTCGAAGGTCAACAGCTCGTACCGGGTGGAAGCGGCCAGCCCGGCGAGCACCGCGCTGATGCGTCGCGCGCCACGGACCGGCCGCCCCGCGGGCCGTCCGCCCTCGGTCACGGCCCGGTTCATCGCCGAACGGGCGAGCATCACGGAGCCCGCGCTCTCTGCCACCGCTGACCACCCCCGCCGATCGATGTCCACTCCATGTACGCACGCGACTGCACACGGTGACAACCCCTGTTGAGAAGGATGGCGAATCCATGCCACCCGGCTCGACCCCCGTCCTTCGTTGCCGCATCGAGATCCATCCGCAACTCCTTCGACGGCTCCCCGCGCGCCTTCCGTCCGTCACATTCGCAAGTGCCGTACTACGACGGGGAGATGACATGGAACGACACGAGGGACGATCGCCCGGGCGCCGAGGGGCCCGGTTCTCGGCCGTGATGGCGGCCCTGCTCGCGGCCGGACTCGCCGTCGGCGGCTGCTCGGCCGGCGGGGACGGAACCCACGCCGACCGGCGGGCCCACGAGCAGGGCGGGACCGCCCCCGGGGCACCCGACGGGCGCGGGAACGCCCGCCCCGACGCCACCCCCGGGAACGCCCGCCCCGACGCCTCCGCCGAGGGCGGCGACGAGGACGCGGGCGGCTCCCGGGCGCCCGCCCCCGACTACCTGTCCACCTTCGCCCTGGACGTGGACACCGCCTCGTACGGCTACGCCCGGCGGACCCTCGCCGAGGGGCGACTGCCCGACGCGGTGACCGTACGCCCCGAGGAGTTCGTCAACAGCTTCCGTCCCGACTACCCGCGCCCCGCCGACAACGGCTTCAGCGTGACGCTCGACGGGGCCCGCGCCGGGTCCGGCGGCTGGTCCCTGGTCCGGGTCGGGCTCGCGACCCGGGGCACCGGCCCGGCCGCCGAACGGCCGCCCGCCGCCCTCACCTTCGTCGTCGACATCTCCGGCTCGATGGCGGAGCCGGGACGGCTCGACCTCGTCAAGGAGTCCCTCGGCCTGCTCGCGGACCGGCTCCGCGACGACGACTCCTTCGCCCTCGTCACCTTCAGCGACGAGGCCGAGACCCGGCTGCCCATGACCCGGGTGGGGGAGGCCCGCGGCCGGATCGGCGAGATCGTCGACTCCCTCGCGACGACCTCGTCCACCAATGTCGAGGCAGGTGTCCGCGCCGGTTACGACGTGGCCGTCGACGGGCACAGGAAGGGCGCCACCAACCGGGTCGTGCTGCTCTCCGACGCGCTCGCCAACACCGGCGCCACCGAGGCCGCGACGATCCTCGAACGCATCGACGAGGAGCGCAGGGAGTACGGGATCACGCTGTTCGGCGTCGGCGTCGGCAGCGAGTTCGGCGACTCGTTCATGGAGCAGCTCGCCGACCGGGGCGACGGCCAGACGACGTACGTCTCCACCTCCGCGCAGGCCCGCAAGGTCTTCGTCGACCAGCTGCCCGCCCAGGTCGAGCTGCGCGCCCGCGACGCCAAGGCGCAGGTCTCCTTCGACCGGCGGACCGTCGAGACGTTCCGGCTGATCGGCTACGAGAACCGGGAGGTCGCCGACGAGGACTTCCGCGACGACCGGGTCGACGGCGGCGAGGTCGGGGCGGGCCACACCGTCACCGCGCTGTACGCGGTCAGGACGCGGCCCGGCGCGTCCGGCCCGGTCGCCACGGCCACCGTCCGCTGGCTCGACCCGGCCACCCGGGCGCCGCGCGAGCGGTCCGGCACCGTCGCCACCGGCGGGCTCACCGCCGACGTCTGGGGCGGCGGGCACGACAGCCTCCAGCTGACCGCGATCAGCGCCTATTTCGCGGACGCCCTGCGGGGCGGCGGGCTGCCCGGGGCCCCGGGGCTCCCGGCGCTCGCGGAGCGCGCCGACGCGATCGCCGGCCGGTCGGGTTCGGCGGTGGTCAGGGAGCTGGCCGAGGCCGTACGGCAGGCCGACGCGCTGCTCGGTCGCCGAGGCGACGCGCCGGGTGAAGTGCCGTCCCGGGAGGGGGAGTCGAGGTCGGGCGACCCGTACAGCTGACGCGCTCGGCGGGCAGCGGGCCAGAATGGGCCCATGGCCTCCCTGCTGCTCGCCCTCGCCGTCGGATGCACCGGGCTCTACGCCGGTTTCATGCTGGTCTTCCAGACCGGGATCATGCCCGCGCTCGCCCGTCTGACGGACGCCGAGTTCGTCACGGCGATGCGCCGGATCAACGAGTCCGTTCCCAGGACCGTGTTCATGACCGTCTTCCTCGGTGTGCTCGCCTTCCCCGCCGCCGCGTACATCGTCCCCGGCGACGGGCGTACGGACACCCAGCAGTGGCTGGTGCTCGCGGGGTTGGTGGGCGCGGCGCTCAACCACGCGGTCACCGTGGGCGGCAACGTCCCGCTCAACAACGCGCTCGCCGCGTCGGAGGCCCCGGGAGACGACCCGGCCGCGGTCCGCGCCGCCTTCGAGAAGCGCTGGAACGGTCTCCACCGGGTCCGTACGGCCCTGATCACCCTCGCGTTCGGCCTGCTCACGGCCGCGGCCGTGCTGTAGACGCCGCACTCCGGACCCTGATCCCCCGGACCCCCCCGGCCCCCCGCCCCCGACACGTCGCCGCACCGGCCGCTCCCGGAACCGTACCGAGCGGCCGGATTCTGGCGTGAACTCGTGCGTGTCGGCCCTTCCGGCATCCCCGAGGGCCTCCCGAAAGCGTACCCCTGAGTCCGGAAACAGTCTTCCGGTGCGTGTTCGTCTGCGCCAGTGACGAAAACCCTACGCCTCAATACCCCCATAAAGGGGGTGAATCACCCCGATATCCCGGATGGGGTTTCCGTACCCTCCGGTTTCTTATTGACATGCCTACGGGGGTCTTTTCTAATCAACGAGAGTCATCCCGCGCGCAGACACCGCACAGGCACTGAGGGGGCAAGGTGGACGTCCGGATCCTGGGGGGACTGTCGGTACGTGAGCACGGGGTGTCCATCACCCCGACGGCAGCCGCGCCCCGGCAGCTCCTCGCCCTGCTCACGGCCAGCGCCGACCAGGTCGTGCCCGTCACGGTACTGACCGAGGAGCTGTGGCCGTCCGGCGCGCCCCGCGGCGCCCGCACCGAACTCCAGTCCCACATAACGGAGTTGCGCACCCTCATCGCGGTCGCACTGCGACGCGGCGCCGAGCCGGCCGAGCCCGGCCCCGGCTGGTCCGAGCGGCGCACCGCCGACGCGGTCCTGGTCTCCCAGCCCGGCGGCTACCGCCTCGACACCGGCGGCGGAGCCCACGACGTCTGGCAGTTCGAGCGCGCGGCCGGCGCCGGCTACCGCGCCATGGAGGCGGGCGACCTCTCCCGTGCCGCGCTCCGCCTCGGCGAGGCCCTGGCCCTGTGGCGCGGCGAACCCTACGCGGGCGTCGCCGCGGGGCCCCGCCTCCGCCGCGAGATCGAGCGCCTCGAAGCCTCCCGGCTCAGCGTCCTCGACCAGTGGGTGGAAGCGCAGCTGGGCCTCGGCCGGCACGCCGAGCTGCTCTCCGAACTCTCCGGACTCGTCGCCCGCTACCGCACCAACGAGCCGCTCCACGCCCACTACATGGTCGCCCTGCTCCGCTGCGGACAGCACGACGAGGCCCTCACGGTGTACGAGCGGCTGCGCGTGGCGCTCAAGGGGGAGAGCGGCATGGAACCCTCCGCCCGGCTCCGCCGCCTCCAGAGCTCGGTCCTCACCGTACGGAATTCCGCGATCCGCCCCGTGTACGCTCCCCGTATCCCCGCCCAGTACGGTCCGGCACGCGCCAGGCTCGTCCCGGTCGGCTCCGTCGGCTGACCACCGGCGCGGCAGGGGTGCCCGGGGGGACACCACCCGGGAATGAAGTGCGGCACCTCACCGTTGACCGACTCCCGAAGCCGAATTAGTTTCGGCGAGCAGGACGGGTTTCCGCCGAGGTGCCCGATTTCGCTCGACCACGGGGGACGGGACCATGACCTTGCACGGCACCGACGGAGCCGGTGGTGCCGACGCGCTGCTCACGGTCCTCGAACTGCTCGCCGAGCGGGCCCCGGCCGCCCGCCTCGCCGCCCTCCTCGACGGGGCCCGCCGCACCGGACTCGCCGACGAGGAACTCCACCGCCTCGAACGGGCCGTCGCACTGGCCGGCGAGATCCACCGGGGCCGCGCGGACGAGGCGCGCCATGAGGCCGGACTCGCCGCCCTCACCGACACCGCCCGCGACCTGACCTCCGCCTACGACCTCGACAGCCTCCTGCGCGTCATCACCCGCCGCGCCCGCCGGCTGCTCGACCTCGACCTGGCGTACGTGACCCTGCGCGGCCCGAACGGAGTCTGCTACGTCCACACGACCGAGGGCTCCCGCGGCGACCGCGCCGAAGGGCCGCGGCTCGCCCCCGGCCTGAGGATCGCCGAGGGGTACGGGCTCGGCGGCGCCGTCCAGCTCCACGGCGAACCCGTCTGGACCGCCGACTACCTCGCCGACGAGCGCTTCGCCCCCTCCGGCTCCCTCGACGCCGGCGTCCACGCCCCGGCCTTCGACGAAGCCGCCGAAGCGGCCCTGCGCGCCGAGGACCTGCACGCCATGGTGACCGCGCCGCTGCGCAGCGGCGACACCGTGATCGGCGCCCTCCACGGCGCCGACCGCCGCGTCCGCCACCACACCTCCGAGGAGATCCAACTCCTCGCCGCGCTCGCCGACCTCGCCGCCCTCGCCGTCGAGAAGACCGGCCTCCTCGACCGCACCAGGGCCGAGGTCTCCGAACTGGAACGGGACAGCTCCCGCGTCCGCACGAGCCTCACCCGCATGCGGCACGTAAGCGAGGCCCACGGCCGCATCATGAACCTCGTCCTCGCGGGCGGCGACCTCTGCAACGTCGCCAAGGCCGCCGCCGACGCCCTCGACGCGACCGTCATGATCCGCGACCAGGGGGGCCGCTGCCTCGCCACCGCCGGAGACATCCCCGGCCTCGACGAAGCGGCCGTCGCCAAGGCCTCGCTCGACGCGCACGCCCGCCGCCGCCCCGTCCTCGCCGCCGACGACACCTGGGTCGCGCCCGTCATCGCCGGCTCCGAGGACCTCGGCGGCCTCGTCATCCGCGCCGCCGGCGGGCTCACCGGCGAGGACGAGCGGCTCCTCGAACTCGCCGCCCAGTCCGTCGCCTTCCTCCTCCTCATGCGGCGCTCCACCGCCGTCGCCGAAGGACCCGTCCGCGACGAGCTCCTCGACGACCTCATCGCCGACCCGCCGCACGCGCCGCAGCAGATCGCCCAGCGGGCCCGCCGCCTCGGCGTCGACCTGCGGAAACCGCACGTCCTCGTGCTGGCGCGGCCCGAGGGCGGTGAACAGGGCAGGGCCGTCGTCTGGGCGTCCTCGTACGCGTACCGCCTCTCGGGTCTGAAGACCGTGCAGGGCGGCTGCATCGTGCTGCTGCTCCCGGGGATCGACGCCTCCGCCGCCGCCAAGGCCGTCGCCGCGGAACTCTCCCCGCTGCTCGGGCACCCCGTCTCGGTCGCCGCGGCCGGACCCGGCTGGAGTCCCGACGGCGTGGCCCGCATGCACCAGGAGGCCGGACGCTGCCTGGACGCGATGAGCGCGCTCGGCGGCACCGGCTCGGCGGCGTCCGTGCAGGACCTCGGGTTCCTGGGGCTGCTGCTCTCCGACGACAACGACGTCGACGGCTTCGTCGAGGCGGCCATCGGACCTGTACTCGACTACGACGCCGAGCGCTTCACCGATCTGACCCACACCCTGGAGGCCTACTTCGCGTCCGGCGGCAGCCCGACGAACGCGGCCGAGGCGCTGCACGTCCACCCCAACACGGTGTCCCGGCGCCTCGAACGGATCGGCGAACTCCTCGGGCCCGAGTGGCAGAAACCGGGCCAGGTCCTCGAGGTCCAGCTCGCCCTGCGCCTCCGGCGCACCCGGGAGGTCCTGGCCAGGGGCCGCGCCACGACGGACCCGGCCCGCCAGCCGGCCCCACCGGAGCGCGGCACCTGACGAACCGGCACCGTGCGAGAACCCCCGCGCCGCGACCGCCCGTCAGCTCGCCGTGCGCCCCGAGCCGTAGGTGGGGCCGTAGGCCGCCTCCCAGTCGGTGGCGGACATGACCGTCGCCGCGTGGGCCGCCGACGCCAGCGTGATGTGACGGTGCCAGCCACGGAACGAGCGGCCCACGAAGTCCCGCAGCCCCGCCCCCTCCCCGACCTCCACGAAGTCCCGCTCCACCCGGCGGGCCAGCTTCGTCAGCCGCAGCAGGGAGCCGACCGGCGACCCGGTCAGATCGCTGATCCACACCCGGGCCGGGGCCCGCCGGGGGTCGTCCCACTCGCCGAGCAGCACCAGCGGACGCATCCGCTCCCCGCCCGGCGTGGGCAGCGCCACCCGGACGGCCGTGGCGAGCGACGTACGCGAGGTCCGCGCGCCGCCCACGGTGTCCACCCAGCTCACCGGCCTGCGCAGCCCCTTGAGCGACTCCAGGATCTGTACGGCGGTCAGCGGGCCCGCCCCGAAGCCGGGCAGCGACCGGTCGGCGATCGCGAGCCGGGAGCCCGGACCGATCCGGGCCACGACCGGCACGCCCGCCCCGGCGAGCCGGGTGAGGGCCGCCCGCCCCGCGCCGCCCCGGATGTCGAGCAGCACGGGCTTGCGGGTGACGTCGGACCAGCGGGCGGTGTCGAGCGCCGCCGCGACCGCGCACTCCTCCAGGGTCTCCTCGCCGGCCTCCTGGGGGACCTCCGCCCGGTCGCGCCGGGTCCGGTCGTTGACCCAGGGGTCCGGCAGGAACAGACGCCAGTTCACGGGGACGCTCAGCTCGTCGCTGGCGAACCACACCCCGAACGCCTGCTGGCCGTGGAAGACCTGGCCGCGCTCCGGGTCGAACCGCCGGTCCACGCCCACCGAGTGCTCCCCGGCCTTCGGGATCGGCATGGGCCGCACCACCCAGGCCTGCGGGCAGCTGTTCCGCTCCAGGAACCGGGCGAGCGCGGCCCGCATGGGCTGCCAGTCCCAGGTCGAACTGGACACGAAGTGGTGCAGGCTCTGCTCGGCGGCGGGCCCGCCGATCTGGGCGGCGATGTTACGGATGGACTTGCGGCCCTGCGCGGTCAGCAGGCCGTGCAGGTACTGCTCGGCCTTCAGACGCTGGTCGCGGCGCGGGAAGCCGGAGAACAGCGCGCCGCACAGCTCGGCGTAGACGTCCTCGCGCGAGCCGGCCGTGCCGACGGACCTGACGACGCCCAGGGGAACGGCCGGCGGAACAGCCCCGGCGACGGCCCTGCGCTTGATTGCGACGGATGTACTCACGACACTCCTGCCCGAAGGTTGCGCAGCTCCCTCCCGCTGCTCCACCACCCTCGCCCGACCCCGCCTCCCGGGACGAGGTGTACCCGGCACCCGAATCGGCCGCCGGATGGTGGCCGGACCACCTCCCCTCGTGTCTCCGCAGGTCAGAGGCCCTCTTCGCCATTCCGGCGCGGCCCGACGACTGCCCTTCCGGCCACCCCGTGAGGCAGGCGCGGGGGATCTGACAGACTCACCGGCCCCGCTTTGACCCGTAGCAGGGCGTGGCCGGACCATCGCAGAGCGAGGCCGCACGGGCCGGCCCCCGGTTAATGCCCCAGGCCGGAGACCGCGCCTGTGCGCCTCGCCTCGAACCGCCCCGTGCGCCCGTCCTCGTACCCTGGGCGCATGGGCCTGCGCGCGGAACTGCCGGTCGTCGGGGCGGTGGCCGCCGGCGGCGCCCTCGGTGCGACCGCGCGCTACGGCGCGGCGCTGCTCTGGCCCACCCCCGAAGGCGCCTTCCCCTGGACGACGTTCACGGTGAACGCGAGCGGCTGCGCGCTCCTCGGCATCCTGATGGTCCTCCTGACGGAACCTCCCGCCGCGCCCCACCCGCTCCTGCGCCCCTTCCTCGGCACCGGGTTCTGCGGCGGGTTCACCACGTTCTCGACGTACAGCCTCGACACGCAGCGGCTGCTGAGCGCGGGCGACCCGACGCGCGGCCTGCTCTACCTGGGGGCGACCGTGGTCACCGCGCTCGCCGCCGTCCTGGCCGGGATCGTCGTGACCAGGGCCGTACGCGGACGGGCGGCGCCCGCGTGAACTGGCTGCTCGTCGTCGCGGGAGCCGCCGTCGGCGCGCCCCTGCGGTACCTCACGGACCGTGCGCTGAGGGCGCGGTTCGGCCCCGGCCTCCCCTGGGGCACGTTCACGGTGAACGTCGTCGGTTCGTTCGTGCTCGGACTGCTGGCCGGGGTCGCCTCCGCGCAGACGTACCTGCTGCTCGGCACGGGCCTGTGCGGCGCCCTCACGACGTACTCGACCTTCTCGTACGAGACGTACGCGCTGTACGAGCGCGGGGCGAAGGGGTACGCGGTGCTGAACGTGACCGGGAGCCTGGCCGCCGGACTCGGAGCCGTATGGCTGGGAGTGGCGACGGCCGGGCTGCTGTGAGGCCCGGCCGCAGGCGTTGTCGACGGTCAGCCGGGAGCCGGGCGTAGAGGACACGTCAAGACGGGCGCGCGGCGCGTCAGAGCCACGTCAACGACGGCGGCGGGCGGCCGGGAGCGAGGTTTCCTCATCTCGTCCGAGAATCCGTTCTTTCCTCTTCCTGCATCCGGGAGCTCACGATGGCCGACGTGGCCTTCGTCGTCACCACGGTCGCGGTCTTCGCGCTGGTGGCCTTCATCGCCAAGGGGGTGGTCAAGCTGTGAGCGCCGAGAACATCGTCGGTCTCCTCGTGGCCGCCGCCCTCCTTGGCTATCTCGTCCTCGCCCTCGTCAAGCCCGAGAGGTTCTGAGGCCGCCCCATGAGTCCCGTCCTGGCTGGAGTCCTCCAGCTGCTCGCCCTGGTCGTCGCGCTCGGCCTCTCGTACCGCCCGCTCGGTGACCACATGGCCCGGGTCTACTCCTCCGACCGGCACCTCCGGGTGGAGAAGTGGATCTACCGGGGCATCGGCGCCGACCCCACGGTGGAGATGCGCTGGCCCGCCTACCTGCGCGGCGTCCTCGCCTTCTCCGCCGTCGGCGTCCTCTTCCTCTTCCTGCTCCAGCGGGCGCAGGGCGCGCTGCCCGGCTCGCTCGGCTTCGCGTCGATCGACCCGGACCAGGCGTTCAACACCGCCGCCTCCTTCGTGTCCAACACCAACTGGCAGTCGTACTACGGCGAACAGGCCATGGGCCATGTCGTGCAGACCGGCGGCCTCGCGGTGCAGAACTTCGTCTCGGCGGCGGTCGGGATCGCGGTCGCGGTGGCGTTCGTCCGTGGCTTCGCCCGCTCGCGCACGGGCGAGCTCGGCAACTTCTGGGCCGACCTGGTCCGGGGTGTCGTACGGATCCTGCTGCCGATCTCCGTGATCGGCGCCCTCGTCCTCGTCGCCTGTGGCGCGATCCAGAACTTCTCCGGCATCCACGACGTCGGGCAGTTCACGGGCGGGACGCAGCAGTGGAACGGCGGCGCGGTCGCCTCGCAGGAGGTCATCAAGGAGCTGGGCACGAACGGCGGCGGATACTTCAACGCCAACTCGGCCCACCCCTTCGAGAACCCGAACGGTCTGTCGAACCTCTTCGAGATCTACCTGATCCTGCTGATCCCCTTCGCACTGACCCGGACCTTCGGCCGGATGGTCGGCAGCGTCAAGCAGGGGTACGCGATCCTCGGCACGATGGCCACGCTCTGGCTCGGCTTCACCGCGCTCATGATGGCGGCCGAGTTCGCGCACCACGGCCCCGCCTTCGACCTCGCGGGTGGCGCCATGGAAGGCAAGGAGACCCGGTTCGGGATCGCCGGCTCCTCGCTCTTCGCGGTGGCGACCACGCTCACCTCCACCGGCGCGGTGAACTCCTTCCACTCCTCGTACACCGGTCTCGGCGGCGGCATCGCGATGCTCGGCATGCAGCTGGGCGAGCTCGCCCCCGGCGGTGTCGGCTCCGGCCTCTACGGCATGCTGGTCATGGCGGTCATCGCGGTGTTCGTCGCCGGACTGATGGTCGGCCGCACCCCGGAGTACCTGGGCAAGAAGATCGGCGTCCGCGAGATCAAGTACGCCGCCTGCTACCTCCTCGTCACCCCCGTGCTCGTTCTCGGCTTCACCGCCGTCGCCATGGCCCTGGACACCCCGTCGCAGTCGATGACCAACACCGGCGCGCACGGCTTCTCCGAGATCCTCTACGCCTACACGTCCGGCGCCAACAACAACGGCTCCGCGTTCGCCGGCCTCGACGCCGACACCCCGTGGTTCAACACGACCCTCGGCATCGCGATGCTCCTCGGCCGGTTCCTGCCCATGGTGTTCGTCCTCGCGCTCGCCGGTTCGCTGGCCGAGCAGACGCCCGTACCGAAGACGGCGGGCACCTTGAGGACCGAGAAACCGCTTTTCACCGGCCTCCTCGTCGGCACGATCCTCATCGTCGCCGGCCTCACCTACTTCCCGGCCCTCGCGCTGGGACCGCTCGCCGAAGGGCTCGCAGCATGAGCACCACCACTCCCACCCGGCCCCCACGGACCGAGGTGCCCACCGGCCGGCCGGACGGAGCCGGACGCGTCGGCGGCGGACTGTTCGACCCGAAGCAACTGGTGACGTCCCTCCCCGACGCGATCAGGAAGCTCGACCCCCGGGTCATGGCCAGGTCGCCCGTCATGTTCGTGGTGCTCATCGGCTCGTTGCTCACCACCGTCCTCGCCGCCATGGACCCGGGGGACTGGTTCGGCTGGGCGATCACCGTCTGGCTGTGGCTCACCACGGTCTTCGCCAACCTGGCGGAGGCGGTGGCCGAGGGCCGGGGCAAGGCGCAGGCCGACACCCTGCGCAGGGCCAGGACGGACACGGTCGCGCGCAGGCTCGCCGGCGCGGACGAGGAACGGGTGCCCGGCACCGAACTGCGCGTCGGAGACCTGGTGGTCTGCGAGGCCGGCGACGTCATCCCGGGCGACGGGGACGTCGTCGAGGGCGTGGCGTCCGTCGACGAGTCCGCGATCACGGGCGAGTCGGCGCCGGTGATCCGCGAGTCCGGCGGCGACCGCTGCGCGGTGACGGGCGGGACGAAGGTGCTGTCGGACCGGATCGTCGTGAAGATCACGACGAGGCCCGGCGAGACGTTCATCGACCGGATGATCGGCCTCGTGGAGGGCGCCGCACGGCAGAAGACCCCCAACGAGATCGCGCTCGACATCCTCCTCGCCTCCCTGACCGTCGTCTTCCTGCTGGCCGTCGTCACCCTCAAACCCTTCGCGATCTACGCGGGCGCCGACGAGCAGACGTCGATGATCGTCCTGACGGCCCTGCTGGTGTGCCTGATCCCGACGACGATCGGCGCCCTGCTCTCCGCGATCGGCATCGCCGGCATGGACCGGCTCGTCCAGCGCAACGTCCTCGCGACGTCGGGCCGCGCGGTCGAGGCGGCGGGCGACGTGTCGACGCTGCTGCTCGACAAGACGGGCACGATCACCCTGGGTGACCGGCGGGCGGCGGAGTTCGTACCGGTCCGGGGCGCCACCGAGGCCGAACTGGCGGACGCCGCCCAGCTGTCCTCGCTCGCCGACGAGACCCCGGAGGGCCGCTCGATCGTCGTCCTCGCCGAGGAGCGGTACGGCCTCCGCGAGCGCCACCCGGGCGAACTGACAGGAGCCGTCTGGACCCGGTTCACCGCCAGGACCCGCATGTCCGGCGTGGACGTCGGCGGGCGCCGCGTACGCAAGGGCGCGGCCGGGTCGGTCATGGCGTGGGTGAGGGAACGGGGAGGCGGCGTCCCCGAGGACGCGCGGGCGCTGGCCGACCGGATCTCCGAAGCCGGCGGTACGCCGCTCCTCGTCGCCCTGGAGGACGACGGGGGCGCCCGGGTCCTGGGGGTCGTCCACCTCAAGGACGTCGTCAAGGACGGCATGCGGGAACGCTTCGACGAGCTGCGCCGCATGGGCATCCGTACCGTCATGATCACCGGCGACAACCCGCTCACCGCGAAGGCGATCGCCGAGGAGGCGGGCGTCGACGACTTCCTCGCGGAGGCGACGCCCGAGGACAAGATGGCGCTCATCAAGCGCGAGCAGGCCGGCGGCAAGCTCGTCGCCATGACCGGCGACGGCACGAACGACGCCCCGGCGCTCGCCCAGGCGGACGTCGGCGTGGCGATGAACACGGGCACGTCGGCCGCGAAGGAGGCCGGCAACATGGTCGACCTCGACTCCGACCCGACGAAGCTCATCGAGATCGTCGGGATCGGCAAGCAACTCCTCATCACCCGGGGCGCCCTGACGACGTTCTCGATCGCCAACGACGTCGCCAAGTACTTCGCGATCATCCCCGCCATGTTCACGGTGGCCTACCCGGGCCTCGACCGGCTGAACATCATGGGCCTGGCCTCGCCCCAGTCCGCGATCCTCTCGGCCGTCGTCTTCAACGCGCTGGTCATCGTCGCCCTGGTGCCGCTCGCCCTGAGGGGCGTGCGGTACCGGCCGAGCAGCGCCGACGCGATGCTCCGCCGGAACCTCGGCCTCTACGGCCTCGGCGGACTCGTCGCCCCCTTCATCGGCATCAAGACCATCGACCTCCTCCTCTCCCTCGTCCCCGGGCTGAGCTGAACCGGAAAGCGTGCTGACCGACCATGACGAACACCTCCGCAGGAGACACGGGACGCCTGCTCGGGGCGGGCCTGCGCGCCCTCCTCGCCCTCACCGCCGTGTGCGGCGTCCTCTACCCGCTGGCCGTCACCGGCGTCGCCCAACTCGCCTTCCCATCCCAGGCGAACGGCTCCCCGCTCACGGACGGCAGCGGGAGGACCGTCGGCTCCTCGCTCATCGGCCAGACCTATCCGGCCGACGGGAAGCCCGACCCGCGCTGGTTCCAGCCGCGCCCGTCTCACGGCCTGGGTGCCAACAGCGTCAACACCCGGTACGAGCTGATCCTCTCCGGCGCCACCAACCGCTCCGGCGACAACGCCGAACTCATCCAGTGGGTCGAGGAGGCCAAGGCGGCCGTGATCCGGGACGACTCGGTCCCCGGCCACCCGGTGCGGCCCTCCGACGTGCCGCCGGACGCCGTCACCTCCTCCGGCTCCGGCCTGGACCCGCACATCTCCCCGGCGTACGCGAAGCTCCAGGCCCACCGGGTCGCGGCCCGCAACCACCTCACCGTCGCCCAGGTCGCCGGGCTGGTCGCCGACCACACCGAGGACCGGATCCTCGGCTTCATCGGCGAGCCCCGGGTGAACGTGCTGCGACTGAACATCGCGCTGAGGGAACTGGTGACGTCGACGGCGGCCTCCCGCTGAGCAGGGCACTGCGGGAGCCGCCGTCGCCGGCGGCGGCCTCCGATGCGAGGAGCGCCCGTCAGTGGTCCGTCGGCAGGATCCGGGTCTCGACCGCCGGAAGGCCCTTGACCCACCAGTGGTCGTAGCGGCGGTAGAGGTACGGGTCCCGGTCGGCGAGGAGAGCGCCGAGGGCCCCCGCCTCCGCCGCGAGGGCCTCCCAGACGTCGGCGGGCAGCGGGTGGAAGGCCGAGGCCTCGATGCCGCCGGCGACCGGCCGCCAGACCCCGGCGACGTATCCGTCGACGAGGAGCGTCGGCAGCGTGTCGCCGTTCACACGGATCACCTGCTTCCGGTACGCGGCCGGGAGGACCCGGCCCCGGTCCGCGTAGGCCAGCAGCACGCTGTCCCACATGGCCATGAACCGGGGCGGCGCCGGGACGTCCTCACCGGGCAGCGGCGCACCGGGCACGTCGTACAGCACCGTCCCGTCCGGCCCCTCCAGTTGGTCGAGCCGCCCGTCGAGCGCCCGCACCGCCTCGCGCACCTTGCCCCGGGGCGCCGTCGTGAACTGCGCCATGTCGGGGACGGACGCCGGACCGAAGCCCTCCAGATAGCGCCGGATCAGGACGGCGAGCCCCGCCGTCGCGGCCTCCGGGTCGGCCAGGACCGGCAGCGCGCTCGCCGTCACGAACGCCTGCGCCGTCCCGAACGACCACGGCGGACCCGTCGGCGCGTGCCACAGCGGCGCGTACTGGCGGATCATCCGCCACACCACGGCCTCCACCGGCCCGCCCCGCACCTCCTCGATACGGGACCGCAACTGGGCGCCGGTCCGTGCCTCACCGGCGTACGCGAGGAGGTCCGGCAGCAGCCCGTCGGCGTCGGCGGCCGTGAACCCCGCCGCCTTGTACCGCGGGTCGTGCAGCCGGGAGCCGCGCAGCGTCGGTTCCATGCCCTCCCGGAACGCGCGGTAGTCCCCGGCGTGCACCAGGTGCAGGGTGAGCCGCATCAGGGTCGACCGCACCAACTCGAAGCCGCCGACGGCCTCGTCGAGCCGCGCCGGGTCGAAGCCGGAGACCCGGTTCCACAGGGCGACGTAGGGCGAGCCCGGGTGCTGCGCCTGGAGCGCCACCACCCGCCGTACGGCCTCCTCGACGCCGACCGGAGCCCGGTCGAGGAGCAACTGCCGTGCCAGGGTGGAGCGGTTGAGTGCGCGCGCGCTGATCACCATGGCGCGATTGTCCCCCTGCCGCCACGGCGACTCACCGTAGGGTCGTGGCCATGGAAGTCACGCCGACCCGCACACCCCCACACCGACCGCCGGAGGAACGGGACACACCGCGGACCACGCCGACGAGCGGCACGCGCGCGGTGGGCGGGGGAAGGGCCGGGGAGGCGGGGGGCTCCGGGCCGACGCACGTCGGAGAGGCACAAGACTTCGGGCCGAGGACCGGGGAGGCCCAGGGGACCAGGCCGGGGGCCGGGACGGGGCAAGGCCTCGGGCCGAGGGGTGGGACGGCGCAAGGCTTCGGGCCGAGGGTCGGGGAGGCGCAGGGCACCAGGCCGAGGGCTGGGACGGGGCAACGCTTCGGGCCGAGGACCGGGGAAGTGCGAGGCTTCGGGCCGGGGGCGTGGCGGGACGGCCTCGTGTCGTCCGTCCGGGAGACGGCGCAGGGCTCGGGGCCGCGATCGTGGCGACGCGGTCCCGCCCTGACCGCGCTGTGCTTCCTCGTCTGCTGCGGCCTCGGGATGCAGTCCTGGATCGCGCTGCGGCTCACCGGGTTCGACCTCGGCATCTTCGACCAGGCGGTCCGCGCGTACGCGAACGGCGAGCTGCCGAGGTCGCCGATCAAGAACGTGCACCACGAGTTCCCGCCCGGATTCTCGCTCCTCGGCGACCACTTCACCCCCGCTCTCGCTCTGCTCGCGCCGCTGTACTGGCTGTGGGACGACCCGCGGGTCCTCGTCCTCGCACAGGCCGCGCTGTTCGCGGCCGGCGTGCCGGTGGTCCGGCGCATCGCGCGGCACTGCTTCGCGGACGCGGACCCGCTGACCGTACGCCGGGCGGCGGACGTCGCCGGGCTCGTGTACGGCCTCGGCTGGCCGCTCCTGAACTCCTCGTACACCGGCTTCCACGAGGTCGCCTTCGCGGTGCCGTTCACCCTCCTCATGCTGGAGCGGGGCCTGGCCCACCGGTACGGCGCGGCGGCCTGCTGGGCGGCCCTGCTGTGCACGGCGAAGGAGGACATGGGGCTCGTCGTCGGAGCGTTCGGCCTCGTCCTGGCGGCGCGGGCCCGTCGCACCGGCCACCGCGGCGGCCGCACCGCGGGGCTCGTGCTCGCCGTGGCCGGGCCGCTGGTCTCCGCCGTCGTCATCGTGTGGTTCCTGCCGGCGATGGGCGGACCGGAGGGCTACTACTGGTCGTACGGACGCCTCGGCGCCGACCCGGGGGACGCGCTCGCCCATGTCGTCACCGCCCCGTGGGTCCTGCTCCAGGTCGCCGCGACGCCGTTCGTGAAGGCCGCGATGGTGGCCTGGATCGTGGGCAGCCTGGCGCTGCTCCCGCTCGGCTCCCGCACCTTCCTGCTGGCCGTGCCCCTCCTCGCGGAACGGGTCCTCTCGGACAACCCGAACCACTGGCCGGTGATCAACCACTACGACGCCTTCCTGTGGCCCGTCCTGGTGACGGCGGCGCTGGAGACGGCGGCAGGGCTGCACCGCGGCAACCGCGCGCTGTTCCGCCGGTGGGCGGTCGGCGCGGGCGCCCTCGCCTCGGCGGCGGCCGTCGCTCTCGGCCTCAACCTCCTGTTCCGCCCGGACTTCTGGCGCCCGTCGCCGGACAAGAGCCCTCTGGCGACGGCAGCCGAACTCATCCCGGACGGCGTGACGGTGGAGGCGGACAACACGATCGCCCCCCGCCTCACCGCCCGTACCCAGGTGGTCATCGCCGACGCGACACCGCGCGGGGCGGACTGGGTCCTGCTCCGCACGCAGAACCGGACGTTCCCCTTCGCCTCGACCGAGGACCAGCAGGAGCGTGTCAGGCTCCTGCTCGCCCACGGCTACACCCGGGTCTGGGACCACGCCGGCACGGTCCTGCTCCACCGCACCGACCCCGACACCCCCATACCCGGCATGCGCCTCCCGGGCTCCACCAGCACCCCGGTCCGCGAGTCCGTCCCGACGGACGTGGGAGGGAACCTGCTGCTCAGGTAGGAGCGCGTTCAGCGGGAGACCGGCCGGGGGCGTTCCTTGGAGAGGCTGACGCGCACGAGGGCGGCCGCGAGCCGGGCCAGGTCCTCGGGCGGGACGTGCCGGGCGAGGCCGGCCGGGGTGTGGGGGAGGCCGAGGCGGCCGGCGGCAGCCAGGGACCGCTCGTCGAAGAACGGGCGCAGCTCCGGCCACACGACCTGGACCTCGCGACAGAAGATGCCGGAGCCCACCGGACCGATCCTCGGTACCTCGCGCAACAGCCGGCGCAGCTCCTCCGCGTCACCGGCCGCCTCCTCGCGGAGCCGGCGCAGATCCCCGTGGTACCGGTCGACGACCAGCGCCGCTCCCTTGCCGAGCGCGGTCGCGGTGCTCTCGTCGTACCGCACGTAATGAGCCCGCCCGAAGGCGTCCACGCGTGCCTGCCAGGCGGAGTCCGCCATGGCCCGGGGCGTCCGCAGCCCGGCCGCGAAGAGTTCACGCGCGGCGGCGGTGGCGATGTCGGCCTTGATGCGGACGGAACACAGAACGGTGAGCACGAGGAGCTGGTACAACGGTGCGGGCTCGTCCCGCAACGCGATCCCGGCCTCGTCGGCGTAGGTCCGCCCGTGCTCCCGGAGAAGCCGGTCGATCGTCTCGGCACTGTTCATGGAACGCTCCTCCGCCGTCGCGCGGTGGCCCGGGGCAATGCTCCCTTCGCCTTCCCGGGCGGCTACCCCGCAGACGACCGGTCACCCGCCCGTGCGAGCGACACCCCCGTACCGGGGACCTCAGTCATGCGGGAGAAACCCTCGCTCGTCCGGAAGGACGGAGAGGTGGACGCTGCACGTCGTGCCCGTGCCGGCGCCCCGGTAGCGGTGCCGCCACCCCTTGCGCAGGGACTCCGACGGTCCCGCGGTGAGAGCTCGCGGGATCACGCGGCGGCGGAAGCCGCCTTGGTCAGCAGCCGGCCCATGGCGGCGAGGACGGCGGGTTCGACCCGGTAGTAGACCCAGGTGCCGCGCCGCTCGGAGGAGAGCAGCCCGGCCTCCTTCAGCTTCTTCAGGTGATGGGACACCGTGGGCTGCGAGACGCCGACGTCGGAGATGTCGCAGACGCACGCTTCACCGCCCTCGTGCGAGGCGACGGCCGAGAACAGCCGCAACCGCACCGGGTCGCCCAGGGCCTTGAACATCAGGGCAGTGCGTTCGGCCTCGTCCGCCGTCAGCGGGCGCTCGTTCAACGGCGGGCAGCAGGCCTCGACGGCGGGTTCCAGGAGCGGCAACACCTTGGCGTTCGACATGCGTCTATGTTGACACATGTCGAAGCAGGGCCTCGTCGTGAACGCCGTCGATGGGCGGCCAGGGGGCGCGACCCCGGCATGCGCCCCGAGCCGGTCGCGCCACTACGGCGCGGTCCGAGGCTGTACGGAGGCCGACGCGCCGCACCGAACGCCCCCGCTTCCGCAACGCTGCGCTCGGGGTGAAGGAATACCTGCGTTCGCCGCCGGAGAATTTAACATCCTTCGCGGGAAGGCTCTTTATCGCGACACGCAACGGTAAAGCGTTGACCCGCATCGGCCGCGGTGACGTGCTACTGTCGACATCAGTTGCAGTTTTGGTACCCACAAGCTTCAAGCGCATGAAGTCGGCCTCCGTGCCGCATGAAAGCGTTTTGCATTTCCGGTTCTTCCGGGCGGGGCATCATCGCGGCGACACGCCATCCGTACAGTACGGATGGCGGCGTACTGCCCAAAGGAGATAAGACATGGCTACTGGCACTGTGAAGTGGTTCAACGCGGAAAAGGGTTTCGGCTTCATCGAGCAGGACGGTGGCGGCGCTGACGTGTTCGCCCACTACTCGAACATCGCCGCCCAGGGCTTCCGCGAGCTGCTCGAAGGCCAGAAGGTCTCGTTCGACATCGCGCAGGGCCAGAAGGGCCCGACGGCGGAGAACATCGTTCCCGCCTGACGCTGACGCGCACTTCGTAGCTGGGGCCCACATCCTTCGGGGTGTGGGCCCCAGCTGCATGTGTTCTTTCCTGTCGCTGACGCGCCGACGGTGGGGAAACCATCCCCCCGCGGTGATTTCGATTCAAGCATTCCCTTCGGGTCGCGCCGGAATTCCCCGCGCAGCGTATTCGCCGCCGAATTCTCGTGGGTGGCGACGGATTCGGCCACCCGATAGAAGGGGAGAACGTTTTCCTCGGCGCGCGTCCCGCCCGCCGGCCTTCAGGCCATCGTGACCGGTCGGACTACCGGGCGAGCAGAGCCGTCACCGTCTTCCCGCCGGAGGCCCGCCGAGTGACCGCGGTCGCTCGGGCGAGCCGGTTGACCATGGCCCAGCCGAAGCCTCCGGTACCGCTGTCGAGGTCAGGGGTACGCATCCGCGGCGCGTGCGGGTTGTGGTCGTGCGCGGCCACCTCGATGCTGTCCGGGTGTGCCGTCAGATCGAGGGTGCAGGCGCCGCCGCCGTGGCGCAGGGCGTTGGTGACGAGTTCCGAGACCACGAGGGCCACGATCTCGGCGACCTCTGACGCGAGCGACGGAACGAGACCGTCGAGGAAGCGCCGAGCGCTGTCACGGGCGACGGCGACGGATCCCGCAGGGCGGTCGGTCGCGACGTCGACGCTCATCGTGTCCATCAGGTCCCCCTGCTCTCGGGCTGGATCATCCGTGCCGTGTTCTCTCTGCGCGTTGCGTGTGCCCCGACAGACGGCTGCCAACCCGTCCCGGGCACCTTCCGTGCGCCGTTCGTGTTCCTGCTCGGGTGAGGCCGATTACCTCACTGACACGCGCGCGGAAATCTATGTCGGCGGGAGTAGACATTGGGTGGTGTCACGGCTATGGTTTCTCTCGTAGCCCAGAGAGA